>DATFJY010000067.1:0-6795 GCA_035268905.1 Desulfotignum sp.
TGATATAAATCCAGAACTGGGTGAACAGCGACTGGTTGAGTCCCAGTTGTTCCCGCAGGCGTGCCAGTTCCTCCGGGCTGGCAAATTCACCCAAAAGCAGCTGGGCAGGGTCCCCGGGAATCATCCTGAGCATCAGGAAGACCACCACGGAGACCCCGAACATGATCAGGGCCAGATGAAACAGCCGCTTTGATATGTATCCCAGTGTCATTGATTACAACGGACTTAGTTTTTGCTGACCATCTGGAAGCTGTTGAGCCCGTTGGGCCGCAGGGGCACATTGTCCAGCCGCTTGTTATAACAGCGGACGATAGTGGTATGAGCCAGGGGAATCCAGGGGGCTTCTTTATGGGCAATCTCTTGTGCCTTCATATATTTGGCGGCCCGTTTCTCTTTGTCAAAGATCACCTGGGCTTCTTTGCACAGTTCGGTGAATTCGGCATTTTTCCACAGGGCCACATTGGAGGCGCCTGGAGTTTCGGCTGTATCCGCAGACAGCAGGCCGTAGAGGAAGTTGTCCGGATCGGCATTGCCCCCCAGCCATCCCAGCATGCACATGTCATGCTCGCCGTTGGAGGTCTTTTTAAGGTATGTTCCCCAGTCCATGCGCACAATTTTGGCTTTTACACCCACAGCTGCCAGGTAGGCCTGAATCAGTTCAGCCGTCTTCACCGGGTCCGGCATATAGGCCCGGCTCACCGGCATGGCCCACAATTCCAGTTCCCGACTGAAATCAAACCCGGCTTCCTTGAGCATCTTTGTGGCCTTGGCAGGGTCATATCCATAGGGTTCTATAGCATCGTTGTAGCCCCAGATGGACGGGGCAAACGGGTTTTTGGCCGGGATGGCCATACCCTGGAAAATAGCCTGAATAATGGTGTTTTTGTCAATGGCATGGCTCAGGCCGATGCGTACTTTGGGGTCTTTCAGATACGGTTTTTCCGTATTCAGGGCCAGGTAGCCCACATTCACGCTGGGCCGTTTGATAATGGCCAGGTCGGAATCTTTTTCCACCAGCTTGATGCTGTCCGGATCCAGATCGTCTGCAATGTCCACAGCCCCGGACTGCAGGGCCATCAGGCGGGCAGAGGGCTCAGGGATGGATTTGAGGACAATCTGTTTGACCTTGGCTTTTTCTCCCCAGTAGTCATCATTGCGTTCAAACACGATCTGGTCATCCTTCACCCATTTGACGAATTTAAAGGGACCGGTGCCCACGGGGTTCTGACCGATCTGATCCTTGTATTCATGCATGGCTTTGGGGGACAGGATGGGGCACAGCCACAGGGCAAGATTGTTGAGAAGCGGGGCAAAGGGCTTTTCCGTCACCAGCTGGATGGTGAAGTCATCCACCACGTTGATGGCTGTGACCGGTTTCAGAGACAGGCTCAGGTAACGCCATTTGCCGTACCCGTGCAGCGGATGGGTCTCATCGATGATCCGGGCGAAGGAATCATAGACTGCCTGGGCGTTGAAGGGTTCACCATCGTGAAATGTCACCCCTTTGCGCAGCTTGAAGGTCCAGGTGAGGCCGTCTTCGGAAACGGACCAGGATTCAGCCAGCTGCGGTTCCACATCCATGCTGTTCTTGCCGAAGATTACCAGGTTTTCCAATACCTGAATGCCTGCCTTGATGGATTCCCCGTCCGTGGCCTGGGCCAGGTCCAGATTTACTGAATCACCGCCGCGTCCCCAGATCAGGGTATCAGCCTGGGAAGCCAGGACACCTGCCGGCAGCATGAAAAATAATGCCAGAAACACTACCAATAACCGTTTCATACGTCTCTCCTTTATATTTGGATGATTATGGCACACATGTGCCGGAAACCGGGGCAAATGACCGGAGGCGGCACGCTTCTTTATTGTTGGAAGTCACCTTTATCTAAGGATGTTCACGGAAAATGTCAAGAGGAACATTATGCCTGGCGCTGCCAGGCAAAGGTCACGAAGCCGGGTTTTTCTTTTTGTATCAGCATGGCTTTTTTTTCTTTGCACATTCTTTTGAGCACAGTATCGATAATTACCAGATGGGCCCGGGCGCAGCGCTCCAGCCAGGGTCCTGTGGCCACTTCATCCAGTACTTCGGTGATGATTTCACTTTTTACCAGGGGCCATTTCCGATTGGCAAAATTTATTTTACGGATGCGGTCACAGGTGGGGGTCACCACCAGAGATCCGGCCATGTCCGCGTCGTACACTTTGGGTGTAAACGCCTTGGCATACCGGCGGTACCGGTCAAATATCTGCTGGTTCAAGGCTACCATATCTGTCTGGGTTTCAAGGGCGGCGGACATCTCCCTGGCCAGTGCTGCCGCTTCCCGGCTGCCCGGATGGCTGTTCTCGTCGTAAAAGGGCAGGATGGCATAGATAAACGAACGGGGAATCCAGTGTTCCTTGAACCGTGGATTGATATACCCGGAAAAGGGCTGTTCCCATTCATGGCTGGGAACACCGTGCAGGTCGATCATGTATTCGGGCAGCCACCGTTCGAACAGCCGGGCTTTTACCCGTGCTTCACTGAACCGGGTGTTATGAATAAAGTACTGGTCATAATATTCCATGCCCAGGGCATTATACCGGGCGGCATGCAGTTTATGATCAGGGGATTCCGGCAGCATTTTTTCAAGGGTGTCCACCCCGTCTGCGTTTTCCAGGGGCACCACCACCAGGTTGACCCGGGCCGTCACGCCTGCAGTCGTGCCGAAGGTTGCAAGTGCATGGAGCAGGGCCATGGCGGCATTGGTGCCGGACACCTCATTGGCATGGTGCCGGGCATTGACCAGCAGGGTGGGCTTGAGCAGCCGGGCCCGCCGGGCCGGCATGTTTCCGGCGGTGGCTTCCACAGCCAAAATATCCCTTCCCAAAAGGCTGGTCCCGGCGTACCACAACCGCATGCCTGGACGGCCGGACAGGTCCCTGGTCCATGCCCGGACGGTTTCACCAGAGGGAATAGACTGGAGATCCGGGGCGGCAATAGCTTTACTGGGTGAAAAGGGCGCTGTTTTCCGCGCTGGCCGGGCGGTGTAGCGAACTCCCTTTTCATGGGGGCTCAACCTGCAGCCCCTGGACCTGGCAGCCGCACAGAACCGTTCTTTTTCAGCCGGGGATAACAGGGGGCTGTCCTGGACAAAGTCCATGAAGAGTGTGCCGCGGCTGTATCCGATATGGTCTATCACCGGCGTGGGCAGGGGAGGGGAAACAGGGGCGCGCATCGGTTTCAACCGGAGGCGGGCCCAGGGCTTTGTGCCGCCGGCGGCGCGCATCAGGGGAACAATCTGTCCCAGCTGCATTACGCTGCCCGGGCAATGTTTGTGACGGAACGTCTCCATAAAAGCCAGCAGGCCGAAATAGAGGTCTTCATGCAGGGCCTCCAAGGGGGCGATGCGTTCCTGGGCCAGTCCGACAGATTCCTGGTTATCATCAATGGCAACCTCAATCTGTATTTCTTCCCAGAAG
This sequence comes from Desulfotignum sp., assembly GCA_035268905.1. Classification (GTDB taxonomy): domain Bacteria; phylum Desulfobacterota; class Desulfobacteria; order Desulfobacterales; family Desulfobacteraceae; genus Desulfotignum. The sequence continues at coordinate 3,457 of DATFJY010000067.1, forward strand.
GCCAGGGCGTTACACTGCTGTAATCCGGGCAGCATGCGGACCATGGCCGCCGACATCACGGGCAGCCATTTTTTCTGGAACCGCTGCCAGAAAAGTTCCCTGTCCGTGGGAACAGCGCATTGATGGACCATCCGGCCCTCCCTGAGAATCTCGAACCCGGCCTGGATGGGATAGACTGTTTGTTCTTCCCGTTTTTCCAGTGTATAGGCAATTGCAGATACCAGGGGGTTCAGAGAGTATTCGGCAATGACCCGGCCGGCAGCGTCCCAGGCGGTCACCGTGTAATCAGATGCCTGGGTATCATCCAGTATCATCTCAACTTGGGTTGCCTGCCAGCCCCGCCGATCACAGATGATATCCGGTGCCGGATACATCTCATGTATCCATCTGGCCCGGGGTTCCAGTTGCCCGGTGCGGCAGAAGGCGCGGCAGCTGATCTTCAGAAAGCAGGCCTCCCGGGGCAGGGCGGGCTCCACCGCTTCCAGCAGCCAGCTGACAGCGGGTTTGTGGGTCCGCAGCACCACGGTCTCCGGTGCATATCCTTTTTGTTTCAGCACATGGTCCAGCTGGTGTTTGAATGCCAGGCGCTCCTGATATGGTCCCCCAGTAAATGCCCGGCACTGAACCGGGCCGCTGCCCACGGGGATTGCGGCGGCCTGATCCAGAATCCGGGACTTTTCCCCTGCCATGGTTATGCGGCGTTCTATGGGTTTCCCCTTTGCCACATTTTCTTTGTCAGGCTGGTTGACCCGGGTGCCGGCTGCCAGATGGGCGGCATTGTAAAGCTTTTTTTTCCAGGATTCCAGGGCCTCACCGCCGGGGGCATCTGTTTCGAACCACAGGCGGGTCACCTCCCGGATCAGGGCTGCAAGTTCCCTGGTTCTGCCGGCGGCTTTCAGGTTAGTGTCACAGCGGCTGATCCTGGCTTCAGCCAGGGTGTTTTCTTCGATGGCCAGACACAGCCCATCTCCTGGACAGGATCCCACATGGGCCAAAGGAAGGGTCAGTTCCGTGGCACGGGCGGATGCAGCGCTTATGAGGGAAAACAGCGCCCGGCCGCAGGTGGCAGACAGGATCTGGGGCAGATTCAGGTTCAAGGCCAGCCGGGAACTGCGGGGATCCTGGTCTGCTGCCGGCAGCAGAAGGTCGGCCAGGGAGGTGATATCAAAAGCAATGGGATCGGAAATAACAAGGCCCTGCGGGGAAGGTCTGGGATTGTCTCCGCAGACATCCGGTACCTGGAAACCTGCATTCCTGCCGTTCTGATCAAACATCCGGCCGCTGGCCTCCCCCTCTTTTGCCAATTCAAGCCGGACAGCCTGTGTTGCATCAACTGATATGGCGCCTGTGGCAAGGGCATCCAGCATCTGTTTCATTGCCCGGGGGCTGTGGCCTGAAAGCTGCCATCCGCCCTGGCGGTTCTTTTCCAGGCAGGCGGCCCATGAAACCCTTCTGCTGGGCCTGTCCACATGCAGCATCCCGGCTTCCCCCCGGGTGCAGGGAACCGGCGGCGTGATGCCTGAACCGCAGGATTCAATGTTCAGCCGGGCGGCCAGATTGATCAGGCCGGCCCATACCGGGCCGCTGTTCATCTTCGGGGCAGTGCCAATAGACAAGTGGATGCGGTCCGGGTATCCATCTTTGTCATGGTCTGAAAACAAAGGCGTGCCGATTGAAAGATGCCCCAGATGCAGCAGGGGGGGCATGACGTCACTGGCTGTCTGCGTCATGGGTTTTCCTGTTTTTGCATTTGTCATGGTGTTTAACGGTCCCATAAGAAGGAATAGCTGTCAGAAAAGGTTGCAGCCGCTGTGCTATTCTTTGAAACAGATGGATGCATCCTTTGGCAAAGCCAGTCCGGCGCTCACTTCCAGGGCCTTGAGGATGCCGGATATGACAGGGCAGGAAATATGGGGGATGTTTTTTAATGAAGTCTCCAGTATGGTGGAATGGACCGCTCCGGTCTGTTTGTTTTTGAACAGTTCTGCCATCAGATCAATCTCTTTGTCCCCGAGAAGCTTATTTACTTTCTGCCAGTTGGGGCACTGGCTTTCCAGTCTGAAGGTTGCCTTGTATCCGGTTGTCTTTTCCGCATAAACATATGTAACAAAGCCGCAGATGCCGGCATCGATTTCAACAGTTGTCATCGGGTATGTCCTTTATGTGTTTTTTTCATGGTAAATGTTATTTTTAGTTTATCTTTTGCATAATTACAAGACAATGGGAGGTGAAACAGCCCTTTTTTTGTCATATGCCGGGATATGCGGTTGGCCCGGATATGTCGGTTTTCCGGGACTGCACCCGAATCGGTGCGGTCAGTTTCCGGAAGGTTGACAGCTTCGGCATTTTTTTGAAGAAAAACAGGTGGGTGCAGCACCGGCAGTCAGAGGCGCCGAAACCGGGGACAATGATGCTGCCGCCAAGTGTTTGAAAATAGCCTGCCCAGGGGCATTCACAGGTTTTTGGGTGCCGGGTCTGCCAGATCCGGATAACGGGAATACACGCAGTGAGGTAGTCGATGTGCCACCGCAAAGGCTTGTGCGGCTTCAGGTGACGGCCCACCCGTGCGGGCAATCCTCCCGGGCCGAAGGCGGAGCCGGTGTAAACAAAATACCCCCGGGGAAAAGAGAATGTGCCCAGTTTTCCCACGGCAATGGTTTGTACCTGTTTGTTGTGAAGGATCAGGACGTAGGTGCCGGCGGATGTGTTCACAGCTTTTTTTCCGCCCGGGATCTGGCCCGTCCGCAGCACTGCCCACACCCGGAAAACCGCCATTTACAAGGAAAATCCCGGCACCGGAAGCATGTAAACTGTTCCAGATCCATTATCAACCGGCGCTGATGGCGCATTGAATAACCTGGACAGCCTTGTCAACGGACAGAAAACCGGTGTTCAGGATGAGGTCGTAGCCGGCAGGATCCGTGGCATCGCTGTTGAAGTAGCGCCGGACAAAGGCGGTTCGGTTGGCATCTGTACTGTGCATCCGTTTTTCCGCATCTTCATAGGAAAGGTTTTGCGTCTTCTGGAGGTATTTGCGCCGCACGGCATCCGGGGCTACGATTCTTACCTTGAGGGCGTTAATCTTTGCCAGGGCGCAGTTAGCCCCCCTGCCCAGGATGACGGCGTTTCCGTGTTTGCCGATGGTGTTCAGAATTCTGAGCAGCAGTTTTGCGTATTCGTCCGGCCAGAGATGGTGTTCGTTATTTATATAATAAACCAGATTCAATGTTTGGTCAAATGTTTCGGTCCGGGGACCGCAGACCGGGACAGATGTTCCGGCATCAGATGGGAACTGCATCACCAAGTTTGACCCATCCCACCTTGTCCCGGGTGAACATG
>DATFJY010000068.1:0-9650 GCA_035268905.1 Desulfotignum sp.
CAAAAGAGGGGTAACCCATGACGATATGGGTCATCAGCAGCAGTGGTTTGCGCTTTTGTTTCTCCCGGATATAGGTCTCAAGCATGATATTGTGCCGCCTTTGTCTGAATGAATTTTTTCCAGTCCGGATCATTTAGGGCGTCGGCCACCGTAAAGATGTCCTTGTCTCCCCTGCCGGACTGGTTGATGATAATGGCCTGGTCCCCGGACAGGGCAGAAGCCTCTCTGAACGCCCCGGCAAAGGCATGGGCCGATTCCAGGGCCGGGATAATGCCTTCGGTTTTCATGGTCAGCTTCAGGGCTTCCACCACTTCAATGTCTGTGGTGCTTTCAAACCGGGCTTTTTGGGTTTCATGCATGTGGGCCAGGATGGGGGATACCCCTACATAATCCAGACCTGCGGAGATGGAATGGGTTTCTTTCATCTGGCCGTCACCATCCTGGAGAAAAATGGTTTTGTATCCCTGGGCGATGCCCGGGCTGGCATCTTCAGAAGACAGCCGGGCTGCGTGACATCCGGTGTCAACCCCTTTGCCACCTGCCTCCACCCCCACCAGCTCCACCGGATCTTCCATAAAACCGGAAAACAGGCCCAGGGCATTGGAGCCGCCGCCCACGCAGGCATAGACCCGCTCCGGCAGACAGCCTTGCCGGTCCAGAATCTGCTGACGGGCCTCCATACCAACGATGGACTGGAACCAGGCCACCATCTCCGGAAACGGGTGGGGGCCACAGGCAGTTCCCAGCACATAATGGGTGGTGTCCATATGAGTCACCCAGTCCCGGAATGCCTGGTTGATGGCATCCTTGAGGATTTTGGTGCCGTCGGTCACCGGCACCACGTTTGCCCCGAGCTGTTCCATCCAGAACACATTGGGCCGCTGGCGCATCACATCCTTTTCCCCCATGTAGATGGTGCAGTCAAATCCGAATTTGGCCGCCATGGTGGCGCAGGCCACCCCGTGCTGCCCTGCACCGGTTTCGGCGATCACCCGTGTTTTTCCCATTTTTTTGGCCAGCAATCCCTGGCCCATGACATTGTTGGCTTTGTGGGCACCGGTGTGGTTCAGGTCTTCACGCTTGATATAGATTTTTGCCCCCTTGAAATGCCGGGTGAGGTTGGCGGCAAAGGTCAAGGGCGTGGGCCGGCCGGAATATTCCGCCATCAGGTGCTGGTACTGGCGCCAGAAGTCAGGATCATTTCGGGCATTTTCAAAGGCCGCTGCCAGTTCATCAAAGGTGGGAACCAGGATTTCCGGCAGAAACGCGCCGCCAAAAGGGCCGTAATAACCGCGGTGTTTCATGGTGCGTTCTTCCTTGAGGCAAAAAGGTGAAAAAAATGAAACATCATTTCCATTGCGTATGGACAGGATACTGGTTAATCAGCTGATCCGGTGTCAGCAGGCACATGCCCTGAATAATGGCCTGACAAATGAGAATACGGTCAAACGGGTCCCTGTGAAGATCCGGGAGTTTGGGCAGATACAGCGTCGCTTGTTCATCCAGCAGGAGACAGTCAATGCCGTGTTGTTCCCTTTTTCGGGGGATATACTGGTCTGGGGAAATTGGCAGTGGGAGTTTCCCCAGTTTATATTTTACGGCAATTTCCCAGGTTGATACCACACTGAGGAAAACCTCATTTTCCGAAGCACCAAAAAGCGTTTTTGCTTTGGAAGAAAGTCTGACATCATCTGTAATGATCCAAAGAAAGGTACAGGTATCCAAAAGGATTTTCACTCAGTTTCACCATCAAAGGCGGCCAACATCTCTTCGGGCAATGGATCGAAAAAAGATTCCGGCACTGTAAAATCCTCTTTGGCCAAGCCTATGGGGCGTTGTGATTTTACGTTCCTGGAGGGGATGCCTCTGATCTCGGCAACAGGAACATTGCGTTTGCACAAAATGATCACTTCCCCTTTTGCCAGTTTTCCAAGATAGCGGGATAAGTGCGTTTTTGCCTCATGTATATTCAATGTTATCATGATTCATTAATAAATCATAAACTGAACCATGTCAAGCATCCTATTGATCAACTCGGTATTTCTGTTGAACTCTGTCAGTAAATCCAGCGGATGAGGGGGATGCTGCTCAGTCGATCAGGGCTTTTTCCAGCCGGTCCACCATGAAATCCATTTCCGCCTCATTGATCACCAAAGGCGGTGAGATCCGGATGGTGTGTCCATGGCTGTCATTGACCACAAGCCCCAGCTGCAGCAGTTTGTGGCAAAAATCCATGGCATTTCCTTCTTTCACCTCAATACCGATGAAAAGTCCTTTGCCCCGGACCTCCTTCACATGGGGGGACCGCTCCCCGATCGCCTGGATACGTTTTTTAAGGACCTCTCCTTTTTTTGCGGCCTGTTCCGCCAGTTTTTCCTCTTCAAACACCTTGAGAGAGGCGGTACCGGCAACGCATGCCAAAGGATAGCCCCCGAAGGTGGAACCGTCCGATCCTTTGGAGAATACCGTGTCCATGAGTTTTGCATTGGTGATGAACACCGACAGCGGGACCAGGCCGCCGGAGAGGGCTTTGCCTAGAATTACACCGTCCGGCACGATGTTTTCGTGCTCAAAGCAGAATTTTTTGCCGGTTCTGCCCATGCCCACCTGGATTTCATCTGCCATGAGCAGCAGGTCATTGTCGTCGCACAGGGCCCGCAGTCCGGCCAGAAACCCTTTGGGGGGAATACGCATGCCCCCTTCTCCCTGGAACGGCTCCACCAGGATACCGCAGGTGTTGGGGGTGATGGCGTTTTTCACCGCTTCGATATTGCCGAATTCAACAGACTTGAACCCCGGTGTCAGGGGGCCGAATCCTTCATGGTTCTTTTTCTTTGAGGAGAAAGAAACCACGGAAATGGTGCGGCCGTGGAAATTGTTGTTGAACACAATGATCTCCTGCTTGCCGTCCGGGATACCTTTCTGCTTGAATCCATAGTAGCGCATGGCTTTGATGGCGGTCTCAACCGACTCCACTCCGCCGTTTTTGGGCAGCACCTTGTTGCCGTGATTGCCGAAGCGCGGGGCCATCTGGGGGGCGAACTTTGCCGCCTCGGACAGAAAAATACCCAGCGGATCGGTAAACACCACATTGGACAATACCGAGGCATAATTGCCGATCAACGCATCCATGACCGCATTGGTGATGGTGGGGTGGTGGTGGCCGGGATTGGCTGCAGAATAGGCTGCCAGGCAGTCCAGGTATTTTTTGCCTTTGTCGTCGGTGAGCCAGCAGCCTTTGGCATGCCGCACCACCACATGGATTCTTTCATAATGGTGGGCCCCGAAATCTTGTTCCAGATGAAAGATGGTGTCGTCACTTTCATTGGAAAACCCGTCAAAATAATGAATTTTTCTCATGCTGGTCATGGCCCTTTCTCCTTAATTGTCTTTTTTGATGAGTTGGTACAATTGGGTTTCTTCATCTGTCAGGCCCTGGTGTCTGTCCAGGGTTTTTTCCAGAAAACAGTGGTAAAAATCGTGGCGCAGGCTGTCTCGGTTGGCCACCACAAACCATTGGTTCCGGGTCCAGTTGATGGGGGAAGCATCTTCGTTTCCCACTTCAAAAATGCCCACCAGGGCTTCGTTCTTGTCGGTGATGATGTCAAAAGACCGCCCCCCGATGGTCTGGATGAGATTTTCATGGTCCGGATGGGTGACCTGTACCGCAAATCTGTGGGGAATGTCTCCCATGGCAATATACCGGATGGCCACCCCTCTTTTTTCCGCCTGGATAAGGTCATTGCTCAGGTGTCGGTCCGCCTCGGGAAACAGCCGGGCATAAATTTCTGTTGTTGCATCCTGGATCATGTGCCGGGCTTTTTCCATGACATTGTCATACCCGGTTAACGTCCAAATGAATTCAAAAACATCCTGCCGCCCTGCCTTGGCGATTTCGTTTTCAAATGCCTGGATAGTGGTTTCAAAATTGTGCCGCAGCCGCCGCACCAGTTCATCTGCCGGCAGGGGTGCATACAGGCCGGTGTTGACTTCAACGACAAACCCTTTGGCTGTCAAACTGCGCAGCACATCATAAATCCGGGACCTGGCAATGCCGGATATCTTGCTCAGCCGGGAGCCGTTCACCGGATGGTTTCCCACCAGGGCCATGTAACAGGCGGCCTCATACTGGGAAAATCCAAGGTCCCTGAGTCTGGATCTGTCTTCCACTGTGGCACTCCTGACAAAAATGGACGGTAAAAAATTAATAGTTGCTACCTTAATAGCAACATACAGGGAAAGCTGCTTGATTGTCAAGCTTTATTAAATGGTCTGGATAGTTGCCATAGCAGCGTACCCGCTATGGGGAGCCCCTGGTGGTGTCCTGTGAACGGACCGTCAGATCCGGAGGGAGCCTGGTAAAAATTTGCCGGGATGATCCCAAACAGATAGCGGGTGGCTGCACTTCACTGTTCTTATGCAGACAGGCACCCGCAGATCTCGAGCCGGGCACAGGACACCACCAGGGGCAAGGCCCGGGAAAGCGTGCTGCATAGAACAATCAAAAACCTGGCATGCCTATGGCAAATATCCAGAAATGGTTGCTGAAAATTAATGACCCGCTGATACACTTTGATGCCGCAAATCGGTTCAATCTTTCAGAAATCTTCATCGATATGGAACGAACCACATGACCTTGCGGCATTATGAGGACAGGAAGCCGGGCCGGGGATCGCCCAGCTTCCTATATGCGGGGCAGGGTGTTTATTTGCGTATTTCCGCATAATCAAGGATGTCCGGAACAATGTCTGTCCATCCCAGGGGCATGATATGGACCCCCTGTACCAGGGGTTTTATCTGCTGTAAAAATCGGCCGGTCATTTCAGCGGCCTTTTTCTTACGGTCTTTTTTTTCCACAGATCCGATTTCTTCAATCCAGTGTTCCGGCACATGGATGCCTGAGACATTTTGATTCATGTAGCGGCCCATTTCAGGGGATTTCAACACCACCACACCCACCTGGACAGGGCAGTTAAAAGACTGGATTTTTTCAGCAAATTGTTCAAAAATGCCCAGATCGTACACCGCCTGGGTCTGGAAAAAATCCGCACCGGCATCGATTTTTTTCCCCATTTTCATAAGCTGAAGATCCAGGGGTTCAAAATTGGGGTTCACCACCGCGGCGAATGCCATGTCAATATTGTTTTCAATGGGGCTGCCTGTGATATCCCACCCCTCACTCAGCCCTTTTGCCATTTGGATGAGCTGGACCGAATCCAGATCAAATACCGGTTTGGCTTCCTTGTGATCACCAAGATGGATGTGGTCCCCGGTGAGAAGCAGCACATTGTCAATGCCGAGGGAATAGGCGGTGAGCAGGTCGGACTGCAGGGCCAGTCGGTTTCTGTCCCGGCAGGTGAGCTGGTACACCGGTTCAATGCCTGCGGCTTTGAGCCGGACACTGGCGGCCAGGGATCCTAGCCGCATGACAGCAGACTGATTGTCGGTGACGTTCACCGCATGGACATGCTGCTGCAATGACAGGGCTTCTATGGCACACCCCGGTTCAATGCTTTTGTCCCTGTTGATGGCGCCTTTTATAGGGCCTACTTCGCCGGTAATAACAAAATCACCTTTGTCGAATAAAGTTGTCAGTTTCATGAAAAACTCCTTATATTCTCGTGTGGATAAGCTGTGGGTAAGTGTTATGGACGATGCAGGGCCTAATCCTGGTTGCTCACGGTGACACGGGTGCCGTTTGCATAAAAGGTTGCCTGGAAGGGGCTGACCTTCAGGGATCGGGGCCGACCCCATCTGGCATTGTTTTTCGGGGGTTGAAAGGGATCCAGCAGGTGGGTGCGGTTCAGCTTTTTGAGGCGCTCATAGATCAGGATCCATCCGCAGGACCGGTCGGCATCCACTTCGCAATGTCCGTTTTCAGCCCCTCCGCACGGTCCGTTGAGCAGCTGTTTGGCGCACAGGGTCATGGGGCAAAGCCCGCCGGTAAATTCAATAACGCACTTACCGCAGAGGGAACAGAATTCTTCAATGTCTGTGTCGGAAACGGTTTCCCCGCCAAAAATGGTGTCACATCCGGGATGCACCATGGCGTCCTCTGTGGCATCAATCACGGTGTGAACCCCTTGGCCGCACCCGAGCACCAGGAATGAATCCGCCACTTCGACCTGTTCGGCATAGTCTTCCCGCAACACTTTTCTGGTATTGGACAGCTTGCACAAAGACATGCCCCGGGGGCCGGGCACAGTATACCCTACCACATCGATTCCCCTGTCGGACAGACGTTTGGCCATCACTTCTGTTTCATCTTCGCCGCCGGAATGACATTTCCATGCGCAGTTGTTGCATCCCACCACAAACACTTTTTCTTTGGGCTGGATATGGCGGATAATTTCGTCTATGGGTTTTTGAATCGTAGCATGCATGGTCCTCTCCTTACAATAATGATTGCGGTAAAAATTGTCCTGGGTTTGAAATTGCAAATTCCCTGCCACACACTGAATGAAAAGACAGTCGCGTTTTTCATATCTATCAAACAACGGGGTTTGCATGTTTGCAACGGTTTGTGAATGGCGGCTGTTGCCTATGGTATCATGATTGGTGTGACGTTATATAACGTTACCAATATGAAAGGGTAACGGTTTCAGGGGTCTGGGATCTGTTCTATTTGCTACGGGGGATCTACGGCAGCCATACTTGCCGACCGATTCATCACTGCTGTTTTTGAAATCGTGGTCTGATCGAGGATTACGGTGCCCGTGGAAAAAACAGGTATATATTAATGTGGTATGGCACAAACTATGCATTGCTGAATTGGCGGTGATCAGATAGAGTAAAGGCATTTACTTACCTCCAGAATCTGAACTGCCATAGGGATCCTGGGACAGCTTGATACCGCCAGGAGCTGTCCCGGGATTCCTGCCCAACAGCGATGAAGATTGATTTTACAAAAAAGGGAAAAAAGGATATTTTGACGTCTGATGTTGAACGCTAGTGTTGATATGCCATTGATAAAGGAGATGTGCTGATGACCATGGAGATTTCATTTCCCGGTAATAAAAAGGTTGTTTCCCTGTACAAAGGATTCTCAATTGAAACAGATCAACCCAAAGATGAGGGGGGAGACGGCAGTGCACCGGAACCCTTTGATCTGTTTTTGTCTGCCATGGGAACCTGTGCCGGCATTTATGTGATATACTTTTGCGAAGAGCGTAACATCGATACCACGGGCATGAAAATGTCCCTTTCCTTTGACAGAAATGAACAGACCCACCTTATTGAAACCGTTCATATCCAGATCAGCCTGCCGCCCGGATTTCCGAAAAAATACAGATCAGCAGTGGAGAAAACCGCGGGTCTGTGCACGGTGAAACGCAATATCCTCAACCCGCCCCGGTTTGAGATTTCTGCGCAGATACAGGATGCGTAAATTTTTTTTGTGATCCACTGATGTTCTAAAGAAAAATTTGTCAAACAAACAGCCTATGCCGACAGCACCCGCTTCAGGTCGATGCCGTGTTTTTTCATGCGGTTCCACACCGTCACCCGGGTGATGTTGAGCAGCCGGGCCGCCTGGGTCTGGTTGCCGTTTGCCTGTTTCAATGCCTGGATCAGGGCGGTTTTTTCATCAGGTACAGAGGGGGGTGTGTCCCTGAGAAAACCAGGTGCCTGGTCCGGGATGTTATCATCCGTCAGGTGCCTGGGAAGGTGGTGTCGCCCGATAAAGGTGGTGTCCGCCACCACAAAGGCATACTCCAGCGCATTTTTCAGCTCCCTGATGTTGCCCGGCCAGGGATAGTCCATGAACAGGTTCAGGGTCTGGTTGTCCACGCCTTTTATGGCCTTGCCGGTCTTTGTGTTGAGGCGCTGCAGAAACGTGGTGATCAGCAGCGGGATATCCTGTTTTCTCTCCCGCAGGGGCGGCAGGTGAATAGGGATGACATTGATCCGGAAAAACAGATCCTGCCGGAATTTTTCCTGCCGGATCAGATCCTCCAGGTTTTTGTTGGTGGCGGTGATGATGCGGGCATCCGTCCGGATGGGTGTCATATCTCCCACCCGTTCAAACCGCCCGGATTCCAGGACCCGGAGCAGTTTGGTCTGTAAAGAGATGGGAATATCCCCGATTTCATCTAAAAAAATATCCCCCTGGTTGGCTGCCTCAAACCGGCCGATGCGGCTGGTAAAGGCACCGGTGAACGCGCCTTTGGCATGCCCGAACAATTCACTTTCCAGCACCGCCTCATTCAAAGCAGCACAGTTGAGCTGGACAAAGGGACCGTTTTTCCGGGCGCCGCAAAGGTGAATGGCATTGGCCACCAGTTCCTTGCCAGTGCCGCTTTCTCCCAAAATGATGACCGGTGCCGTGCTTTCCGCCGCTTTTTTGACCATGTCAAACACCTGGCGCATGGTTCGGGACCGGCCCACAATGCCGCAAAAATCCTCGTCCCGGTCATACTGCCTGGACAAAAGATGGACCTTTTCATCCAGCTTGGCCAGTTCTGATATGTCGGTGAGGGTTTCCACCACGCCCATGACCGCCTGGTTTTCATCCCGCAGAACAGCGGCGTTTTTCAATACCGGCAGAAAACTGCCGTCATTGCGCCGGATCAGGCAGCGGCATTTTTTCATGTCCTGCTGGCCCGGTTCAAACAGTTTGCACCAGATCGTATTGGTGCTGGTCTGCATGAACCGCTCGCAGGCGTCACACCCCAGCATGGTGCAGGGCATGCCGACGGCCTGGTTCGCACCATACCCGGTAAGGGTTTCAAACGCCTTGTTCACCATGATGATCCGCCCCTCAGGTCCGATGAACATGAGCCCGTCATTGATGGTGTTGACGATCTTTTTCCAGAAGATGTTCATGTCATGTTCTTTCACCGGTATGCCCCCCTGTGGTTTGTGGGTAAACACCTGTTAAAATATAGTTAAATTTTAACAGGTGTTTATATACCATTTAACATATGTGTGGGTCAACAACCAGGCCAGTTTTTTTAAAATTTTAATTGAAATCAACAGGTTAAAGTGGATTTTTTGTTGGAGGTCAGCCGGGCATACGGGTTGCATTTCACATGCTGGTATACCTGTGCCGGGAAACCGGCAGAAACACGGTTCATTGGAGCTGGTATGACGGCAAAAATTACACTGGATCTCAAAGGGGTGGTATCCCCCATGGATCTGCTCAAATGCAGCGCCTGCCTCACTGGCATGGATACCGGGGATGTTCTGGAGGCAAGACTGGCGGATGCGGACGTGGCGAAACAGCTGACCATCATCATTCTCAGGTCCAATGATGAAATCCTGTACCAGCGGCAGACCCGGGACGGTATCTGCATCGGTATCAAAAAAGGACCAAGGCATTATGATGAAAATACAGGGTAAAGGTAAAGACGGTTACCATAAATAATCAAAAAAAGGAGGAAACATGCACATCACCAGAAGGCATTTTTTCAGGTTCATGGGTGCTGCCGGGGCAGCTGCCGCTGTCCGGCCCCATTCCGCCCATGCATGGCAGTCCAAGGCCCCCCCTGATCCCTTCGGGTGCCTGGTGGACCTGACAAGGTGCGTGGGGTGCCGCAAGTGTGAAGAAGCCTGCGCAAAGGTCAATGATCTGCCGGAGCCGGAGCGGGTCAACTGCCAGTGTACCATTTTTGAAAAGGACCGGCGTCCGGATGATAAAACATATACTGTTA
>DATFJY010000069.1:0-2663 GCA_035268905.1 Desulfotignum sp.
TTTCCAGAAACCCGATGCGCTGGGCAATACTGAAGTGGTGCCAGTTGGGCCGGTCCATGGCCTGTCGCCCTAAAGCCGAAATCTTGTAAAATGTCCGGATCAGCGGGGTGGCATCCGGATAAAACCGGTAGAGATGGATATCTGCCTGGCGTTCAAAATTGCGCATGAAAAACCCGAATCCAAACCGAAAATACAACACAAAAAAACTGATGAGCAGCACACAGATCATCACCGGGTGGGCCTGTTCTCTTTCCAGCCCGAAAAAGGCAAATCCCTGGTAAACCGGCTCTGCGATAAAGAGCAGGAGCATCACAGGTTCAAAAAAAACAAAGTTGCAGGCAATGAAACCGGCAAAGAACAGCAGGTAAAACAGCATGTGGTAGTGCTGGACATGGCCGATCTCATGGAGCATCACCGCCTCCATCTCCGCTTCATTCAAAGCATCCACCAGGGCCGGGGTTACCAGGATATACCGGTACCGGGCCACAAGCCCCATGACCCCGGCGGTTATCATGGACCCGCCGAACAGGTCCCATTTCAGGATGTCAGCATACCTGAGCCCGGCTTTTTCACACACCGCTTGGATCCGGGATCTGGCAGGGCTGTTTTCCATGGACCGGCACCGCCACACGGTCTTGATCAATTTGGGACCGAAAACCGCAATCCCCACCAGGAATACCAGGATAGAACCGATTTCACCTGCAGGCGTGGTAAAAAAATCCTTTACCGGTGCATAGGGAAAGAGCCGGATCAGGTCGGCAAACAAGGACAGGCACAGCCAGGGAATCAAGGCAGGCAAAGAAAAGGACAGGTTTGACACGATGTAGTCGCGCCGGGAAAAATCCTTTGCATAGAAATCTTTCTGCACCCGGTACGCCGCATTCCAGATGATGACCAGATACAGCACAAACAATCCCAGAAACAGCAGCGCTTCCAGGGTGGGGACCGCCTGGAACAGGGAAATGTCTGAAAACACGGCATTGATCCGGTATACGTAGATATTGGCGGCAAATACCACCAGGGCCAAAATGGAGAGCCGGAAGGTGGCGGCAGAAACCGCATGGTCCACCCCGGCAAAAGAATATGCATTTGCCCTGGTGCTGATGCGCCGGAAGCTCAGGTGGCAGGCCAGCACGAAAAAAAGCCCCAGGATCAGGCTGTGAAGCCACCCCGAGGGGTCATGGGGAACGCTCTGGTCAAACAGGTCGGATGTGGCATAAATGATCAGGGCCACCAGAAAATATATGAAATTGGAAAACACAGGTATCGGTTCCTAAAAAACGCCATGGGAGGCAAAGGTCTGCAGCACAATCCAGGTTTTGACATCAAACATGGCACGGGGCTTCTGCAGCAGCTGCCCTGCCGCTTCCCGGGACAGCAGCTTCACCTGGATATCCTCTGAATCCTCGGTGTGGGCGCTGGAGGGGGTGCCGTCGCACTCCGCATACAAGAGACTCACCGATTCATCGGTCATGCCGGAAGAGGAATACACCGCAGGACTCTTCTGCACCACCCGGGTCAGGCGCAGCCCGGTTTCTTCAAACAGCTCGCGTTTGCCGGCCTGCTCAGTTTTTTCATCCAAATCCAGAAGCCCGGCCGGAAACCCGTACTGGTATCCCCCCAGCACCACCCGGAACTCCTTGATGATGACCAGCTTTTTTTCTGTGGTGTGAAAAGGCACCACCACCACGGCATCAGGCACAGTTTCTGTGCTGCCGGCTGGATTCTCAGGATTGGATCGGGAGGCAAAGGTCCAGGTCTTGTCTGTGCCTTTTTTGTCCTGGTATGCAACGGAAAACAGGTTCAAATGGTGCATGTGGGTCAGTTTTTGGACACCGGAAATCTGCATGAAACGCTCCTTTTTGTCATTTACCCATTCCTACCATAAGCACACCAGGGGCAAATGTCACCCCATTATTTGCGATGCAGCTTCCAAAGGGATAGTCTAAGGTAATAGCTTTTAGCTGTTAGCTGTTAGCTGTTAGCTGTTAGCTATTAGATTTTTGATAAAGCGGTTTAACATCTTCTTTAAAAATATGGCGTTTTCTTCTGATGGCTCCCGAATCCCAGCCAGCGACTTATCCAGTTTGATAGTTTGATGATTTTTTGTTTAATTGGAATTTTTTTTTGGGGGGAGGGCTTATCGTTGCTGCACTTTCCAGTGATCATTTATGCTGCGGGCATGGATTCATCCGCAGGTTCCAGGGTCAATTTTAAACCAAAAGCCTGCAGGACTTTTACCACGGTATCAAATTTAGGCGCGCCCTTTCCAGACAGGGCTTTATAAAGATTTTGCCGGTTCAGATCGGTTTTTTGGGCTATTTCCGTCATTCCCCTTGCCTTTGCCACATTGCCTATGGCCATCATTAAAAGATCTGTATCTCCCTCTTCCAGGGTTGCTTTCAAGTATTCACAAATGATTTCCGGGCTGTCCAGGTATTTACTGGCATCCCATTTGCTGGTTTTCACACCCATGGCTGATCCTCCATTATCTGTTTTGCTTTTTCGATATCCCTGGCCTGACTGGATTTATCACCACCACACAGCAGAAGAACAATGGTTTGGTTCCAGATGGTGAAATAAATTCTAAAACCGGGGCCAAAGAAAAACCGCAGTTCATAAAGGTTTTCATCAAGGTGCCGGTAATCCCCCAGATTGCCCAT
>DATFJY010000070.1:0-12100 GCA_035268905.1 Desulfotignum sp.
CGGCACCGCCCTGGCCGTGTCCGCATTTTGCTGTTTGGCCTCCCCGGCTATCCTTTATCTGCCCCTGCCCCTGGGCCTGGCCCTGATTCTTGTGTGGGGCCTGGCAGTGGTGACCGATTCCCCCCAGTTCTCCTCTCTCAACGCACGGTTTGCCCCACAGGGGTATGTGGGATCCGCCTTGACCCTTGTCAACTGCATCGGATTTTCCATTACCATTTTTTCCATTGAACTGGTGACCTTCTGGATCAGGCATTTGGGAATTGAGACCGCATTTCTTGTTCTGGCCCCGGGGCCCATTCTGGGGTGGATCTGGTTGAACAGAAAAATCCCGGGTTGAGTTTTGCCAAAAAATTGCGTAAGGTTGACACCACAACAGCTGCCGGCATAATGCCCTGGTTTTTTCACTTTCTTTCAAGGAGGTTTTCATGCCATCTGAGGTATATTTCATGGACTTGTCCGCCACATCCCGGGAAAACCTGCCGGACAAACTGGCCCGGCTCATCAACAAAGCCGGTATCAAAAAAATGTTAGGCCAAAAAAATCATACTGCGGTCAAGATCCACTTTGGTGAACAGGGCAATACCGCCTTTATCCGGCCGGTGTTTATCCGAAAAATTATCGAGACCATCAAGAAAACCGGTGCCAGCCCGTTTCTCACCGATGCCAACACCCTGTATGCGGGCACCCGGTGCAATGCTGTCTCCCATATCACAACCGCCATCGAAAACGGATTTGCCTATTCATCCATGAACAATACCCCCATCATCATTGCGGACGGGCTTTTCGGCAAGAGTGAAACCCGGGTGGCGGTGAATCTGAAAAACTGTGAACAGGTCTATATCGGGTCGGAAATCGCCCAGGCGGATGCCCTGGTATCCGTAGCCCATTTCAAGGGGCATGAACTGAGCGGATTCGGCGGCACCATCAAAAATGTGGGCATGGGATCTGCTTCGCGCCGGGGAAAACTGGACCAGCACTCCAATGTATCCCCCAAAATCAAGCGCAAAACCTGTATCGGATGCGGGGAATGTGCGGCCCACTGCCCGGGAGAGGCCATTTTCCTGGAAGACAAAAAAGCCTATATCACCAAAGAAAAATGTATCGGCTGCGCTGAATGCATTGTCCGGTGCCCCACCGGGTCCATTAACATCAACTGGAACCAGACCATCCCGGTGTTTATGGAAAAAATGGTGGAATATACCAGCGGGGTCCTGAAAAACAAGCAGAACAAAACCCTGTTCATCAATTTCATCACCGACATCGCCCCCAAGTGCGACTGCCTGTCCTATACCGAATCCCCCATTGTCAACAATATCGGGGTGGCAGCATCCCTGGACCCGGTGGCCGTTGACCAGGCCAGCGTAGATTTGGTCAACCAGCAGCAAGGGCTCCCCCACACCGCCCTGAAAACCGCCCTGGCCCCGGGAGAAGACAAATTCAGAGGATTGTATCCGGATGTGGACTGGTCTTATCAGCTGGCCTATGCCCAAGAGATCGGCCTGGGAACCAGGGATTATAAACTGGTGAAACTCAAGACCCTGGCCTATAAAAAATCCTGATACGCAAACCCGCCTTCCGGAGGTGTCCTGGCGCCGGAAGGCTGACCGATCTAGGCAGATCTACTGATTTGGAAGCCTGCCAAACGGTGTATTCCTTATGATTTGAATTTTGACATATCATATTTTTCAGCAATGGTACCCCGTTCTTTTTCGGGAAGGGACCTCATGTATCTGTTCCAGCCGGGACACCAGTTTGCATGCCACCGCCATACCCGCCCGAGAAATGATGCCGGGTTGTCATCATATTTTTTGCGAAACCGGCAGGTGCCGCAATTGTGTTGTGCCATAGTTTCATGTTTTCCGTTTTTATCCATCAGCCTCATATGCTCCGTTAATTTGAAGTGCGGCTTTTAATGCCTGTTCCAGAAATTCCAGCTTTGTAAAAGACAATTTGCCGATAAAGTGCGTTAACATGGATTTTGGTATACTGATCAGCTCATCACAATGAATGGCACTATCGTGTTTAAGGCCTTCATCAATGCCGACAGGCACCTGGGTTGAAAGGGCTTCATAAGAGGTGTAAACAGGGGCACAGATCACTGTCGAAAACCTGGATTCAATCAAAATCTGGCGGCTTACCACAACAAATGACCGATATTTTTTCGGATCGCGGGATGAGGGTCTTCTGATTCTGTATAGATCACCCCGTCTCATATAGGGACCTGATAACCAAGGACGTCCTCCGCCTCATTATTGAGTGTATCTGCATGTTTGTTGATAATTTCAAGATCACGCAGTTCCGCCTCTTTTTTTTCCAGCTGCTCAATAAAAACACGGGCTGCAGTCTCTATGAAATCCGACCGGCTTTTATAGCCCCCCATATGGGTTTCAATAGCCCGCAATATGTCCTGGGATAACGTAATGGATGTCTTGGTTTTCATACCACTTTTATACCGCTATACATTCCTGATGTCAATTGATTTATGAAGAAACCAGGTGGCGGAAAGCCCAGCATCCTAACGAGGGTAAAAGAACCATCCGGTCTGGAAAAATTGCAAATTCATGCCCTTTAGAACATGCCATGACAGAGGCTGCATACCTGTCTCCCCTGCCATCGACGATTAGTGCCGGGCCTATTTCTCAGCTGACGGCATTGGCCACGGATATCCGGGCAAAGGGTCTTGCTGGATATTCCCTTTTATATCTGGCATAATGCCCGGGTTGCTGACAAATTCAATGCGCTGTCAAACCAGTGAAAGGAAATGCCCGATGGATGTGCCGGATGATGCCCTTCTGCAATATGTGATGAACCTGGTGTATGTGCTGTCAGGCGTGGGCCTTATCTATCTTTTGGTGACCCTGTTTCTGACCTGGCTGGTGCAGCAGATCCCCAGAAACCCGGTCACGGACCCACCCCGATGGGGAACCATTACCCACACCATGATCCCCGCCATTGACGGCGGATATCTGGAGGTATGGCGCATCGATCCCAAAGGACCCTCCCGGGGCACTGTGGTGTTTGCCCATGGATGGGGCAGAAACCGGGACCGGATGGTAAAACGGGCGCGGATATTTGCGGGATGGGGATTTACCACCGTGATGCACAGCGCCCGGGACCATGGCAATTCCAGTCCCAAACAATGCATGAATGCGGTACGGTTTGCTGAAGATATTGCATCGGTCATACTTTGGGTGGGCGAACCGGTGCTGCTGTACGGCCATTCCGCCGGATCTGCCGGGGCCATCATTGCTGCGGCCAGACAACCTGCCATGGTGCGGCTTTTGTTTCTGGAAGCCTCCTATGCCCACACCCGGGAGGCTCTGCTGAGTTTATACCATTGGATTCATCCGGGATTTGGAAAACTGTTCGGGCCCATGATCGTCTTCTGGATGGATCTCTTTTACAAAGGGGCATTGTCCCTTTACAGTCCGGCCCGGATCGCATTGCAGATCTTTATGCCGGTCATGATCATTCACGGAGAAAAAGACCAGCGCTTTCCGGTATCTTTTGCACTGAAACTGAAACACAGTTTTGTCCATGACAAAGTGGCCTGCTATATTGCCAAAGATGCCGGCCACAGCGGTGCAAGCAAAACCAAAGGATATGGACCGGCGGTAAAATCCTTTATCGATGACTATCTGAATGATAAAGGTTGACTCAAATCCCTTAAATATCGTATGATCCCGTGATATTTTAACCCCCTAACCTAAAAAAAGGAGTGAGTCGGGATGAAAAAATGGACCCTGTTACTGCTGATCTGTTCCATTGCGCTGCTGGGATTTTCAGCAGGTACCGTTGGCGCGGCAGACAAAAAAATCAAGGCTGGATTTATTTATGTGGGACCTGTGGGAGATTACGGCTGGTCCCACGCCCATGACCTGGGAAGAAAAGCCGCAGAAGACAAATTTGACTGGCTGGAAACCGTGTATGTGGAATCAGTGGCGGAATCCGACAGTGACCGGATCATCGACCGCCTGGTCCAGCAGCAGAAATGTGATGTGGTATTCACCACCAGCTTCGGTTTCATGGATTCCACTGTCAAGGCGGGAACCCGGTACCCGGACAAGCTGTTCATGCACTGCTCCGGGTTCAAGCGTTCTGAAAACGTGGGCACCTACTTTGGTGACCTGTACCAGATGTACTACCTGAACGGCCTCATGGCCGGCGCGTTGACCAAAACCAACAAAATCGGGTATGTGGCCGCCTTTCCCATTCCCGAGCTGATCCGTCACATTGACGCCTATGCGCTGGGCATCAAGGCGGCAAATCCGGATGCCAAAGTGCATGTCAAATGGATCTATGCCTGGTACGGACCGGACAAGGCCAGGGAAGCGGCCGAGTCCCTGATTGCCGAAGGATGTGATACCCTGGCTTTTACCGAGGACACCCCGGCGGTCATCGAGGTGGGTCAGTCCCACACGGAAAAAGGCAAACAGATCTATACCTTCAGCCACTATTCCGCCATGCAGCCCTATGGAGAAGATTCCGTGGTATCCGGCCAGCTCATGGACTGGGGCGGGATGTATATAAAAATTTTGGAAGACATTTACACCGGCAACTGGAACAATAAAGATGTGTGGTGGCTGGCCAAAGAGGGCGCCGCCATCCTGGGGGGCAATGAAACCGATCCTATCAACCCCAAATTTGTGGATGACCTGAAACAGGCCATGATCCAGACCGAGGCATTCGGGAAAATATCCGCCTATGACCTGGTCATGAAACGCTATGACCAGATGAAGCAGGGGGTGGAAGTGTTTGATCCCTTTACCGGCCCCATTTACGATAACAAGGGCACCCTGCAGATCAAGGATGGTGAACGGGCTTCCAAAGCAGATCTGCTGAGTATCATGTACTATGTGGACAATGTGGAAGGCACCATTCCGCAATAGCATCCATGCCCTGGCGGGCATAGCGGTTAGCTGTTAGCGGTTAGCGGTTAGCTGGCAGCTGATGACGGATTACTGATGTTTGACGGCTGACGGCTTTCATATAAATTTTTACCCGGCAGCCGTTCCCGGGCGCATACGCATGCGACCGGGAACGGCTGTCCTGCCAACCTTATGAAAAAAATACAGCGCCTTGAAATGGAAGGCATCAGCAAATCCTTTCACGGCATTCATGCCAACAAAGAGATCAGTCTATCTGTGGGGTCCGGGGAAATCCTGGGACTTCTGGGAGAAAACGGTGCCGGCAAAACCACGTTGATGAATATTCTCTACGGGCTGTACCAGCCGGATGCCGGACAGATCAAGATCAACGGCAACCCAGTGCGGATCACCAACCCCATGGAATCAATCCTTTATGGTATCGGCATGGTACACCAGCACTTCATGCTGATTCAGAACCACTCGGTTATTGAAAACATCGCCCTGGGGTACAAGGACACCCCGTTTTTTTTCCCGAAAATCAAAATCAAAGAAAAAGTGGCATCCTTTTCCCGGCAGTTCAACTTCACCATTGACCTGAACAAAAAAATCTGGCAGCTGTCCGCCGGCGAACAGCAGCGGGTAGAGATCATCAAAGCACTGCTGAACGGTGCAGACCTGCTCATTCTTGATGAGCCCACATCGGTGCTCACCCCAAAAGAAATTGAAGAACTCATCACTATTTTGCGACAGATGAAGGCGGACGGGCACAGCGTGATCTTCATCTCCCACAAACTCGATGAGATCATGAACATCTGCGACCGGGTAGTGGTGCTCCAGAAGGGCAGTATTGTCGGCCGTGCCGATACAGGGCAGACAGACAAAAAAACCCTGGCCCGGATGATGGTGGGCCGGGATGTCGTCTTTACCATCAGCAGGGAAAAACTTGCCAAAGGACGGCAGGTCCTGCGTGCGGATCAGATCCATGTGACAGGTGACATGGGACTGCCTGCGGTAAAAGGGGTCAGCTTTGATCTGTATGAAAATGAAATTTTCGGCATTGCCGGTGTGGCGGGTAACGGCCAGCGGGAGCTGGCAGAAGCCATCACAGGGATCCGCAGAGTTGACAGCGGAAAAATAACCATCAACGGCAAAGATATCACCAACCTGTCCCCCAGGCATATTTACGACCACGGGGTGTCCCATGTGCCGGAAGAGCGTATCCGGTTCGGCATTGCTCCGGGGCTGTTTCTCTATGACAATGCCATTTTGAAACAGCACCACCTGAAAAAATTTTCCCGCCGGTATTTTCTGAAATACAGCCAGGTGAAAAACCATACACAGGGCATTGTGGATGATTTCAAAGTCCTTACCCACTCTATAGAAAACCAGATCAGGAACCTGTCCGGCGGTAACATCCAGAAACTGATTCTGGGCAGAGAAATCAGTGAGCAGCCCAATCTTCTGGTGGCATCCCATCCCACCTATGGGCTGGATGTAGGGGCCACGGAATTTTTGCGGCAGCACCTGCTCAAACTGCGCAAACAGGGCAGTGCTGTCCTGCTTTTTTCTGAAGACCTGGAAGAAATTTTTGAACTCTGCGACCGGATTGCCGTCATTTTTGCCGGTGAATTCATGGGAATTTTTGATTCCGATGATGAGCGCCTGTGTGAGATCGGCCTTATGATGGCCGGTTCCAGACGTATACCCAGATGTATTCAATGATTAACACAAAGATATTGCCCATGATACGCCTTTCCTATACCGACCGATACCAGATTACGCGGCTGCGCGCTTTGATGACCAATATCTTTTCTCTGGCAGCCGGTCTTTTCGTCATCAGCATCATATTTCTCATTGCCGGGGTCAATCCGTTGTTTGCCATATCCGAAATATTCCAGGGATCATTCGGTTCCATGTACGGATTCAAGGAAACCATCACCAAGGCCATCCCCCTGATTCTCATCGGTGCGGGCCTGACCCTGGCATTCCGGGCAAAATTCTGGAACATCGGGGCCGAGGGACAGCTGCTCATGGGCGCCATTTTCTCCACCTGGACCGGCCTGGCTTTCGGGAATACCCTGCCTTCTTTTGCCATCATACCATTGATGTTTGCCGCCGGTTTTTTAGGGGGTGCCCTGTGGGGCATCATACCGGCCATACTGAAAATCAAGTATGCCATCAACGAGGTGATTTCCACCCTGATGCTCAACTATATCTGTGCACACATCCTGACCATGCTCATTGTGGGCCCCTGGAAAGGGGCTTCCCGTTTCGGGTTCCCGGGCACCGACAACCTGCCGGATGCCGCCACCCTCAGTGTGATTCCCGGATCCCGGATCCATTATATCACCCTGATGCTGGCCCTGGCCTGCGCCGCCATCCTTGCCCTGGCCATCTACAAGACCCGTTTCGGGTATGAAGCCCGGGTGGTGGGCGAAAATCCGGATGCCGGCAAATATGCCGGCATCAATTTTTTCAAAACCACCCTGGTCCTTATGGCAATTTCCGGTGGTCTGGCCGGCCTGGCAGGGGTGGGGGAAGTGGCAGGCATACACCACTACCTGGGATATCCGACATCGGTTTCCTCAGGATACGGGTTCACCGCCATCATCGTTGCCTGGCTGGCCAAACTCAATCCCCTGTATGCCGTCATTTCCGGCATATTTTTTGCCGGCATCCTTGTGGGCGGGGATGCCATCCAGATTTCCCTGGGCCTGCCTGCGGCAACTGTGGAGATCGTCAACGGCACCCTGCTGATCTTCCTCATCATGGGGGAATATTTTTTGCACAACAAGATAACGGTCACATTTTCACGCGCATAGGAAACACATCCATGGAAGACATCATTATCTCAACACTCCAGCGCACCATGGTGGCAGGCACGCCGCTGCTTTTGGCCACCACAGGAGAAATCATCTGTGAAAGAAGCGGCATCCTCAACCTGGGGGTGGAAGGGGTCATGGCCCTGGGGGCTGTCACCGCATTCATCGTCACCATGACCACGGGATCACCCTGGCTGGGGGTCCTGGCAGCCCTGGCTGCCGGCATGGTAATCTCCGTTATCCACGCCTTTACCTCGGTAACCCTCCAGGCCAACCAGGTCGTCTCAGGCCTGGCGCTCACCATGCTGGGTCTGGGCCTGGCCGGCATGGTGGGAAAGCCTTATGTGGGAAAGCCGCTGGCCATAAAGATGGAGGATATCACCATTCCGGTATTGTCGGATATTCCCTATATCGGCAAGGCATTGTTCAGCCAGAGCCCGTTTTTCTTTCTGGCCATAGGCCTGGCACTGGTATCCTGGTTTTTTCTCCAGAGAACCCGGCTGGGCATCCAGATCCGGTCCACCGGAGAAAACCCGAAAGCCACGGAAACCCAGGGGGTGAATGTGTTCTTGATCCGGTATCTGTCGGTGATCATCGGCGGCGGGTTCTCCGCCCTGGCAGGGGCCCATCTGTCCATCTCCTATTCCAAGTCCTGGATCGAAGGCATGACCGCCGGCCGTGGCTGGATTGCCATTGCCCTGACCATTTTTGCCCTGTGGAACCCCGGCCGTGCCATCTGGGCCGCTTTTCTGTTCGGCGGCATTTTTGTGGCCCAGTACCTGATGCAGCCGCTTGGCATCTCTCCCAATTTTCTGGCCATGCTGCCCTATATTGCCACCTTGCTCATCCTTGTGCTCATCAGCCTGAAAGATCCCAGGAAACTCAATGCCCCGGCCATGCTGGCAGCCCCGTATAAAAGAGGGGAGCGCTGATTATTTCTTTGACTTTTCCCTGTTTTTTCCTGAAAATAGACCTCAGACCATTACAGACAAAAAGGAGTTTTCATGTCATCCCCCACCAATGCCATTGATGAAATTGCAAAGATATTTCTGACAACCACCCAAAAAACACTGGAAACCGGCACCGGGCAGGCCATCACCTTTTCTTCCACCATCCAGGACATCCCCCGGGTTTCCATGAAACCGGATGTAACCTCCTTTGTGCAGTTTGACGGTGACTACACCGGCCTGGTTATCCTGAACTTTTCTGCGGAAGCGGCCTTTGAAATCTACAAAAAATACATGCTGGCCATGGGCATGCCGGAAAACGAGCTGGCCGCCACCATCAGGGATTCGGAAGTCACCGATACCATCGGTGAAATCACCAACCAGCTCATGGGCCAGCTCATCAAGGAGGTGGAGGAAAGATTCAGCCTCAATGCCGAGTTCGGGCAGCCCAAGGCCCTGACCCTCAATGCAGCCATCACCCTTTTGATCGATGCCCATTTTGCGGAAAACCGGCGCCTGTCCTTTAAAATAAACAACTACAGCTTCCGCATTGAAATCGCCATGGAACATACCGAATTTATAACCCTGCAGACGGTTCAGCCCCAGACCCCCCCGGTCAGGTAATCTTGTGTCATGAAACAGACAAAACATTTCATTGCTGTTCTGATAACATGTTTCATGATGGTGACTGGTCTGCCAACCGGTGCTTCTGCCATCTCCATACCGGATGAAAAAAAACTGTCCGACAAATTCATGCAGATGATCCGTGAAGAAAAATCCATAATGACGGATCCGGCTGCCAACCACCTGATCCGCGCGGTGGCCCGGCATATCCTGTCACTTTTGCCGCCCCAGCCATTTGATTACCACTTTTATCTCATCGATGATGAAACCTTTAATGCCTTTGCCGGGCCCGGGGCCAACATTTTCATCCACAGGGGCCTGATAACCGCCCTTTCCAGCAAAGATGAACTGGCCGGGATCATCGCCCATGAAATCGCCCATGCTGCCAGCCGGCATGTGTCCCAATCCATAGACCGGTCCAAGCTTGTCACCATCGGCAGCATGGCCGGAATGCTGGCAGGCGTTCTCATCGGATCAGCCGGGGGCGGAGATGCTGCCCAGGCTATGACCGTGGGATCCATGGCAGCCGGGCAATCTGCCATGCTGGCCTACACCCGGGAAAATGAAACCGAAGCAGACCAGAAGGCATTTTTGCTCTTGAAACAGACCTGTTATTCTCCGGCAGGGCTGCTGGAAGGCCTCAACAAAATTCGGGCCGCTGATTTCAGGGGGATTGAAGGTATCCCTGATTATTTTAAAACCCATCCAGGCACAGGCAGCCGGATTGCCCATTTGGCATCCCTTCTGGCCGATTACTCCCCGCCGGGACAACCGGCTGACTGCCCTGACACCTATGCATATGACATGGTGAAGTACCGGATGATGGGATTGTACGAGGATAGCGGCAAAAGCATCCAAAAGATTGAAACACGGCTGGCCGCAGACCTTACCACATCTGAACTGCAGGCATGCCATTATGGACTGGGGCTTTTGTATGCCCGGGAAAACCGGCGGGAAAAGGCTGTTTTCCACCTGCAAGAAGCCCTTTCCTTTGACCTGTTTGATCCGATGATACTGGTGGAACTTGGACGGATATACACCATTGACGGCCAGTTTGAAAAAGCCTTAAATGTACTGTCAGGCATCCAGTCGGATCCGATACTTGGTACCATGGCCAGATTTCACCTGGCCGTGGCCCAGATGGAATCAGGTGATTTGTCTTCTGCCCAAAAAAATCTGGACCAGGTGATAAAAAACGCATCTCACACATTTCCCAGGGCGTATTTTCACCTGGCCGGCATCATGTCCCGGGAAAACAAAACCGCCCTGTCCCATTATTACCTTGGGATATACTATGACATAATGCAGGATGCCGAAAATGCCGCACGCCACCTGAAACGGGCCCTGGATAAAGGTCTGGAAGACCCGGATATCAAAAATGCGGCAGAAGAAAAATTAAAAGAGATATCCACCGGTTAGGGCATCATCACACCCGGTCAAACCGGTCGAATTTCATGGTAAAGGTTCCCCTGCCCTGGGTGGCGGACCGCAGCGCAGTGGAGTAACCGAACATTTTGGCCAGGGGCACCACCGCATGGATGATCTGGATATTGGTTTTCGGGGTGATGGATTCCACCTTGCCGCCCCTTGTGTTCAGATCGGCAATGGCATCTCCCATATAGGCATCCGGCACAAACACCTCCACCTGCATGATGGGCTCCAGAAGGGCTAAAGAAGCGTTTTCCAGGGCATCTTTGCAAGCCATGGATGCACACACGGAAAACCCCAGGTCCGTGCTTTTTCCCTCTTCATATACCCCGCCCTGCAAAACAATGCCCACATCCACCAGGGGGTATCCTTTGAGATACCCGCCTTCCAGGCTCTCTCTGACACCCTGTTCTATGGCCGGCACAAACTGGGCGGGAACCTGGTCTTCCGGGGCTTTGTTCACAAAGCTGACGCCGGCTCCTCTGTCCAGGGGCTGCAATTGGATCCGCACCGTGGCATAATGGGTTTTCCCGGAGATCTGCCGGTCAAAAACGGCCTCTCCCCTGACAGGAGCGGTTACCACTTCTCTGTACACCACCTGGGGATTGCCCACATTGACCTGGGTGTTGAACTCCTTGCGCATCCGGGAAATAATAATTTCCAGGTGCAGCTCTCCCATGCCGGAAAGGATTGTCTGGCCGGTTTCTTCATCTTTGGACACCTTGAGGGTAGGGTCCTCGATGGTAAATTTTTCCAGGACGTTCTCCAGCTTTTCCTGGTCTGCATGGGTTTTGGGCTCTATGGCAATGGAGATCACCGGATCTTCATATTCCATTCTTTCAAGGAACACCGGATGTTCCGGCGCACACAGGGTATCCCCTGTGCCGGAATCTTTCAGTCCCACAATACCCACGATATCCCCTGCAGACGCCTCTTTGAGCCGCTCCCGCTTGTTGGCGTGCATCCGCAGAATCCGGGACAGCTTTTCTTTTTTCTGTAACACCGGATTAAACACATCAGCACCGGCTTCTATTTTTCCTGAATAAATTCTGGCAAAGGACAGTTTGCGGCCTTCCATCATGGAAACCTTGAAAATAAGGGCGGCCAGCGGGCCATTTTTCTCCGGAGGAAAGTCGATGGGATCACCGGTTTTTGGGTGGACACCCCGCACCGGCGGCACATCCAGGGGACTGGGAAGATAGCTTTGAATGGCATTGAGCAGCGGCTGGACCCCTTTGTTTTTCAGGGCACTGCCGCACAGGACCGGGACCAGTTTCCGGCTGATGGTGGCGCTTCTGATGGCAGCTGTCAGATCTGCTTTGGATATTTCTTCTTCACCCAGATATTTTTCCATGATGGCATCATCCTGCTCAGAGACAGCTTCCAGCAGTTTCTCCCGGTATTCCCGGGC
>DATFJY010000071.1:0-12742 GCA_035268905.1 Desulfotignum sp.
GGCCATTGACCTGAGCCGGGCCACCTTGAGAAATATCAAACAGAACCTGTTCTGGGCCTTTTTCTACAATTCCGCCGGCATTCCTTTGGCTGCCGGACTGTTCCACCTGTTCGGCGGTCCCACCTTGAACCCCATGTTTGCTGCCGCTGCCATGGCCTTGAGTTCCGTGTCCGTCGTGACCAATGCCCTGCGCTTGAAAAATTTCAAACCCACCTTGGAACAACGGGTTTCAGCACACTCCAGCAACCCTGAAACAAATGAAATAAAGGAGACACCCATGAAAACTATCATCAATATTGACGGTATGAGCTGCATGCACTGTGTGAAAAATGTCACAGAGCGGTTGAACGCCCTTGATGCCATTGATGCCACCCATGTCAACCTGGAACAGAAACAGGCCGTGGTGGAATCAACACAGCCCATTGACCCGGATCTGGTGACCCGGACCATCACGGATGCCGGCTACACCGTGACCGGTATCGAAGGCCCGCAGGGATAAACCATTGCAAATGATGGGATATACCCACGATCCGCAAGAAATACCCACGATCCGCAAGAAAATGTCCCGTAAGCCGTTCAGGGCATGCATTGTGTCACATACGTGAAAAGGAACGGCTTATGGCAGATGTCAGCAGTTTCGGCAGGCTGAACCGGGCAATATGGTTCATGCCTGCCGGCTGTTTGGAGGTGATGGCCTCGGCTGCGGCAATTCCGCTCTGGACGGCGGCATGGATACCCTCTCCCATGTCGCGGGTGGACAGGCCGGCGGCATCGCCGATAACGAACACCTTTTCCGGCCCCGGTGTGACCGGTTTATGCCGCAGAAAGTAGGTGTGCCCTTTGGGATTGTCGAGGGGTTGGTCCAGGAATCCCTGGTGTAACAGCCGATGGACAAAGTTGTGCCAGTGCATCATGATAGTGGTCCCCCGGGATGCCAACCGGTGCTGTTTGCCGCCGATGCCGATGTTGATCCATCCGTCTTTCTTGGGCAGGTACCACGCATATCCGGGCAGGCCCCGGTCCAGGTACCAGATATGGCATTCCCGCCTCCGGCAGCGCCCCTGAAATTCCTTTTCAACCGCGGAAATCAAGGCCTGTTCCGGGCGACGCTGCAAAGGGTCCACAAAGGTGCGGCGTACCGGGCAGTGGGTGCCGCCGGCCCCCACCAGGTACCGGCATTCAAACTGATCATCGATGACAAACCCGGATCTGTTTTTTCGGATCTGTTTGACAGGATGGGTATGCATCGGAACATTGGCCCGCCGAACCAGCCACTGGTCGAATTCCATGCGCCGGATCGCGTACTGGTGTGTTTTCACAGGCACCCTGATTCCGAAGAGATGAAAGTGCATTCGGCGGATATGGGTCAAGGCGTAAGGATAGGCTTCAGGGGGGCACTCAAGGGAATCAAAAACATTCGGTGTGATCCATCCGGCACAGAGTTTTGGCCTTGGAAACACCTGTTTTTCCAGGATCATGACATCCATCCCGCGTTTTTTGAGGCGCGCTGCACAGGCTGCACCGGCCGGCCCTGCTCCCACAATGATCACATCCGCCTGAACCATGGCCGGCTTCATGAGATTCGGCAGTCCGGCCAGGGACGGCCGCGTCGGGTCAGAACAATTTGCCACAGCTGAAGTGCCCGGGCCCGGAACGCACCGGCACAGCTGAGCAGATAGTATTCCCACATCCGGTAGAAACGGTCCCCGTAGCGGTCCTTAAGCTGTGGCCAGGCGGCTTTGAAATTCTGGTGCCAGGCCATAAGGGTTTTGTCATAATCTTCTCCAAAATTGTGCCAGTCCTCCATGACAAAAAGACCCTCCATGGCCTGTCCCAGAGCGGCGATGGACGGCAGAACGGAATTGGGGAAAATGTATTTGGCGGTCCAGGGGTTGCAGATCGTAGTTGTGACATTTCCGCCGATGGTGTGGACGAATGCGATACCGTCCTCCTTGAGCAGACGGTGGGTCAACTCCATATAGGTCCGGTAGTTTTTAAATCCCACATGCTCCATCAGGCCGATGGACAGGATGCGGTCATAGGTGCCTGAGGCATTGCGGTAATCATCCAGCCGGATATCAACCGGCAGGCCTTTGCAGTAATCCTTGCCGAATTCAGCCTGTTCCTTTGATACGGTAAAACCGGTCACAGATACCTGGTATTTTTCGGCTGCATACCGGGCAAATCCGCCGAAGCCGCATCCCAGCTCCAGAATGGTCATGCCCGGGGTCAGTCCAATTTTTCGGCAGATCATGTCCAGTTTGGCTTCCTGGGCTTTTTCCAGATTTTCGGCATCCTTCCAGTATGCGCAGGTGTACTGCATCCGTTTTTCCAGCATGTGACGGTACAGGTCATTGCCAATGTCATAATGGTGTTTGCCCACCGCAAACGCCCTTTGAATGGTCTGTAAATTGAATATTTTTGCCATAAAGGCATTGCAGGCTGTCATCCGGTCCTGTTTGACCTGGCCGGGAAGATCGGCACGAAGTGTTTTTTCTATGAATGTATCCAGGGCGGAACATTCCCACCATTCATCCATATAGGACTCGCCCATCCCTAAGGCTGGAGAAGCCAGAACCCGCTTATAGAATTGATCGTTTTTGACCTGGATATCAAAGGGCCTGTCTCCGTTTACACGGATACCGGCTTTGGCCATCATATCTGAAAAGACTTTTTTTGCCTGGGCCATCTTCTTCCTGTTCCTCCATATATGCGCGGTTGGTTCGGGTAAAGCAGCTGCTGGCTGTATTTATAGCGGATATGGTTTCAAGAATCAAGACACAGCTTTTTCCTCTGTCTGAACCCCATCCCGGTATATTTTACCAGGCCCCCTCCGGATCTGACGGTCCGTCACAGGGCACCACCAGGGGCTCCCCATAGCGTGTAGTGTATCCGAATTGCTGGATGCAACAACTGGAAAAAGGGTTTGTTAATCTTAAAAGAAGAGGGCGGTCCAAACCTGTCCGGTCAAAAAATATCTGCTGGGGAAAATTTTTTTGCATTTGTAACCAATGTGTAACCTGTGCGCAGGGTATATTACAAATAAGGGTGCATGCCTTATGGCATTTGCTGTAAAATTATTACTATTTAATGTAAAGGGGGTCGTGATGAGAAAAGCTATAATTTTTTTTCTGGGTGCAGCATTGTTTTTGTCTGCTTTCACAGCATGGGGGGCTGATATGGAAAAACAGGCAGCCGCGGATGGGTATATCGATCTGGTGACAATGCATCGGTATATCAAAAACAGTGAAGGATTATATGATGAATATACCCGCAAGGGGGCATTCTTCAAGACAGTTTCTGCAGACCTTCCCCTGCTTCAAAGAGACCATGTGGTGCCTGTCCAGAACAATTGTTATTTTCTGTATGTAAAAAAGCGGCTTTCAGGTGAAGATCAGACCATGGTACTCAAATCCGCACCGGAATCCCACCCAGACGGATGGCTTTTGGAAAAAGCACTGGTGGACGTGCGGCATACCTCTCCATATTGATATTGGCAGGCCCAGGGGGCATAATTTTGCTGCACGTTTTTTTTTCCGGTTATGGGGAAGGTATCAGAGCCATCTTTATCAAGGGCACCTCCGCTGATACTTTCCCCTATTTTTTTTTGTTCAGTTTTCATATCAAAGCCCTCACTATTCCGTTATCAACTTCCAATAAACGAATACACTTTCTTCCCTGCTGGTAACTACCGGCTAACCGCTAACCGCTAAAAGCTAACAGCCAATAGCTAAACGCTTCCATTTTTTGTAGTACCTCTCAGGGCAAGGCGGTGTCAGCATCAGTTACAACGCCTGTTTCAGAATATGCATCTTTTCAGGTAAAGAGGCGCCCGGTTCCGCTCGTAAAATTTTTTTGCATTGCCTGAATATACCAAGGGCCTCTGTCTTTCTGCCGGTCTGTACATAGGCCTGCATGAGCCGGGGGTATAAAGATTCCAGAAAAGGATCGATTTCAAGGCCTTGTCTATAGCAGTGAATGGCCTTTTGCCATTCGCCCTGATGCTCCAGAAGATCGGCAATTTTCTGGATGGCGTACAAAAATTTCGACCGCAGTTTCTCACGTTCCGGAATCGCCCATGAACCCTGTTCTTCACAAAGAAACGGGCCGCGGTAGAGCAAAAACAGTTCATTAAACAGCTGCAAACCGTTCTCCAGGGATTCATGGGGGTCATGGTTCTGTTCAATTCTGCGGCAGCAGGATTGAAAGGCAAGGGTATCTGTCCAGACAATTTTCGCATTCAATGAAAGCATGCCCTGTTTACGCACAAGGGCATCATTCCTGCCAAGCAGTTTTCTGAGACGGTGCAGGGTGATTTTACAGGCATTTTGGGCGGCATCACCGTCGCTGTCCGGCCAGAGGGCATCCTGAAGGGCATGTTCCGGAATGTTTTTGCCTCCTTTTGCCATCAGGTATTTCAGTATGGTTGCAGGTTTCTGCCGGGTTTTTCGTGAAAGCGGCAGAGGGGTTTCTTCCCGTTGGATGGCAAACCCCCCGAAAGAAAAAAACTGCAGGGGCCATGGCCAGTTCGGGATATCCAGCGGGGGCGTGTCAATGATGAGATGGTGTGTGCAGACAAGGCTGCGGACATATTTTACCTCGATGTCGTTTTTCAGGGCATGCCCAAACAAACGGGCCATCTCCCTGGGTATCCAGCAGAAACCATATCGGTAATCCCACGTCCTGCCAAGATAAAAGGCTTTTCTCAAGGTTTTTTCCGCTCTTTTTTCCGCCTTTTTGTCCAGTAAAAAAGTGGTCAAAGTGAGAAGTGCCATGAACTTGTCCTGGACGGAGCCAAAACGGCTGCAGAAACGAAAAGACTGCTTCAAATGTGTTTCTGCAGCCTGCCTTTCACCTGTGGCATAGTACATTTTTGCCATCAGCAGGTGGCCGTTTGTGAGCATCATTTCGTTGCCGCTGTGTGTCGTTTTTTCGAAAAATGCCAGGGCATGATACCTGCAGTCAGTGATATTTTCTGTTAAAAGGTGCAGCCAGGCCAAAGCATAATGGTACAGGCTCTGATGCCAGAGCCCTTGCTGATCCAAATCGGGAGTCACCTCCTCCAACAGTTTTTTTGCTGTATCGTATTTGCCCAGGCCCATGGCACAGAGGGCGGCATGGGCCCGAAGCCCCAGGAAATAAATGGAGATGCCGGTTTGTTTTTCCACTTTCATGGCCTGCCGGGCAGCAGTCAATCCTTCTTGAAAATCTGCGCTGAGCCAAGCATGAAAGGTTTTTATATTCAGAAATCCTATATAATAGAGGGGAGCGGTTTTTTTGTGGGTTATTCTTTTGAATACCGTGAGAAGGTTCCCGGCAGCACAGAGATCGCCCTGCATAATTCGCAAAAGAATAAGCGGAGAAAAAATCTGAAGCGTGAGATTTCCATCTTTTGTCGCAAGGAGCACTTGCCAGGCCCGGTCATTCCACTTTTTTGTTTCAGCTGGATCAATGTTTCTGAGGAGCAGGGCGTTGAGCATGGAGGCCGTGAGTTTCAGAAATACTTCAGGCGGGCCGGTAATCCCGAACTGTGTTTCCAGTATCCGACATTTTTCAAAATACCGGTCCAGTTCTCTGAAAGTATCAAACCGGAAGGTAATGGCATCCAGTATGCCGGACAAGGACATAAAGCACCCTGAAGGATCTGCCTGGGTTTCAAATATTGCAAGCGCTTTTTTCAACAGCGTTTTGGCGTGGTCAGGGGCAGTTGGAATTTTGCAGGTTCCTTTCCAGAAAACAAGCCAGGGCATTTTTAAAACCACTTCATGGGGGAATGCATCAATCCATTCTTCAAGTGTTTGAAAACGCCCCTGGGATGCCAGAACAGGCGCCATGTCAAGAATGAGATTCATGGCCTTCCTGAATTGATTAGACCGGATGTACAGCCTGACGGCATCTTCTGATTTTTTTTCTTTGGCAAGGATAGAAGCGGTGCGTACCAGCAGGTCTTCATGGGCAGGTCCTGAAAAAAACTGCTGCGCCTTTTTTTGAAGAAATTCCTGAAAAAGCGGGTGAAAGCGGTATTCAGGCGGATTGGTCATGGTAATGGTGGTAAAACCATTTTTTTTGATCAGTTTTTCCAGCACACCGCAAGCCAGATCACCTCCCAAATCTCTGGCAGCATCCAGGGAAATACTGGAAAGATAGGACAATCTCACAAGTATGGTCTGTATTTCAGGTTCAAGCCCATCAAAAATGGTAGTCCCCAGATAATCAAATATTTCATCAGGGGTCTGGTGCGCAAGCTGGTGGGGCTGAATATTGTCATGGGCCTCATTTTTCAGCAAAAGCAGCAGCAGGCCGGAAATCCACCCATCGGTTTTCCGGTGCAGCTCTGAAATGACGGCATCAGGGTATGGTTTGTGTGTGATACAACGGATAACCCCTTTGACCTCTTTTTTTTGCAAGCGCAAATGATGCCAGTTCAGCACGTGCAGGGTACGGTTGGCCTTTGCACGGGCAAATGCAGCAGGTGGTTTCGTCCGGCTGCAGATGATGATGCTGATTTTGCCTTGCAGTATCTCTATGGCGCTGCACAGCACTTCATGGATCTGTGCTTCTTCTCCTGCTGCCTGATAGTTGTCCAGAACAAGGGCCAGCGGGTGGGGTACATGCTGAGAAAACAGGGTGAAAAACCGGTTTGTGAAAATGGAAATTTGCGGAAAGAACTCTTTGGTGAATAATGGTAATGAAGTATCAGTGTCAGTGGAGATTTTTTCCCAGGCCTTGCTCATGTAATAAAAAAAAGAGGCTATATCTGTATCTGTCGGGTCAACACCATACCAGATGTCGGGAATGTCCGCTGTTTCGAGAAAACTGTTGACAAGCGTGGTTTTGCCTGATCCTGCCGGCCCGCAGATCCAAAGGGCACAGTTTTCCATAGATTGTGACAGAATGGTAAACAGATGGGTTCTGGGGTAGGTTTGCAGTAAGCGGGGGCGTGAGAGCTTTACCGGAACGATCTCTTTTTGCAGGCCCAGTTTGCTGTCCATTGGCTTTCCCATATGCCTTGTATCTGATATGCCCAGGTTGGGAGATTCAGATTCAGAAAACAAAGAAGGTTGTGCAGAAATTTACCTGGCGGCTAAAACAAAAAATCTTATGGCGTGCCCTTTTTTTGGAAGCACACATAATAAAGATTATCTTATACTTCTGACAGATCTGGTGTCAATGTTTTTTTCAGGTATGGACAGCACAGGGCACATATTCATAAGGACCTGGTTGTTGGAGCCTGGTTTTTTTGCCAGACATGTAATTTCGTCTCATCAGAGGTTCTGGTGCTGGGAGTGCGCATGGAGGAAGGATTTTCATACAGTCTGTAGAGTCTGGGAAAGGGCAGTGCACAGCATTGCGGACAGACAAAATGAATAATTTCAACTTCATGATACCTGGCAAAAACACTTTTCCAGGGTTTTTTGTCACTTCTGATTTTATGACAGTGGGCGCATTTTATCATCATACGTACCTCCTTGTCTGCTTTATTTCTTCCAGAATCGTAAGATTGCGTTTCAAAGATGCTTTTTTTACGTGATCGGTGATGGTGTGAAAAATTTTTTTTATCCTGAAAAAAAGCGTCATCATTCCCCTCCTTTTAAAAAACAGGCCGGGATATCAGCATTTGGCACTATTCAGCGATGGCCTTTTAAATGCAGTTTATCAGGGTAAAACAGCTGGTTATTGTTTTTTTGACGTCAGCTGTTGAACTTGATTGTTACAATAATCGGGGAGAGGTTACACTCTGGTTACAGAAAATTAATTTTTTTGGTTTTTTAATAAAAAATGGGGGATGAATCTGGGATCGATCCGGCCGGGGGGAACCATGCCGTATTCTTCCTGTATTTCGGAAATCATGTCAACGAGCAGATCGGTCAAAGGACCTGGCAGGTCTGCTGTATCATCCAGGCCGCTGGCCTGTGCTGCCCAGAGGATCAGGTCCCCGGGCCTGGGATCGCCGGTCCCACCAGTTATAACAGGGGTTTTTTCACTGGTGCTGCCGGTTGAGTCAGCGGTGTTTCCGGAAAAAAGGGCCATGAAAAAGGGTGCAAACGTGTCGGCTCCAATAGGAGACAGGTCTTTTTCAAGGCCCAGGCGGTCTTTGGCCCACAGGGTGAGGATAAGGCTTTTGTAAGTGAGCACCCCTTTTTTAAAAGAGGCAAGGTCTGGTTCCAGATATTTCAGCAGCTGGTCCAGTCCCATGATCTGGTCCAGGGCCTGTCCGGTTTTCTTGATATCAGCCAAAGCGGCAAAATGGCGGTACAGTTCACCGGTGGCAAAATTGTCAAAATACAGGGGCCGGTCCAGAAACAGACCGCCCACGACCCCGAGAAAATGTTCCCCCAGAAAACTCAATGGCAGGTTCTGTTCCTGGATATAGCTGTTTTTATACCAGGTTTTCGCCTTTGTTTTGAGCTGGATGCCGGCCCGGGAACCCATCCTGAAAATATCTTCCAGATAATAGGTCTGGATGAGGTCGGCTGCAGCTTCCAGGCTGATATTTTCCTGCAGAATGGTTTCCAGACCCAGGCTCAGGTAAGCGGCAGCTTTGTAAATGGTCTTTTCCATGGTTTCTTTGTCCCGGATTTTCTGCCGGTCTGCGGAGATGATCTTGTTGACCAGGGCGGCCAGTTCTGATTCCAGGGTGAAAACAAAATCGGACGGCAGCAGGGCAAGGCTTTTGACAAACAGGTCCTGTCCGGACAGAAACCGGGTAAAACACTGGGGGGGCAGGGGCAGTTCCGGGTCAAAGGTCTCAGGGCCGAATACCTGGGTTCTGGGGCGCTTGCGCAATGATGCAATATCAGTGGGCTGGTAAATGCCGATGGCCTCATGCACTGGCAGAAGTCCTTTTTCCGCCAGGCGGATGTTTTTCAGACGGAACTGCTCTTCTTCGGTTTCTGCCGGCAGCGTGCTCATGGTTTCCAACACCAGGCCGTGGAAGACGGACAAATCCATATCCGCCAGTCTTCTGACCATGGCATCGATGAGTTCCGAAGCCTTGACATCTTCGGACAGCGGGGCATAGGTGTCAGTGTCAGTATCTGGATCAGGTGCCGTATCCTGTTTTTCTTCAGGAAACCGGAAATAGAACTTGTCGTCCAGGGTGGTGTAGTCTTCAAATTCCGATGGTGGCGGTTCATCATGCTCCCGTATGATGATATCCATGTGCTGGAACAGATAAAATTCAAAATAATCAGGTTTTTCCATGATGATCCAGCGCAAAAAGCGTTCCGGGTCTGCCTGGAAAAGCAGGTCAAAGGCCTGGGTCATCACCTGTGTATTGAGCCGGTCTTTGTCCCATACCTCTACATCCAGGATGTATTCCCATTGATCCGATGCTGCCAGAGACAATATGGGGATAAAATCGGAAGGACCGATTTTGTGCATGAGAAAATACAGGTCCTGGTCCGGGAATGACTGTACTAAGGTGGCCGGGCTCGGGGCATCCAGTATGGTATCCAGGGCGGTTTCCGCATCCAGGTCCAGAATTTCTTTTCGTTGGGAGCGCAGTTTGAGTTCCCGGTTCTGGCGGTTGGCAAGGTGGTTGTCAAAGGGTTTGTTCATGGTTTTTTTCCAGTTCTTTGCTGCAGATGGACACATAGTGCCTGACATCTGCAAATTGGTTAAAAGGAGACAGGCAGTTCAGGGCAGCGTGAAATTTTTTCTGGTTCATCAGGCAGATGCCTTTGCACAGGCCTAAATCCTTGCTGTCGGCAAAATGAATGAGGCCCTGGTTCAGCACCTGCAGGGCATCATCAAACTGTCCGGATTTCTGCAGCAGCATGCCCAGGCCCAAAAATGCCCTCAGGTCCGGATGATAGGCCAGGGCTTTTTCAAAAAGTATCCTGGCAGTACTGTCCGAATTCTGTACCCGGTCATCTTGTGCATATGCCCCGTGGGAAAAGGTCATGGCCAGCCGGGAGAGAAAATCTGCATGGAACCGGTACAAAGATGGATCATCAATGAGGGAAACTTTTGTGGCAAAGTGTGACAGATGGGTGTAAAACGCCTGGCGCAGGGTATCTCCGAATATCTTGACCTGTGAAAAATCCAGGGTGTCGTCCACCGCAAACCAGGGCAGGTCTTCCATTTTTTTGTGCCAGATATCCGCTGTTACCCATCCTTTTTTTATGGCCCGGTCATACAGCCGGGTGCCGGGAAACAGCACCAGCATATAAAAAACAGCCCCCAGGGGCTGCAGGTTCATGAGCAGATCAATGCTTTGGTTAATGGTATCATCAGTTTCACCGGGAGATCCGTATATAAAATAGGCCCGGGGCACAATCCCGTAGGCCGCTGTCCAGCGGAATGCCTGGACGGCAAGGTGGTTGGGAACTGGCTTGCCCAGGTGTTTTTTTATGGCATCTGACCCGGATTCCACACCAAAGCTGATCTGTATGCACCCGGCTTTGCGCATCCAGGCCAGCAGTTCCGGGTCCACATGGTCCACCCGGGAGATGGCATTCCAGGTGATGGACAGATC
Source organism: Desulfotignum sp. (assembly GCA_035268905.1). Taxonomy (GTDB): domain Bacteria; phylum Desulfobacterota; class Desulfobacteria; order Desulfobacterales; family Desulfobacteraceae; genus Desulfotignum. The sequence goes on from DATFJY010000071.1 coordinate 10,481, forward strand.
AGCTGAAATCAGTTTTTGACACAAAGAGATCACCCGGTCCCTGTCCATGGTAAAGGTGTCATCGGAAATGTAGAAATGGGAAATGCCTTTAGCGGCAAGGGCCGTGATTTCATGGGCAAACCAGTCGGCAGAGTGGCTCCGGACCTGGCGGGTGCCCCAGAATTTGGGGGATCCGCAGAAGGTGCAGGTACCGGGACATCCCCGGGACATGGCCAGGTGCTGAAAGCCAAAATATTGGGAGGGATGGGCTAATTGGTCCAGATTCTGTATCAAGGGGGGATTTCCCGTATCTTTCAGACGCGGGCCGTCCCGAAATACGAGTCCCGGTATCTGCCGGACACCGGGGGCATTTTGTTGTGCCAGGGCTTTTGTTTTTGTCAGGGTTTTTGCCAGGGCGAGACAAGTTATTTCCCCTTCTCCTTTGACGATGAAATCTACAGCTGCACAGGCAGCCATGATATGGTCCGCCATAAAGGTGGCACCCGGCCCGCCCATCATGATCCAGGTCCGGGGGACCAGGTTTTTTGCCGTCCGGGCAAGTCCCATGGCTGAAAACCGGCTGGCGCTGGTCACGGAAAATCCGATGATATCGGGTTTCACCTTTTGGAGGGTGGTGGTGAAAGCCTGTTCCGGATCTGTTATCTCAGCCTGTGCCAGGTTGAGGATGGCGGCTTCAAATCCGGCATCCAGCAGCTGGGCAGCCAGGTAGTAAAGCCCGATGGGCACCACCTGTGCATCAGTGTCTGTGACGCGCAGGTCCTTGCATGCCGGGTTGACAAACAAAGTCTTCACCACACCGCCTTCATCACAATCCAAACCCATTTAAAAAGTGTTGAATATGAGTTCCCGGGTGTCTCTTTTGGGCACATGGTGCACCTGGTTTTCATCCCTGAAATATTTGATGCTTTTGTCCGGACCCACCGGGTCAATGACCGCCTTTTCCGCAGGTTTGCCCAAGGCCACCACCAGCTTGACCTCCAGGTGGTCGGGGATATCCAGAACCGTTTTTATTTTTTTGATGTTTATGGCCCCGAACATACACCCTGCCAGGCCTTTGGCCCGGGCACCCAGCAAAATGGTCTGGGCCGCTATGCCATGGTCGCACCAGAACTTGTCGGAAATGGTATGATCCCCTAAGATAACAATATAGGCTGACGGCTGTTCCGCCGTTTCCGGCCCTGGCCAGTCCGTCAGATAGGCAGCCCAGCCCAGGCAGGAAAAAATATTCCTGTTGGTCTGTGCATCCGTGGAAAGGATGTATTTCAACGGCTGGTTGTTGGCGGCTGACGCGCAGTGCCGGGCCAGGTCCACCAGATCTTTCAATTCATCCATGGTGATGGGGCAGGCATTGTCAAACCGTCGGCAGGAACGGTTTTCCTTTACCAGGGCGGTAAAATCTTCATAGGTTGTCATGGCAGTATCATCCTTTATTGCATGCCACCCGTTCAAACCGGGGCATGTTGATGTCAATCCAGTCCAGGATTTTGTCCATTTCATCAGCCACCTGTTTTAAGGCTTTTCCCCGGTGGCTCACCTGTGCTTTTTCTTCCATGGGCAGCTGGGCAAAGGTCTTGTCATATGCCGGAAAATAAAACAAGGGGTCATACCCGAATCCGTTTTCCCCGGCCGGTTTTCTTGTGATGATGCCTTCGCAGGATCCCTCGTATGTCAGGGCCGCCCCTGTGGGAACCGCAATGGAGATAACGCATTCAAATGATGCCCTGCGGTTTTCATGCGGTTCCAGATCTGCCAGCAGTTTGGCCACATTATCGGCATCTGTGGCGTTTTTACCGGCATACCGGGCGGAAAAAACCCCGGGTGAACCGCCAAGGGCCTCCACGCACAGGCCGGAGTCATCTGCCATGGCAGGATATCCCAGAACCCGTGCGGTAAATGATGCTTTTTTATAGGCATTGTCGTCAAAGGTGTCACCGTCTTCAATGACCTCTGGAATGGGGCCGAAATCATTGAGGTTTTTGATGTCCAGGGGGAATCCTTTTAAAAGATCCTGAATCTCCCGTGTTTTGCCTTGGTTGGTGCTGGCCAGTACCAGTATCTGTTTCAATGGTCTGCTCCTGTGTGTTTATGGGGTGATGTCGGGTTCATAATGTAAAAAATTATAAGACCGGGCCGGGCCTTTGTAAAGTCGGCCTTTTTTTGATTTTCTGTCATACAGCATGCATGGGGGTTTTTGCCAAAATCATTGACACAGGACCTACAGATTTGGCTACACGAATTACAGATTTGATGACAGGGCCAGTG
>DATFJY010000072.1:0-5435 GCA_035268905.1 Desulfotignum sp.
CCGCATGGGGCAGATGCCCCCCGCCGATCCCCAAGGCATCCCCGTCCCCGGCCATGGCAAAAACCGTGAGGTCCTCTCTGGCCAGTTTCAATCCGGTGGCCACGGGAATGGACCGGCCGTGCAGGGTGTGGAACCCATAGGAATTGATGAAAATCGGGGTCCGTCCGGAGCAGCCGATACCGGACACGGCACAGATATTTTCATGCGGCAGATCCAGTTCCCGGCAGGCCTTGTAAAAGGCATCCATGATGCCGAAATATCCGCACCCCGGGCACCAGGTGGGCAGGTCCGGGGACCGGTATTTGAGAAAATCCTTTTCTTGCACCTGTGCAAGCTTTTCATCCAGGTACAGGGATCGGTCGGTGTCTGCTGTCATATCAGTTGAAGCCATATCCATTACATCTCCCTCATTTTTTCCACAATATCTTCTGCTGCCATGGGCCGCCCGGTAATAAAAGTGAGCCGTTCCACCGGCCGCTGGATAATTTTTGTCACAAAATCGGCAAACTGGCCCGTGTAATTGAGTTCCGGAATGAGAATCTTTTTGCAGCGGTCCGCAAAGGCGGCCAGATCGTTCTCCGGAAATGGCGACAGCATCATGGAGCTGAAAGCCGCCCCGGTAATTCCCTCCCCTGCCGCAGTCATCACCGCTTCATGGGCAGCTCCTGCGGAAGATCCCCAGGAGATCACCCCGATATCCACCATTTTTTTTGTACCGGAATAATCAGACATCTTTGTGTCTGTGCCTGCACTGCTGCCATCCAACCCTGAGATCACCGGGGCCGGGGCCTCGTTCAAAACACCGGCGTGCTTTCTGAACCGCTTTGCCGTCATTGCCAAATGGCCCTTGTCCGTATAGTTGGGCCGGCCCCGGGCATCATGTTCCAGACCTGTGGCAAAAAACATGCCGTCCGGGGTGCCGGGAATGGTCCTGGGGGAAATACCGCTGTCCGTGATCTTATACCGCTGGTAATCGGTCAGGTCGGCTGCATCCGGCGCAATATTGGCATTCAGCATCTTTTGTGCGGGCTTTTGGGGGGCATCGATATTGCGGATGGAGTTGGACAGGAAAAAATCCAGCAGCAACACCACCAGGGTCTGGTATTTTTCCGCAATATACAGGGCCAGCACCGTGGCATCATAGCAGGATTGTGTGTCTGTGGGGGCCAGCACCACCCGGGGACAGTCCCCTGTTCCCCCGAACACGGCAGCATTGAAATCGCTCTGCTCGGTTTTGGTGGGGATACCGGTGGAGGGTCCGCCCCGTTGGGAGTCGATGATCACGGCCGGCACTTCAGCCATCACAGACAATCCGGTGAACTCGGTCATCAGGGCGAATCCGGGACCGGATGTACCGGTCATGGCACGGATCCCGCCGTATCCGGCCCCGATCACCGCACCGATGGCAGATATTTCATCCTCGGTCTGGAGCAGGGCCCCCCCGTGTTTGGGCAGCTCTTTGCTCAAGATCTCCATGATCTTGGTGGCCGGTGTGATGGGGTATCCGGCATAAAACTTGAGGTCCGCGTCCAGGGCAGCTTTTGCCACAAGCTGGTTTCCGTTGATGATCAGCTTTTCCTTTGTCTGTTGCGCTGGTGTCCCGGGCCGGGTAAGCCCTTCAAAGGAGATATCATCAGTTTTGTCGATATGTTCTTTTGTCCAGTCAAACCCTTCCAGAAAAGAGTTTACATTGGCGTCGATAACGATCTGCTTTTTTTTGCCATATCTTTCCTTGATACTGTCAGTGAAAGCATCCCGGTCCAGGTGGAACAGGGCAGTGACCGCCCCCAAAGCCACCATGTTACGTCCCCTGGCATTGCCGGCCGCTTTCTGGGCCAGCATGGTCAGCGGCACCCCGTAGGAGATGGTTTCAGCATCGGCTTGCGCCACCACACTTTTGTCCTCTTCATGGGGTTTGGGGGGCTGGTTGTCATAAATGAGGATCCCGTCCTTTTTCAGAGCGGACAGCTGGGAGATGGCATGGTTGTCGTTCAAGGCGATGAGTACATCTGCCAATTTTCCCGGAGAATATATCGGGGTCGAACTGACCCGGGTGTGGGCCACGCATTTGCCGAACCCCCTGATTTCAGCAGGATATGCATCAAAGGACATGATCTCAAACCCCTGTGCACTCATGAACCGGCTGAAAATTTCTCCGGCGGAGATGGTCCCCTCCCCTGCACTGCCGCAGATTTCAATGACGATATTCATCTGTCTATCCGATATTTTCATTTCATTGGGTCCTTTTCCGTTCTGATCCATCAGCCATCAGCTGACAGCTAATCGCTTTCCACATCTTCCCACCAGGCGGTTTTAATTTTTACCCCTTGCAGATCAAAATATTTTCTGCCGGCAGGCCGCACTTTGCGGTGCTCTCCCAGCAGATTCTGCGCAGCCACCTCCCCCTGTACACGGGCATTGGGCCACCCAATGGAGGTGGTGTAGGTGTTGATGTCCGGATTGTAGATCTGGGCGCAGGCACCGCAGGCAAACACATGATCCAAACCGGTGCGCATGGTTTCATCCACCAGGATGCCGTGGTCGATGTCCAGACCGCTCCCCCTGGCAAAATCCACCTCAGGTATCAGCCCGTTAAAGGAAAACACCAGATCCGCCTGTGTGCGCACCCCCTGTTTTGTGGTCACACCATATCCGTCCCCTTCCGGCACAATATCGGCCAGGTCATCGTCTGCCAGAATATCAGCGCCGGTGGGTGCCAGGTTTTTCACAATGGTATCTTCCATCTCCGGGGTGAGGCGGTGGGGCCAGAATGCCCTGGGATACAGCAGCAGGGTCACCTGTTTTCCCATGTCAGTGAGTATTTTCACAAACTTGAACGCCACCAGATCGCCCCCGAAAATAAAAAAGCGGCTGCCGTTAGCAATCTTTTGGCGCAGGCCCCTGGTATCATTGAATTCTGTCACAAAGGTCAGGCAGTCTGCATAGGGTTTCATGGAGGGCAGCAGCCGTGCCCGGGCCCCTGAAGCAATGATCAGGTATGTGTAATGCACCTTTTCCATGTGGTCCAGATGCAGGCTCCGGCTGTCGGTATCGATATGCACCACGGTCTGGCCTAAACGCAGCCGGATATGTTTTTTTCTGTACGCATCCATTGTCCTGACTGCCAGGGCATCTTCATCCACCTTTCCGGCCAGGTATTTCACCAGTTTCGGCTTGGAGTAAAAACAGATATTTTCATGGGAGAGAATGGTTATAGCGGCATCCGGATCAGCCTCCCGGAGGGTGAAGGCAGCGGCATTGCCTGCCGGACCGTTTCCGATGATAACATAGTGGTCGTGGGTTGGCATGGGATCTCCTTTATTCATCCATATCCATCTGGATCAGTTCGGTTTTGGTCACGCTGATGCAGTCCATGGGGCAGACATCATAACACTGGCCGCACCGGATGCACACATCATTGTCTATGGTGATGGACACCACCCGGTCCCACTGCCCGGTCTCCACATACCTGCCATAGGTGCCGTCTGCAGTGACAGGGATGGTCTCCACCATCTTGATGCAGTCTTTGGGGGCCACATCGATGCAGGCGGAACAGTAAATACACCGCAGCGGATCGATTTCATATTTGAGATTGCACAGATAGCAGCGCTGTGATTCCGCCAGGGCCTGGTCCGGCTCAAATCCGGTTTCCACCTCATTGGTGTGATCAGCCAGGCGCTGCTCCATGGCAATGGTGTTCATGGGGACCCGGTCGATAAAATCATAGGATCTTGGCCGGTCAGTGGTGGTATGGGATTCCAGCCGCACCACGGTCTTTTTTCTCTTTATGTCCGTCAGATACAGGTCCACTGCCAGGGCCGTACGCCGGCCCCCGGCAATGGCGGAAATCACATCGGTTGATCCGGTGACAAAATCCCCGGCAGCAAACACCCCTTTCATTGCTGTGGTATGACGGTCTTTCTCAATGCCGGTGAGGGCATCAGACACATCAGGAACATCAGGTGACTGGCCTAACGCTGCGATCACACTGTCGCAGGGGACAACAAATTCCGAACCGGCAATGGGAACAGATTTTTTATAGGGGGGGGCGCCGGTTTTTTCAATCCTGGTGCGCACAAACCGTATGCCGGTGACCCTGCCGTTTTTCCCCAGGATTTCTGCCGGCTGCACCAGGCTTTCCACACCGATTCCTTCAAACCGGGCTTCATGCTTTTCCGTTTCATCGATGCGCATGTCATCCATGGTTTTGCGGATATGCATGGCCACCTGCTGTGCCCCCAGGCGGATGGCGGACCTGGCACAGTCCACGGCTGTGAATCCGGCCCCGATAACCGCCACCGTATTTCCCACATGCGGGGTTTTTCCCGCATTGACCGCTTTCATGAACGCCAGGCCGTTGTATACGTTTTCCAAATTTTCACCGTCCACCCCCAGGACCCGAGGCTTTGTGCACCCGGCCGCCACCACCACGGCATCAAACTCTTGGGAAAGGGTTTCCAGGGTGATATGGGTTCCCACAGCCTGGGCGGTTTTCAGCTCCACCCCCAGGCGCAGGATATTGTTGATCTCGGTCATGAGCAGGTCCCGGGGCAGGCGGAATTCCGGAATCCCGTACATGAGCATGCCCCCGGGTTTTTCCAGGCTTTCAAAAATGACCGCTCTGTGCCCCAGAATGGCCAGATCATGGGCAGCAGCCAGACCGGCCGGACCGGATCCCACCACTGCCACACCTTTGCCCGAAGGGGTATACAGGCCCTCGATAATGCGGTGCATGGGGGATTTGAGGTCTGCACAGGCCCGCTTTAAATGGCAGATGCCCACACTCACCCCGTTGTCCGGTGCCCCATGGCGGCAGGCAGTCTCACAGGGCCGGGAACAGATGCGGCCCAGAACGCCGGGCATGATATTGGCCCCCCGGTTCAGTTCATAGGCCCGGCCGTAGCGTTTTTCATTGATACACCGTATATATCCGGGGATATTGGTTTTGGCGGGACAGGCCTCCTGGCAGGGAATGCTTCTGGCCACCTGGCCAAAATCCCTGGGATCGGTGGAATAGGCGATCTGCTTTACGGAATGGGCCTGGTACAGCTTGTTTTTATCCTGAAAGATTTTTTCTTCTTTGGCATAAAGACCGTTTTTCTTCAATGGTTCCCCCTGCGATTACCGTTAACGGCTGGATGCTGCGATAAATCACAGCAAAGAATACCATAAAAAAACAAAAAGCCAAAGCGAAAAGCAGCACCCTGAATATTTGCATAGACATGCCAGGTTTTTGATCGCTCTGAGCGGCACTCTGTCCCAAAAAACAGCCCCTGGTGGTGTCCTGTACCCGGCCCGAGATCTACGGGGGCCTGTTTGCATAAGAACAATGAAGAGTGGCAGCCCGCCCTCTGGTTGGAAACCGTCCCGGCAAATTTTACCAGGCCCCCTCCGGATCTGACGGCCCGTTCACAGGACACCACCAGGGGCTCCCC
>DATFJY010000073.1:0-14784 GCA_035268905.1 Desulfotignum sp.
GCATTCATGGGCCGGATCTTCCAGGATGCCGGCTTCATGGGAGATGTGCAGCAGGTTGTCATCTTCGCTGTAGGGTTTGGATGCGGTCTGTTTGGTGGGGATGCCGTGTTTGTCTGCATAGGCCAGAAGATCGCTTCTGCCTTTGAATGCCGACAGGAATGCCGTATTTTTCCAGGGGGCGATGATTTTGATCTTCGGGTTGAGGGCATAATAGGACAGTTCAAACCGCACCTGGTCATTTCCCTTTCCGGTGGCCCCGTGAGAAACATAGGCTGCATCCACGTTCCGGGCAATTTCAATTTGTTTTTTTGCAATCAACGGCCGGGCAATGGCGGTTCCCAGAAGGTACCGGCCTTCATACAGGGTATTGGCCTTGAACACCGGAAAAATATAATCGGTGACAAATTCCTTGCGCATATCTTCAATAAAGACATCAGAAGCACCAATTTTCAGCGCTTTTTTTCTGGCTTCTGCAAAGTCTTCTTTCTGGCCGATATCAGCCATATATGCAAACACTTCATATCCCTGTTCCAGCAGCCACTTGAGGATGACCGATGTATCCAGTCCGCCCGAGTAGGCCAGGACCACTTTTTGTTTTGCCATTTCAACTCCTTGGTATTATAGATTTACGGGCCAATTTAGACGGAAATCCATGCAATAGTCAAGTGCTTATGTCCGGACTTGGATATTTGCCATAAGCATGTCGGGTTTTCGATCGCTCTGAGCAGCACGTTTTCCTGAGCACCGCCCCTGGTGGTGCCCTGTGCCCGGCCCGAGATCTGCGGGGGCCTGTTTGCATAGGAACAATGAAGTGCGGCAACCCGCTCTCTGTATGAAAATCATCCCGGGGTATTTTACCAGGCCCCCTCCGGATCTGACGGTCCGTTCACAAGACACCACCAGGGGCTCCATAGAAGCGTACGCTACTATGGCAAATATCCAGGTCCGGACCTGGATGCAACGGCTGTACCGTCAGGTAAAAATGGTGAGCAGGGCCCCGGATACCGCCATGCAGATGGCCACCGCCTTGTTGGCCGTGATCTTTTCCTTGAGAAATACGGCAGCCAGAATAAAAATAAAAATGGTGGACATCTGGTTGAGGATGGCTGCCTGGGAGGCAGTGGTGTATTTCATGCCGGCCACCCAGAGAAGCAGAGCAATATAGTTGCCGCAGATGGATGCCGGCAGGGCAATGAGCCAGGATCTGGACCATTTGAGTTCCGCAAGATAGCGTTTTTTTTGCGGATGGCAGGCCACCATGATCAGGAGGGTGACCACACCGGCCATAACCCGTACCAGGGTGGCCCAGAACACATCGGTATATTCCAGGATCTCTTTGATGATGACAATTCCCAAAGAAAGAAAGACCATGGCCAGCAAACCGGAGATGATGCCGGCCAGGTTGTTCGTGGGCGGCACCACCTCTTCCAGGGCCAGATCTTTTTTTCGCAAAGATCCCACCAGAACGGCTGACAGCACCATGAGCCCCCCGATGATGCCCCCGATGCCCAGGCTTTCATCCAGCAGAAGAAAGGAAAAAAACAGCACACAGGGCAGGTACAGGCATTCCACAATGGCCACAAGACCTGCGCCCAGACGGTTTAATGCCATGAAAAAAAACAGGTCCGCCAGGGTAATGCCCAAAAATCCCGACAAAGACAGAATCAGCCAGCTGTTCAAGGGCTGTTTTGGAAAGAACGGAATCTGCAGTGCCAGCATGGTGAGGGTTACCAGTACCATGGCCACCAGGCTTTTGTAGATGTTCAGGGAAATCGGGGAAAATACCTCCCCGCTTTTTTTAAACAAAATAACGGCAGCAGCCCAGAAAAAGGCCGAGCCAAGGGCAAACACCGATCCCATCATGGCTTAATTTTCCGGTTCCGAAATATCCAGGGTGCCCTTCAGGTGGGGCAGGCCTTTGTCTGCATCCCGCAGTTCAAACTTCACCTGTCCGTGGGCGCCAAGAACGCTTTCATATCCCAGGGTCAGGGTTGCCGGCATGTAAATCGGCAGTTTAAAGGCAGCGTCCACTGTCAAGGGATGGGTGAGGGAGATGGTTTCCTCCAGGCAGGCCAGGGTCCGGGCCAGGCTCCACATGCCATGGGCAATGGCCTGTTTAAAGCCGATGAGCCGGGCGGTTGCTGCAGACAGGTGGTGGGGATTGTAATCACCTGATACCCGTGCGTATTTTCTGCCGGTATTTTTGGGCACATGGATGGTTTGTTGTACCCGCAGGGGCTGGTCCGGGGCCGGCATTTTTTTGGCAGGGACCCGGCCGGGATCACGGGTAAGATAGGTGGAGATGCCCTGCCACACCAGGGTGGTTTCCCGGTGTATTTCCAGACAGAACCGGGTGACGATACCCTTTGGCGTTCTGGTCATCTCCTGGAGGGTGCACGACAGGTCCAAAAGATCATTGACCCCTACCGGATGATGGGATGCAAATGATTGGCCGGTCTGAATCAGTCCCATGGGGTTGATGGGAAAAAAATCAGAGGTGATGTACCTGCCCAGCATGCCGATGAAAAGGGTTTGCAGGCAGCTGGGGGGAATGGTGTTGTCCCCGGGGGGCTGAAAAAATCCGCACACCCTGCGGTATCTGTCAACCCGGTCCGAATCAGGCACAAATTTCGGCAGCAGCAGTTTTGCTCTGCACACGCGTGCACCTGCAGGCAGTGCCGGTTTTCGCACAAGGGACAGGGCCAGCAGCCTGCAGAAAACAGCCGGCATTAAAGGCAGGGTTTTCAGATGAACGCAATGGGTCTCGTTTGTCAGGGGAATCTGGGTAATATCGGTTTCCATGGGGAGCAAGTCCAAATCATTTGTATAACGGGGGTATGTACAAAATTAGCCGCATCCAGTTTAACGGATTTGAGACTATCCTTGTTGGGGTATGAAGTCAATACAGCTAGGGTAATTTGGATATTTGCCATCAGCATGCCGGGTGTTGACCGTTATGTGCAGCGCGTTGTCCCGAAGCCCCGCCCCTGTTGGTGTCCTGTGCCCGGCCCCTTCCGGATCTGACGGTCCGTTCACAGGACACCAACAGGGGCTCCCCATGGAAGTGCATAACTATAGCAAATATCCAGCAGTAATTTTGCAGGGCCATCGCCTGTAATTACATCCTGTTGAGCTGCGTATGCCCGCCTGGTGCGGGTGCCGTGTGACAGGACCGTCAGATGATAATCTCGGGCCGGTCACACGGCACCCGCACCAGGCTCTTCTTGTATATGTGACAATGCCTTTTCCTGCGATTGTCCTTCAAAAAAAACCGAATGGGGTTGACCCGGCGGGCATTAGGGTATACTAGCAAGACCGATACAGACGGTTTTTAATCATATAATCAGGAGATTGGAATGCATATCACATCCAGCGGTGGACTGAGTGTCTCCGCAGGCGCCCATATCATAGAAAAAGCCAAACGTGTGAACCTTAACCCCAGCCTGCTGTATGAAGCGGTGATAGACCTGTCCTCGGAAGGGTTTCTCACTGCCAACTCTATCAACCTGGCAGCCGGTATTCTTCTCGACGACTTAGGGCTTCCCGTCTATTTTTTTGAAACCATTACCAAGGATTCTTTGAAAAGTATTCTGGCATCCATTGCCAAAGGTATTTACCTCAAAGGGGACAAAGTGGCACTGCATTCCTGGGTGGCGGATATCGATTTTGACCTGAACCAGGACAGCAATGTCCAGCGGGTGCGCATTGCCACGGCGGAAACCCGTGACAGAATGGAGCGGATCCTGGACAAAGTGTTGTCCGGGCACCGCAGAGAATATTATTACAACCCGGAAAAACAATATTTCACCTTTGTGTTCCGGCCGGAAACCGTTGCGGATTTTCCGGATGAAGATTTTGCCGAATCCCGGTTTCTGTTCAACAGGAACCAGGATTATACCGCCATTCCCCGGCTGACCCGGAACCGGTATGAAAAATTTCTGGCCCAGGTGGACCAGCATGTGACCCCGTTTGTGGAGGTGTTCAACCTGTCGGATATCGGTGAGATCCGTTTCATGTTCAATTCCGATTTTGAACGTCCCCAGCTGCCGGTCCTCAGAAAACTGTTTGCCGATCATGGCCTGACCATCACCCGGGCATACTGGGAACCCTATTTCACCGAGACCCGGGTGCCCACATCCATCTGTTCTCTGTATGTGGCAGGAGAACTGTCCAGGAACCAGGAAGCCATCCTCCTCGATGACCTGCATGCATTTTTGGGCTTTCGTATCAGCCGAATTACCCGGCTTTACGTGGCAGGCATCCTCAGTTTCAAGGAGATGCTGTTTGCCGGAAATGCCGTGGATTTCACCCACATGTTTATCTTCAAGGAACAGGGCACCAGAACAGACAAGGAGATTATGGAAAGTCTGGATTCCGTGGACCACAAAGAAGCGTTTTCCGGGCGTGTCCATGAATCCAACAAGTTTACCTATGTATCAGAAATGATACTGGATACGGCCATGGAACATCCCGACCTGATCCGGTTTCTGTTCGCGCTGTTTGACCAAAAATTCAACCCGGCCGGTCAGGAGGGCCTGACAGGAGAACAGTTTGAGACAAAGGCGGCAGAGTTTGAAAAAATGCTGGCGGTGCGGTTTATGGATGATCCCATGGGATTTGATGTGTTCAAGTTCATGACCAGGCTGATCTCCTCCTGCTTGAAAACCAATTTTTACAAGCCGGAAAAACGTTCCTTTTCTTTCCGGCTGGACAACAAGGTTTTGGATCCGCTGGTGTTCAAGCAGTTTGTATACGGCCTGTTTTTTGTCAACGGCCATTACGCCTGCGGCACCCATCTGCGGGCAGATGACATTGCCAGGGGCGGGCTGCGCCTGATCCGGGTGACCCCGGCCAACCATGGCATGGAACTGGACAATGCCGTGCTGCTCAATTATGCCTTAGGTCCCAAAGCCCAGCGCCTCAAGCACAAGGATATCTGTGAAAGCGGCTCCAAAGGGGTGGTGGTGCCCTATCCGTTATATGCCGGCTACAGCAGGGATGCCCTGTTTGATTATACAGAAGGGATAATGGACCTCATGCTCCCCGATGCCCATGTAAAAGATTATTACGGCCGGCCGGAAATGGTGTTTTTCGGACCGGATGAGGGCACAGCCCCGCTCATGGATGCGGTGGCTTTCCGGGCAAAGCAGCGGGGGTATGCATACTGGCGGACCATTACCACGGGCAAAAGTTTCGGTATCCCCCACGACACCTACGGCATGCTTGAAAACAAGGATCTTTTTGGTCTGGTGTCCCGGGGAAAATCCGGCACGGAACTGCTCATAAACGGGGAATCCTGTGTTACCACCACAAACATGGCAGAGATTTATGACCGCATCGGCGGCCGGGTGGATACCAGCGGGATGACCACCACATCGGTCATGGGGGCTTTCCGGACCCTGATCGCCCACAAAAATGAACAGGAACAGGACCTGAACCTGATGATGACCGGCGGGCCGGACGGGGATCTGGGCAGCAATGAGATCCAGTGCTACAAAGGCAGGATCTGTCTGGTGGTGGACGGTGGGTCTGTTTTGTTTGATCCGGACGGGCTGGATAAAGAAATCCTCATGCAGATCGCTTTCATGCGCCACACCAGCCCCCGGGCAAATTCTCTGGCATTTCCAAAAGAAAAACTGGGAAAAAACGGGTTCCAGGTGCCCTTGAAAGGCAAGAATATCACCCTTCCGGACGGCACCCTCGTGGCGGACGGGGCCATGTTCCACCGCAACTTCATCACTGATCCGGCCAACCGCAAATATATTGAACAGGCTGATATCCGGGCATTTATTCCCTGTGGCGGGTTCAAGGACACCATCAACCAGCGCAATGTAAAGGCATTTACCAGCCTGTTCAAAGAGCTGCGGTTCATTGCGGAAGGGGCCAATGTGTTTTTTGATGATGCTGCCCGGCGGTATATCGTAAAAAACACCGAAATTTTACAGATCAAGGATTCTTCCGCCAACAAGGGCGGGGTGTTTTCTTCGGCAGTGGCGGAAGTGCTCACCGCTTTTCTGTTTGAAAATGACTATGAAAAGCGGCTTTTAGAGGATACCGCCACCCGGTGGGCATTGATTCGGGATATGCTGCATCTGGTGCAGACCTATGCCAGCACGGAAGCTGCCATGCTCTTGAAGATCCATGAAAAAAATCCGGAAATTCCTTTGTTTGTGCTGTCGGAACAGACCAGTGAGCAGATTTTCATCTTCCAGTCCCGGGTTGCCGACAACCTGGATGCCATTGTCCGGGACCCGGATCTGCTCTGGCAGGTCCTGGCGGCCTATATCCCCGGGGTGCTGGTAAAAATCCTGGGGAAAGACGCCATTTTGGGGATCATGAATGCAAAAAAACTGCGGCCCTACCGCAATGCCATAGTGACCAAGAAACTGGCGGCCATGGCATTTTACCGGTATGGCAGCGACTGGGATGCATATGCGGCATCGGTTGAAGCGGATTTTATCGGTGCCATGAAACAATTGTTCGACATGGACAGTTAAAATTGTGTTATAAAAGAGATGGACTGCATCTGCTAACCACAGGAAACAGGAGATAAAAATGAGTACGATTATGGATGTTATCAATGGGCGGGATCCCTTTGAAAAGGAATTTCACCAGGCGGTCACAGAGGTGATTGAATCGGTGAAGCCGGTGCTGGACCAGAATCCCGAATACCGCAATGCCGGGATCATGGAGCGGATGGTGGAGCCGGAGCGGACCATCCAGTTCCGGGTTCCCTGGATGGATGACCAGGGACGGGTGCAGGTGAACCGGGGATTCCGCATAGAAATGAATTCCGCCATCGGACCCTATAAAGGGGGATTGCGGTTTCATCCTTCGGTGAATCTGTCCATCCTCAAATTCCTGGCCTTTGAACAGGTGTTTAAAAATGCCCTCACAACCCTGCCCATGGGCGGCGGCAAAGGGGGATCTGATTTTGACCCCAAGGGAAAATCCGACAATGAGGTCATGCGGTTCTGCCAGAATTTCATGGCGGAACTGTACCGCCACCTGGGACCGGATACAGATGTACCGGCCGGGGATATCGGTGTGGGCAGCCGGGAGATCGGATACCTGTTTGGCATGTATAAAAAGTTGAAAAACGCATTCACCGGTGTGCTCACCGGAAAGGGTCTCAGCTGGGGCGGCAGCCTTATCCGGCCGGAAGCTACAGGATACGGGTCGGTGTTTTTTGCCGATGAGATGCTGGCCACCAAAGACCAGAGCTTGAAAGACAAAATCTGCCTGGTTTCCGGTTCCGGCAACGTGGCCCAGTACACCACCGAAAAGATTACCGATTTGGGGGGATGTGTTGTCACACTGTCTGATTCTTCCGGGTACATCTTTGATGAAAAAGGCATTGACAAGGGAAAACTGCAGTATGTGATGTATCTGAAAAATATGAAGCGGGGACGCATAAAAGAATATGCAGACAAATATCCGGAAGCGGTGTATATGCCCCTGGATCCGGGATCCGATCACAATCCTTTGTGGGACCATAAAGCAGACTGTGCGTTTCCATCAGCCACCCAGAATGAGATCAACAAAAATGATGCCCAGAACCTGGTGAAAAACGGGGTCCAGGTGGTGAGTGAAGGGGCCAATATGCCCACCACCCCGGACGGGGTGGATATCTTTCTGGACAGCCATATCCTTTTTGCTCCGGGAAAGGCTGCCAACGCAGGGGGGGTGGCGGTTTCCGGTCTGGAGATGTCCCAGAACGCCATGCGCATCAAATGGTCCAGACAGGAAGTGGAAGCCCGGCTCAAAGGGATCATGCAGCGCATTCACGCGGACTGCCTGGCTGCATCCGAAGAATACGGCACACCGGGCAATTATGTGAATGGTGCCAATATCGCCGGATTTGTCAAAGTGGCGGACGCCATGATGGACCAGGGGATCGTGTGATCAGAAATCGGTGATGTCCGGTGCGATGACAGCCGTTTCATTGGGCCGGACAGGCCGCCAGGATATGGTATACAAAGGGGTGTCGGACAACTTCCGGTCAGGGGTCAGATGGGCCACCATTACCGGGTCGTCCAGTTTTACCCACATCACTTTTTCCATGTCAAGACCGTATTCGCTGCTGATTTTTTCAGCAAAGTTGTGGATATAATTTTCCAGGGAGGTGTTCATGACAGCGTTGGTCTTGGCGGATCTGAATACCACGGCAAAGGGAAACAGGTATTGGACACTGCTGGTTTCATCTCCAAGTTTGAGAATTCTTACCCGGTAGCAGCCCGGCCACCAGGAAATGGGTTTTTTCCCTGAATGGCTTTTTCCATCCCATTCATAGGTGAAGTCATGCAGTATCATGGCATCTCCTTTTATTTCAGGCCATAGCCCTGCGGCAGGCATGGGCAAAATCTTCGGGATACACACCGCTGATCCACCGCATCTGGGCTTCGGAAAAGGTTGCCGGGGCATAGGGCAACCTGGGAATAAAAGCATAGATCAAATGCTGTCCACAGTTTTTTTCATCAAACCGGCCGGACAGTTCCATGCCGGTGACCATGTCAGCCCCCAGTTTTTCCAGTATTTGCACCGCCTGTAACATGGCCAGATCCAGGGCCTTTCTGGTGGGGGTGTCAGCTGCCAGCACATGGGAAATGGGATTTTTTGTCACAATCTGCATTTCCCATTCACAGACCTGGGCCTTGGGGGCAAAAAGCAGAATATGGTCATCTTCGTAGATTATGAGTGAATCCTCCCCCCGGGGTTTGCCGTCTGTGCGGCAATTGTTTCTGATAGCTGTAATATAGGCATCAAAGAACGGTTTGTCATGCGTTGCCTGATAATTCCTGATAAAATCGGACACCAGATCACCGCAGGCAAAGGCGGGCAGGGAGCCGTGGGCAGGATCATTCACCTGTCTGGGCACCAGGGCGTTCTGCTGGTGTATCATCTGGTGGGAAGCATGGAGCCTGTGCCCGGACTGGGCATACCCGAACCCGAAGTTCCATCCCCATAACGCCCCGTTGAACGAAAGTTCCACACCCCGTCCCCTGTCCAGGGCAGCCATAATTGACATACGCAGTTTTTCCAGTGCCTGTTCTGGCATACAGGCGCGTTTTCGGGGTATCCTGATACCCAGCTGTCCGGCCACGCGGACATATACCCGCTGGTAATACAGATGGCGCAGGCCCTGTATGTCGGCAGCCCCCAGATCCTGTGCCCGGTACCGGATGGCATCGCTGGCCATGTTGGACGCAAAATGCCCCCAGGGGATATAGGAGTTGCGGCGCAGGTATTCAAACACATGGGTGGGGCCGTCAGTGTATTCCCCGATGATTTCACTGTTCCCCTGAATGCCCGGGCGAAGCACCATGGCCTCTTTGTATGCATCAGGCAGATGGGGGTTGTTCACCAGCACCTCAAACAGGTCATGAAACCGGATGTCCGGTACCGGGGTGCCGGAAGGTCCTGGACAGAAACCCATGCCTGCCGGAAAGGCAGCGTCTTTGTCAAACACCAGGGAACAGGCGTGGCCGGCCAGGGTGCACAGCTCTTCCGGGTCGGTGGATGCCTGGGCCAGTGCAATTTTCAAGGGATGCGGCAGGGCCTGGATCAACCCGATCTTGTCGTTGGCTGTGAGATCGTTTTTCCAGGTATCCAGGCTGGCAGACAAAGAGCAGGCCCCCGGCCGGGGGATGTGGATTTTTTCCGGGCCCCCGGCTTTGGGGTCGGCCCACGCGGAATTGATGAAAGTGGTGCCCCGGAAAGGCAGGGGGTTCGCAATCTCGTATATGACATCTGCTGCCGGTTCCTGCACATCTGCATCGGGAAAGTTGGCATGGTTCCATACCGGAATGTCCCCGGGCAGCTGGCCCAGGCAGGCGGTGAAATCGTTTTCCCGCAGATTTTCCACATCAAAACAGGGCTTGTGGATGCCCACCCGGAAACATCCTTCGGGATTCACGCAGGTGCGCAGAAACGATATGCCCGCCGGCAGGGCATGGTTACCAGTGGTGGCCATTTTTATCAAAACTCCTTGGGTTTCTTGTCATGGCCCGGTGATACCGTATATCCTGAAATCTGTCAAGATCAGGGCAAATCCATTCTTACATAATTATATCATAATTTTAATAAGTTATGGCCAATATCAGATGCCTTACATTGATTTGATTTTTTTAAAACCACGAAGGACACGAAGAAGCCTTTTTTTTGGCGTTATTCGTGACCTTCGTGGTAAAATAATGTGACGGCCCTGAAGATCTGAAATATATAAATTGATTGACGGTTAGAATGAATTCACCATGATTTATGTCTTGATGTCTTTGCAGTTTTATGGCAATATCTACATAACAGTCAGGGGGTCTGACCATCTTCATAAAGCGTTTAAGCTGACTGCGGTAAAACAGGGACGATCCATGGGTGCGGTGACCATTGAACTGATTGAGAGATATGTGAAAAGGGCTTCCGGCCTCCTGTGATGGTAACCAAAAAAAAGGAGGCGTCATGGGTTTTACAGATTTGTTTGTCCCAAAGTATTTACATTCCAATCCCAAGGTCAGGATCAAATTCATCAACAAATGCCAGGACCTGAATCTTCTGGAGCAGATGACCGAAAAAGATGAAGATGACAAAGTGGTACAAGCGGCCAGGGACCGTATGCAGGCACTGAGTGCCAGCCAGTCCCGAACCGGTTATCAGACACAGTAACAGGTCAGTGCGCATCTTCAATGGCTGCCAGGGCATCCCTGGCAGCATCTGTAAGGTCCGGATGTGACAGGCCGGGCAGAATCTTTTGTATCCAGGCCTTTGTTTCAGCAGTTCCCACCTCTCCCAGGGCGTATAAAATATCTCCCTGAACCGCCACATCCTGATCGGGAAATGCCTGGATAAGAATGGGGCATAATTGTGCTGCCAGATCCGGGGCTTTTTGTGCAAGGGTTTCCACCACCACCATGGCCCCCAGACGCACCGACCATGTGCTGTGCAGCAAAAGCGCCGCAAATCCTTCAAAAATATGACCGGCCTGGATCATCTGTTGACAGATCCACTGGGCATCTCCCTTTTCCAGAATATGTTTCAATGTTTCAGTGCCCAGTTCTGACGGGTCCGGCCGGATTATCATGTCCAGAATCTCACGCTGGGATGTCTGTCCTGTCCATCTGATATCCTGGTCCAGGACAAGACAGGGTGCGGACAGCACTGAAAATTTTTGGGCTGTTTCAGGAAACAGTGTCCCGTCGATAATGTGCAGAAAAAAGTTTTTTGAATGGAGTGCCAATGGGACAAGGGTTCTAACCATGCCGGGACAGTGGGGGCATTGCAGGGCAATAAAAAGGGTTGAGCGGCAGGGATGGCCCAGTCGGTCCAGCATACTGCCGATATCCTCTGCCAGAGGGGGCAGAGTACCGGCCACCCATGACAGGGTTTCCAGAAAAGGGGCCAGCTCTTTTTCCAGGGGAAGGGCGCTCACAAGGATATTGTCGGCAATACAGAGGGCCGGCAGGTCTGATTTTTTGTCTGACGGTCTGATCCGGATGCACGGGGCCATTCGGGCAAGTTCTCCGGCAAAGGCATCAAAGCCGGCCTGTTCCGGGTGGCCGGTGCGGGGCAACACAATTTCCACCGTGTGTGTCTGTTTCTGTGCCCAGGTACAAATGGTTTGTTTGTCTGACGGTTTCATGGTTGAATCTGATTGCCTCCCTTGACTACAGCGGTTTCCAGGGCTTTGAGGGCCTGATGGACCAGGTCCGGTCCTGATATGGCGTCCGGGTGCACAGCTTTTGATGGCTGATTTTGTATGTCTGCCTTTTTTCCCGTATAAGAAGCCATGCCTGTGCTGATGGTCAGCACAAGCTGGTGGGTGCCCACAGAGATTGTATTATCCCCAATGCTTTGTCTGATACGTTCGGCCAGGATTCGGGCCTGGGTTGCCCGGGTGTTGGGCAAAACAATGCCGAATTTTTCCGCCCCGAACCGGCATACCACATCCAGATCCCTTACCATTGCCTGGATTCTTGCGGCACAGGCGGTTAAAATGATATCTCCGGTTTTGTATCCGTATCGTTGGTTAAAGGCGGCGAACTGGTCCACCTGCACCAGGAGTATGGACAGGGGCAGGTGGTGCCGCCTGGCTTTGGACATTTCCAGTGCCAGGGTCTGGTTGAACCAGTTGCGGTTCAACAGCCGGGTCAGCTGATCCCGCCGGGAAATCAGATCAATCCGATCCCGGGCGCCCTGGACTTTGTGGGTGAGTCTGGCCTGGGTCATGGTCTTCTGGATGGTATCCACCACATCCATGGCAGATGTCTGTTCTTTGACCAGAAATGTGTGGGCTCCGGTGGCAATGGCAGCAGCCCCGGCATCTGTATGGCGGTTGTCGACAAGGTAGATCACCGGTGCCCTGATTCTCAGCCGAACCAGCTTTTCCAGCAGAAGCAGGCCGGACCCGTCCCGCAGCCGGTGGTTGATGAAAATAATATCCGGCCTGCGGGACGCCACATATTCCAGTGCCTGTTCAGCGGTATCCGCCTGGATAAGCTCGGCCTTTATCCTGCCGCTCAGGTAATGTTCAAACATCATGAAGTCATCGGTAAAATGGGTGGCAAAAAGCATTCTGCCGGGCCGTTCCCGGCCGGTGTTGTCCTGGAAAGTGATCTGGCTGCCCAGTTCCCGGTTCTGGGATCTGCGCATCTGGCGGATCACCCGTTCAATATGGTTGCCGGCCGTCCGAATCTGGGTGACTGCCTGGTGCAGGCGCGGGGACATGTCCGGCGCCTGCTGCAATACATAGGTGCCGGCCTGAATTTTGGAGAGAAACGGTTGGACCTGATTGGTAAATGCACCAGATAATGCCAGTATGTTTTTTTTCAGGGTGGTTTCAGACAAAGCGGACTGGTGTTGATCCATAAAACGGGTATACACTTTTTCCAGTTCCTGGATGCTCTGGTCCACGGCGATGCGGTGGCGGAAAAGTGTCATGAAAAGCAGCAGTTTGGCCCTGATCAACACCGGTTCAAGGGGTCTGACAATGTGGTCCAGCAGCAGGGGGGGGACGTTGTCATACAGATCCGGCAGCCCCGGGGTATCTGTTACCAGCAGCACCGGGGGAATCCTGGCATGGTCAAGGCGCAGCAGGCTGTCTGCAAGAACATGGGGATCAATCTCCGGTAAAGACAGGTCCATGACAATAAATGCCAGGGACCGGGAAAAAATCTGTTTTTTGGCATCATCGGTCGTTTCTGCATGGATAATGACAAGTTCCTGGATTTCCGCCAATGCGGTTTTCACTGCCCGGGCAGTGTCTTGGGGTGCGATTAGCAGGGCTGAGTATGAGGTGGCTGTCATGGCCTTTTCCTTTTTTTGCAGGTGAAAGTCGGGATCGTTTCTTTGTTCTTTACCAGAATCCTGCTTTTAAATTAAGTGAAAATAATGTAAATACCATGCACAAAGCCCGACTAATTCATGCAGGTTGAATATTATGACCTTTTATGCAGATCTTCACATCCATTCCAGGTATTCCCGGGCAACGGCCCGGAACCTGGATTTTGAAAATATCTACCATGCAGCACGGATCAAGGGCATCACGGTTGTGGGGACGGGTGATTTCACCCATCCCGCCTGGGTCCAGGAGATAACATCCAAGCTGGAACCGGCTGAGCCCGGCTTGTTTGCACTGAAAAAATCCATCGCTGCAGCCATCGATGATACCATCCCTTTCTCCTGTCAAAAACCGGTGCGGTTTATGCTCCAGACGGAAATCTCCAATATCTATAAAAAAGAGGGCAAGGTCAGAAAAAATCATAATATCATTTATTTTCCGGATTTGACCAGTGTGAAAAAATTTAATGCCCGGCTGGATGCCATCGGGAATATCACCTCCGACGGCCGGCCTATTCTCGGGCTGGATGCCAGGGATCTTCTGGAGATCATGCTGGAGACCGCTGACCAGGGGTTTTTGGTGCCGGCCCATATCTGGACCCCCTGGTTTTCCCTGTTGGGCTCCAAATCCGGATTTGACCGAATAGCACAGTGTTTTGGGGATTTGACCTCCCATATTTTTGCCGTGGAAACCGGCCTGTCTTCTGATCCACCCATGAACTGGCGGGTGGCTGACCTGGACCATGTCCGGCTCATGTCCAATTCAGATGCCCATTCTCCGGGATATCTGGGCCGCAACGCCTGTGTGTTCAATACAGATCTGGATTATTATGCCCTGCGCAGATCCCTTGAAACCGGTGATCTTTCAGGGTACCGGGGAACCCTGGACATGTATCCGGACCAGGGCAAATACCATTACGACGGCCACAGAAAATGCCGCGTCAGTCTGGATCCGGATGAAACCGCCAGGCTGGATGGCATCTGCCCGGAATGCGGCAGACCGTTGACCCTGGGAGTGCTGCACCGGGTAAGGAAGCTGGCTGACCGGCCCCGGGGATTTGTACCCCCTGACCGCCAGGGATATACCAGTATTATTCCGCTCACAGATATCCTGTCTGAAATTTTCGGGGTGGGCCCGAAAACCAAAAAAGTTGCCCGGTATTATGAAAAAGCGGTGCAGGCCCTGGGCCCGGAACTGGACATTCTGCTGGACCGTTCGTGTGATGACATCCAGGCAGCCGGCATACCGCTGCTGGCTGAGGCGGTCTCCCGGATGCGGGGAAAAAATATCCATGTACAACCTGGATTTGACGGCCAGTTCGGCAAGGTGCATGTGTTCACTGCCAGGGAAAAAGAAGCGCGCAAAGGAGCGCTGCAGCTGCAGATGACCATTGGCGGCAAACCCCTTGAACAGGTGGAAAAATCCGCACCTGCCCCGGAAAATAAATCGGAAAA
>DATFJY010000074.1:0-16775 GCA_035268905.1 Desulfotignum sp.
GACACCGGGACGGCTCCTGGATTTTATCCGGCAGAGACGCATCAATCTGTCCAGGGTGGAAATTCTTGTCATTGATGAGGCGGACCGGATGCTGGACATGGGATTTATTCCGGATGTCAGGCGCCTGGTGTATATGACCCCCCACAAGGACAAACGCCAGACCCTGTTTTTTTCCGCCACCCTCACCGATGACGTCCTGCGTCTGGCTGATTCCTGGACCAGGAAAAACAAGGTCCGGGTTGAAATTGATCCGGAACAGACAACCGCCGACAGTATCCGCCAGATCGTGTATCTGACCACGGAAGACAAAAAATTCCAGCATGTGTACAACCTCATTGTATCGGAAAAACTTGACCGCGTGCTGGTGTTTGTCAACCGAAAGGATACGGCAAAATTTTTGTGCGGCAAACTGTCCCGGTACCGGCTCAAATGCAAAGTGCTGTCAGGAGATGTATCCCAGGACAACCGGTTCAAGGTATTGCACCAGTTCAAGAACGGCTCCGTCAATATCCTGGTGGCAACCGATGTGGCAGCCCGGGGCCTGCACATTGAACATATCAGCCATGTGGTCAACTATGACATGCCTTTTGAGCCGGAACACTATATTCACCGCATAGGAAGGACGGGGCGGGCCGGCGCCACCGGCATCTCGATCTCCTTTGCCGATGAAATGAGCTCTTTTCAGATTCCCCAGATTGAAGCGGTTCTGGGCCACAAAATCACCTGTGAGTATCCATCAGAATCCCTGGAACAACCGTTGCCCAAACCCCTTCCCCGGCAGCAGCAAAAAAATCCCCCGGCAAAACCCGGGACAAAAAAAAGCCGGCGCAGACCCCCTAAAAAATACAAGAAAAAAACCTGACCATTGTTCCGGTTGACACACCTGCAAAATTCGGTGTAAAACCGTTTACCTGGAGACTACGCTGCAAATAAAGGAGATATAAAACAAAATGTTTGGTCTTGGAATGCCTGAAATCCTCTTGATCCTGGCCATCGCCCTGATCGTCATCGGCCCCAAAAAGCTGCCGGAACTTGCAAAAACACTGGGACGGGCCATGGGTGAATTCAAACGGTCAGCCCAGGATTTAAAGCGCAGTATTGACATGGAAACCACTCTCCAGGATGTTCACCCGGCTGCCACTGACAGCAAAGATGAAGCCTTACAATCCCGGCAGGCGGAAAAGGACACAGATGCGATGCAGACGGAAACGGGGCAGGATAAGGAAAATACCCCGGAAAACAAACCTGCGGATGATACCCAGACAACACCGGAATCTGATGGCCCCATTGAAGCCGGCAGCGGGGACAACAAAGCAGACAATCCATGAAAACCGAATCCAAAAGCCCGTTCACAGAACATTTGGGAGAATTGCGCGACCGGCTTGTCCGTTCGTTCATTGCCGTAGGGATTGGATTTGCCGGGGCCTATTTCTTCAAGGAAAAACTGTTCCAGATATTGACCGCCCCCCTGGTAACAGCCATGGAAGCCAGCGGCAATGCCCAAATGATCTTTACCGGTCTGCCTGAAGCCTTTTTCACTTACCTTAAGGTATCGCTGCTCACCGGTATTGTGGTGGCCACGCCCGTTTTGTTCTATGAATTTTGGATGTTCGTCTCTCCCGGCCTCTACCGGAACGAAAAAAAATACCTGCTGCCGGTGGTGGTGCTGTCTGTTTTCTTTTTTGTTCTGGGATCATCCTTTGGGTATTTCATCGTCTTTCCCTATGGTTTCCAGTTCTTCCTGGGATTTGCCAATGAAACCATCCAGGCCATGCCCTCCATGAAGGAATATCTTTCATTTGCCTCCAAGATGCTACTGGCCTTCGGGTTGGTGTTTGAACTGCCCCTGGTGATTACCTTCATGGCCCGCATGGGGCTGGTAACCATTCCTTTTTTAAAAAAGAACCGAAAATATGCATTGCTGCTTTTTTTTGTGGGATCTGCCCTGATCACACCACCGGATGTTATCACCCAGGTCATGATGGCCCTGCCGTTGATGGTTCTGTATGAAATCAGCATCCTGGGAGCCCGGATATTTGGCAGGAAAAAACCCCTTGACGAAGAAACAGCCGCTGATACAGACAAAACACCCAACAGCACTGACCAATCTGCCGACAGTGAGGAAACCGCAGAATGACCCAGCCCGAGCATACGAATTTTGTATTGACTTTGCATGGCTGGTATGCAAAAAAAAGAAACGTTTTCTGCATGGAAACCCGGCCGGTCCCGGTACAGGGAACCGGTAAGACCATATTTGTTTAATTCAACAGCTAAAGGAGTAACCGCACTATGAACAAAAAAATGATTATGCTGCTGCTGGTAGCAGGACTTGCTGCGCTCTTTGCCGCAACCGGTATCCAGGCAGGAACTGAGGTGGAGGACACCTTTGAAATCAACACCCCTGGTTATGAAAATGTAAAACGCAGAAAAGGGCCTCCCCGGTTCAAGCCGGTGACCTTTACCCACAAAAAGCATGCGGAAGATTATGAGATAACATGCGGTGAATGCCACCATGATGAGAACGGCGAACCGCTCGAACTCACAATGGGCGATCATGTCCAACCCTGTTATGAATGCCACAATATTTTTGAAAAAACCAAAGAAAACAGAAGGGATATCATGGTCCATGAAAATGCCATGCATGGAAACTGCAGAGATTGCCACAAAGAGGTGAATATCGAAGCCGGTGATCCCAAAGGCCGCAAGGGTCCCGCCCCCACCTCCTGCACCCAGTGCCATGAAAAAGCGTAAGTAAAATTTACCATATGCAGCACGACAGCGGGTTGCAATTTACGCGACAGATTGTGACATGCAAGGGACGGTATTCCAAGGTATCCGCGGAAAATACCGTCCCTTTTTCTTTGATTTTCACGATAGCGATAGAGGTGACCGCCACCGCTATATATGATTTGCCTGTACAAGCATCCGGTTGTCGATGAGGCGGGTTTCTCCCAGCCAGACGGCAATGGCCATAAGTGCCGCACCTTCAATAACAGCGATCTCATCCAGGGTGACAGGATCACAGATGGATACATAATCCACCCGGATATTTGCGCATGATGCCAGCATTTCTCCGGCACGGGCCACAATCTTTCCGGCATCTGTTTCACCTTTTGCCACCATTTTTTGCGCTGCTGCAAGACTGTGGTGAAGCAGCAGTG
Source organism: Desulfotignum sp. (assembly GCA_035268905.1). Classification (GTDB taxonomy): domain Bacteria; phylum Desulfobacterota; class Desulfobacteria; order Desulfobacterales; family Desulfobacteraceae; genus Desulfotignum. Next base: position 3,162 of record DATFJY010000074.1, read on the forward strand.
CATGGGGACGTTGTTTTGGTGTCAGGTATTTGTTTCTGGAGCTCATTGCCAGACCATCCGGTTCCCGGACAATGGGCACACCGACAATCTCTATGCCAAAATTCAGATCCTTTACCAGCTGCCGGATAATGGCCAGCTGCTGAAAATCTTTTTCCCCGAAAAGGGCCACATGGGGATTGACGATATTGAACAATTTGGTCACCACCGTGGCCACCCCTTTAAAAAATACGGGGCGGGAAAGGCCGCACAGGTGCAGGGGCAATTTTTCCAGTTGCACATAGGTCTGAAATCCTTCAGGATAAATATCAGCCGAACCCGGTGTAAACACGGCATCTGCCCCAATGTTGCGGCACTGTTCCAGATCCTGTTCCATGGCACGGGGGTAAGTGGAAAAATCTTCACTCGGGCCAAATTGGGTTGGGTTCACAAAGATGGACACCAACAGGTGATCCGCCTTTTTTTTGCCTTCCGCCATGAGTGCCAGATGGCCTTCATGCAGATATCCCATGGTGGGCACAAATGCAATGGTTTGGCCCTGGCAGCGCAGGTTTTCCGAAAACCGGTACATGTCCCTGATGGATGTAATCACCTTCATGGATATCACCTCATTTTACAGGCCCTGGCTTTCTGCACCAGGGAAGGGGCCCAGGACACCGATCCCAGGGCGTGGATATGGGTATAGGTACCAAAGGTATTGTTTTTGAAAAACCCGTCTTTTTTGTCCAGAATCCCTTTGCCCCTTTCCATGGAAAACGCCATTTCATGGTCCTGAAAATCAATTTTTAAAATTTGGGAATACCGGAATTCATGGCCTTTCAACATTTCGCCGGTGCGGTAAAACGGATTTTTATTCCTTACCAGAACCCGGGTATAGCCATGGCCCTGGGGCTTGATGGAAAGGCCGAACCAGATAGGCAGGATCCCGGACATGGGGTATTCTTTGTCATTCAGGCAGATGCTTTGGCCAAGAAATATCAGGCCTCCGCATTCCGCATAAATGGGAAGACCGCTTTGGGACAGGTGTTTCAAATGCTCCCGGAAGCTTTTATTTTCGGCCAGCTGGGGGGCATGGGTTTCCGGAAACCCCCCGCCCATATATAACGCATCCACATCAGGCAGGGTTTTCTGGTGCAAAGGACTGATGAACACAATTTTCGCCCCCAGATTTTCCAGGGCATCCAGGTTGTCCGGATAATAGAATTGAAATGCTGAATCCCTTATGACCCCGATAACCACCTGGTCATGTGCCGGTTTCTTTGGCGAAGAATCAGGCGTATAATAGCCTGCCGCCGGCGGACCCTTATCCAGTTTCTCAATATCGGTATCTCTCTTTTGTGCCGTGTTGCAATCCTGGGTGATTGACCGGTACAGGGATTTGAGGTCAATATGATCTTGTGCCATTTTTTCCACTGCGGCAAGGGCCTTGCCGGAAAACCCATGTTCCGCAGATGTCACAAGCCCCATGTGGCGCTCCGGGAAATCTTCAGATCCAAGCTTGGGCACCGCCCCGAAGACCGGAATCCGGCAGAACCGTGCAATATTGTCCGTTACTTTTTTCTGGTGGCGGCTGCCGGCCACCTGGTTGAGGATCACCCCGGCAATCCGTATCCGGGGATCAAACTGCATGCACCCAAGCAGCAGGGCTGCCATGGTCCGGGTACTTTTGGTACAGTCCAGCACCAGCAGCACCGGCAGATGCAACAGCTTTGCCAGTTCAGCCGTGGAGGTCGAGCCGTCTGTATCGATGCCGTCGTACAGGCCGCGGTTCCCTTCAACAAGGGCAATGTCGCAGGATTGGGAATGGGTTAGATAGGATTGCTGCACAACAGCTGGATGGCACAGGTAGGTATCCAGATTGTAACAGGGGCGGCCGGCTGCCAGGGAAAGCCAGCCGGCATCGATATAGTCGGGCCCTTTCTTGAAGGGCGCGACCGCAATATGCATGCGCTGCCATGCAGCCGTTATCCCCAGGGAGATGATGGTTTTGCCTGATCCACCCCTGAGACCCGCCACCACCAGGCCTGGGACCCTTTCACAACTTGCCTGCATGGGTTAGTCTTTAACGCTTTCTTTGCTTATTTTTCACCTTCAGAAGAATGCTGGATACCCCCGCCTTTAATGCCATACATGGTGGTGGAACCGGATGACCAGTATTCCAGAATACCGTCCTCCACCATTTTATTGACGACTTTTTTGATCATCCGGGGTTTGTCATCCGGAAAAATTTTGTAAAAATCCTTGATATAAAATTTGGATTTTGTTTTGGCTTTTTTGTTCAGCCATTCCATTACTGCCTCTTGTGCAGCTTCTTTGTTGTCAAGAAGATCACTCATTATCTTCACTCCTTTATATTAAAATGGATGAGCCGGAGCATCCTTGCGGAAAGCCCCGGCTTTTCATCATATGCAGCAGGATCTGTTCAAAAACAGATAATACACTAGAATTTGAACTGAGAAGACTGCCGCCAGCTCATGTATGCCTGCTGACGGAAATCATCGATCAGGTGATGGGTGAAATCCAGCTCACACACCTCAAAGAATTTTTCCCATCCAATTCTATCAGCCCAGTCACCCAGACGCTCATATTTGTTGGCGCCCTTGGCATAGGCTTCCACCATTCTTTGAATGGCATCGGTCATGGACGGCCACCGGGGCATTTCATTGGGCAGGAACGCCACGACTACTTTGGAAAATTTGGGATCGGAAATCCGGTTGGATACCTTGCCGCCGGCCATCAGAACGATCCCGTCCCCTTCGGTATCCGCCAGGGGCATGGACGGACACATGGTGTAGCAGTTACCGCAGTACATGCACCGTTCGTTCTTGACATCAACCGACTTGACCTCTTTGCCGCCGTCCAGCTGTACCTTGGCAGGCTTGATGGCGGCCGTGGGGCATGCGGCAACCGCCAGCGGAATTTCACACACCTTGTCCAGATATTCATGGTCCAGCATGGGCGGTTTTCTGTGGTATCCCAGGATGGCGATATCAGAACAGTGAACCGCACCGCACATGTTCAGGCAGCAGGCCATGGAGACCCGTAGCTGGGCCGGCAGTCTCATGTCCTGGAAATCGTTGAACAAAACATCCATGGCAGCCTTGACCGTGCCGGAGGCATCGGTTGCCGGGGTGTGGCAGTGGATCCAGCCCTGGGTATGGATAATATTGGTAACCCCGGCACCGGTACCGCCGATGGGAAACTTGAAGGATCCACCGTCAAATTTCCTGCCGGCCAGATCATTTTTCAGGGGCTCCAGCTTGTCTTTGGCATCCACCATGAACTCCACGTTGTTTCTGGTGGTGAACCGGACATATCCGTCACAATGCTTGTCTGCAATGTCGCAGATCTCATTGATCAGGCTGGTGGACATCAAACGGGCCCCGCCCACTCTTACCGTATATACTTCATCTCCTGAGTCCGCCACATGCACGAGTACGCCGGGTTCAAGGATTTCATGGTGAGACCATTTGCCCTTGTTTTTGGCGATCACAGGAGGATAAAATTCGTTATAGTCTCTGGGACCGATGTCGGTAATCCGGTTTTCCATCGGTTTTTCTGGATTATAACCAGTCGAAATAAATGCCATTATTATTCTCCCTTTCTATCTCAGATGGTGTTTTCTGTATTCGTCCACATCACGTTCCCAGCCGCCCGGTACTTCATCTTCTTTCCAGAAGATGTACGGGTTGGTTCTGGGATAGGCAACATGCTGGGGCATGGGATCGATACCGGTGACTTCCAGCAGCTTCTGGAAACCCTGGCGCATGATCAGCTCACCCAGACGTTCCCGGTTCTTGCCTTCTTCCATCCACCAGTCCCAGATATTTTCAATAATTTCCGTGATTGCTTCATAATCATTGTCAGGATTGACTTCGACAAACGGTACCAGCAGAGAGCCCATCTGGGCACCGTCCAGGATCGGAGCCTTGGCCCCGCAGAGAATGGAACAGCCGGTTTCTTTACCAATTTTCAGGGCGCGCGGCATGACATTGATACAGTGCATGCACCGGGTGCAGTTGGCATTGTCGATGAACAGTTTCTTGTTTTCAAATTTCATGCATCTGGTGGGACACAGGCCCAGTACCTCTTTTTCAATATCGAACGGGCCCCAGTCCTTGCTGCCTTTATAGGCGCCGGCATTGGCCGGGTAGGCTGGATCGTTTTCCACATATTTGTTCACGGCATCCTGATCGATGCGGATGTCGTCTTTCCAGGTGCCGATAAAGGACATGTCGGACCGGGCGATGGAGGCCACGCAGCAGTTGGGGCAGCCGTCCAGTTTAAATTTGAACTTGTAGGGGAAAGCCGGCCTGTGCAGCTCATCCTGGTATTCATTGGTCAGAAAATACACCAGGGCATTGGTGTCATAGCAGGAATATTCACACCGGGACTGCCCCAGACAGTCGGAAGGGGTTCTCAGGTTGGAGCCGGAGCCGCCCAGGTCCTGGTTCATGTCATGGGTCATGGTCCAGAACACTTCTTCCAGCTGTTTGGTGGTGGTGCCCAGAAGGATGATATCCCCGGTGGAGCCGTGCATATTGGTCACCCCGGACCCTCTGAAATCCCACAGATCACAAAGCGTTCTGAGATATTCCGTGCTGTAGTATTTACCGGCGGGCTGGTTCACCCGCATGGTATGAAAGGCCTCAACCCCGGGAAACATTCCGGGCTGATCGCAGTATCTGCCGATAACACCGCCGCCATAGCCGAAAACACCGACGATGCCGCCGTGTTTCCAGTGGGTTCTGCCGTGTTTGTAGGAAAGTTCCACAACTCCGAGAAGATCGTCAACCACATCCACCGGAATCTGGAACTCGATGCCGTCCTCGTTCTTTGCTCTCTTTTCCGCCTGAAATTTCAGGTCAGAGACAAAGCTTGGCCATGGGCCGGATTCCAGCTGGTCCAGTAAAGGAGTTTCATGCTTAGCCATTTACTTACCTCCGTTAAAAGTTAAATTACATACAATAATGAAAAGAATTTCCAAACTTTTCATTCAATAGTCTGATCTTTTATTGTTTCAGATAGTTACCCTGCAAACACCATCTGCTGCCAAGGGACACCTTCTGCAAAATACCATTGCAGATATAGAATTTCTGTTTGCACATGTCAATAAAAAAACCGGCGCTTCACCGGTTTTTCACTTCATGACCGGAAAAATCCGAGCATGGTTCCTGTAATCCCCGGCAAATCCCGGCGCAGTGAAGGGGGATGTTTTCCCGCACCAGTGCCGATTCAGCAGGATCCGGGTGCCAAACATCCACGAGATTTTCCATGATATCCATCAGCCGGGCCTGGCTGAATTCATTTACAAAATCAACAAAAACAGGACAGATATCATGCGGTATCGGCGCATCTTCTGTCCCTGGTCCCAGGAAGCCGTTTGCCCGGTGATCCAGGGCGGTGAGCATCCCTTTTATGGTGGCATCCACAACGATCTGCGGTAGAAAAACCAGGGAACCGGTGCCATCCAGCCGGTCCAGGCGCATGCGCAGCGTCAGGTGCAAGAAATAAAAAAGCAGAGAGGAAAGCAGGTGAACCCCGGAATCGGATGTATCCCAGGCCGCATCAACCACCGGGGCTGTTCCCCGTATGGTAATCAGCCGGACATCCCCTGCCTGCAACGGCCCTGCCCGCACCACAAAATCACCGGCTGCATGGTGCCAGGGAAAAATGGCATGTCCGGTATGGATATCATAATAGGCTGTCAGCACATAGGCAATTTTCTCATACATCCGGGCCGCTTGGTGCCAGAAAATTACCTCACAAGTGCCGTCATCCTGCCAGACAGCCACCTGGTTTTCTCCGGAAATCCTGGTTACATGAAATTCACAGAATCCGGCAAACCATTCCCCCAGAAAAAAAGCCACAGTCCGCTTCCGGGAGGTGATGTCACCGGCACCGAAAACCTTGGGGATAAAAGCGGGTGTCACCCGCAGGGCCATGGATGCCAGCAGTGCATATTCTGTTTTGATGAGGGCCAGTCCCGGTTCCTTTACCGCGCCGTTGAGTACCAGATAAAAAAAAGAGCCATTTTGGGTGGCAATGGTTATTTTCAGGGGATGATAAAATGCGCCATGCTTTTCCAGGCTGATGGCAATGGAGTGGATCCGGTTGCCGTTGTCTGCCAGGGCGGTGACAGCCCGGCACAGCATCTCACCATTATCTGAGACCAGAAAATTTTGGGCTGCCAGAAAATATTCTCCCACAGTGAAGGGATCACAGGGGTTCTGAAGCGTGCTGTTTGCAGCAGCAGATTGTCTGCCGTTTCCGCCACTGCTGTCTGCAGTATGTTTTCCGGACAGGGGCATATCCCACAGGGGAGCACCGGGACCAACCTCGCCATGGTGCCCCGGTATGTAAAAGCTTATAGCCGGCCAAAAACTCATCCTTTTCTGTGGGGTGCCAGTTCTTCCAGCAGCTGCGGGGCCACCTCATAGCCCAGTTCACGGGCTTTATCACAATGAAAGATGGCCTTTGGAAAATCTTTTATCTCCAGAAACCCCACGGCCAGGTTATTGTGGGCAACAGGAAATTCCGGCTGTATCTGAACCGCTTCCTGGTTGGCCTTGATCCCTTCTGCATGCAGGCCTTTCATGAAGTAGGCCGTACCCAGGCTGGCATATGCCTGGACAAAATATTTGTTGTGGATAATGGCCTTTTTCAGGTGTTTGATGGCCTTGTCCACTTTTTCCTCATCCTCTTTGGGGTCCTTGCCGTCCACCAGCTGGAGCAGCACAAACGCCATGTTGGCATATCCTTCGGCAAATCCGGCCCTGGCTTTGGTGGCCCGCTGGTTGAACCGGTAGCACCCCTCCAGATCCCCCCGCTGCAGACAGATGCCGCCCAAAAGCACATAGGCCTCCGCCAGGGTGGGGCTGTGCTCAATGGCTTCGTGCAGCACTTTTTCCGCTTCCATATATTCCTGTTTTCCCACAAGGGCCACGCCCAGGTTGTAATGGGTGTTGCCGCACTCGGCATTCTGGGTCAACTGGTGTCTGAGTCTTGCAATATGCTCATCCGCATTCCGGGGCAAATGGTCCCTTTGCTGCGTATCTGACATGAACAACTCCTTATATTTTATACATTTATATCTTGTGTTACGGGTAAAAGTTATTATAATAGACGTTTTACCACAGGAGTCAAGATCTTTGGGATCCGCTGGATATTTGCTGTAGCAGTAGCAGGGTACATGCAATGGAGAGCCTTTGGTGGTGTCCTGTGAACGGACCGTCAGCGCCATAAGGGGGCCTGGTACAATATGCCGGGATGCTTACTGTCTGAGATTGTTTCCCTCTATTTCATTATTCACATGGAAGCGGGCCCCCGCAGGGTCTCGGGCCGGGCACAGGACATCACCAGGGGCGGGGCCGGCGACAGAGTAATGCAGCAATCGGTCGAAAACCCGGAATGCTTTTGGCAAATATCCAGGGATGCGGTCTTCGGGCAAGCATATTTCTTGCTTCTCGATCACACCTGTGGTAGCACCTGAATCTTTATTTGATTATTTCAGGAGAAAACGTTCATGAAAAAAGGATGCTTTACCGCACTTATCACCCCGTTTACCAAGACCGGAGAACTGGACCAAAAAGGCCTGGAACAGCTCATCGATTTTCAGATTCACAACCAGGTCACGGGCATTTTGGTGACAGGCACCACAGGCGAGAGCCCCACATTCAAATGGCAGGAACACAACCATGTCATTGCCCTGGCCGCAGCCCGGGCCAAAGGCAGATGTTCCGTCATCGCAGGAACCGGCAGCAACAATACCCGGGAAGCCTTGGATGCCGCCGGGCATGCCCAAAAAGAGGGCGTGGATGCCATCCTTATGGTGGATCCCTATTACAACGGCCCCTCTTCCCTTGAAATCCGCAAAGAATATTATGAAGCGGTGGCAGCCCGTTACCCGGATCTGGAGATCATACCCTATATCATCCCCGGCCGCACCGGGGCCCAGATGCTGCCCCAGGACCTGGCCATTTTGTCCAGATCATGCCCTAATATCTCCTGTGTCAAGGAAGCCACCGGCAACCTGGACAACATGAAACTGACCCGCAAATTCTGCGGCCCCGATTTTCACATTTTTTCCGGTGATGATGCCCTGGTGTATGATATCATGACCGCGCCGGAGATCATGGCCTGCGGTGCCATATCGGTCATGTCCAATATCGTGCCAAAATCCATGACCCAGATGGTGTCCTTCCTCAACCAGGGCGAAATTGATGCAGCCCGCCAGCTTCAGACAGCATTGAAACCCCTGCTGGATCTGGTGGTGGTCACCACCACTGAAAAGACCGCTTTCGGACCGGTCCTGTGCCGGGCCAGAAACCCGTTGCCCCTGAAAACCATGATGCAGCTGCTTGGCATGCCCGCAGGCCCCTGCCGCCGGCCCCTGGGAAAAATGACCCGGCAGGGGCTGGACATGGTAGTGGCTGCCATGCAGCAAGTCCAGGCAGCCAACCCGGACATATTTGCCCCCATCTCGGAATTTTTCGGCATTGACATTGATGAAAGGCTTTCCACCCCCGTCCACCAGGAACACCTATGGTATGCGTATGAATAAATCACCACACGCTGAATGCAACCAAAAACCTGCATTAACCGGCACCATCATACAAAAAATCAGACTGGAAAACAAACAGACACTGGTGATTTCCGATCAATCCCGTAAGATCAGCGCAGATGCCTGGGTGGTTATCATGCGGGCATCCATGGAGATCAAGGTAACACCGGATCTGTTCACCCAGGTTCCCCTTACCGGTGTCACCTGTGAACAGATCCAAAAAACCCTGGGAGAAACCGTCATGTATGAATACCGCCTGGAGCGCAACTTTATCATGGACCATGAAAAGGATGCCGTGCTTGATGCCCTGGTGGGCACCTTTATGGAAAACATGGGCCGATACATCTCCAATCCCAGGTTTGCCCCGAAACTGGTTTTAAAGGAATATGAAAGCTGTTAGCTCTTAGCTGTTAGCTATTTTGCCAGGGGCGGTCCAGGGAGGAAGGATATCACGCTTCTTTGCTGTTTTTGGGCTGAAAATTTTCCCGGCCGGCATGAAAAAACGCTGCCTTCAGCCATTCAAACCCGAACTGCAGCAACTTGACATCATCGGATTGGATCTCTTCTATCTTGTCTGCCGGAATCTCATACCGGTCCAGAAAGGATGAATGAAAGACAAAATTCCTGAATGTATCAATATTATAGCAGACCATGAAAAACATCTTTTTGCTCTCTTCAGACAGCTTCATGCTGTGGGGCAACGATTTTTTCCGGACCATAAGGTCCATCCAGCCTTCATTGACCGCATCCCGCTCGTCAATCCCCTGGTCCTGACGCCATTCAGCCACCGTCCATTCCCTGTCTTCCTCGAATCCTAAGCAATGGGCCTCTTTTACCTTGAAAAAAAACGCATCTTTATCCCCCTGCTCTCCGGAATAACTCAGGGCCCCCAAGCCTATGGGGTAATACCGGCAGGTGGTGGGACGGTCTTCATAAATAACACACCCCTCCTTGTCTTCCACAAACGGACAGGACTTGCGTTCATCATCCAGCAGTTTCAACGTCACCACCGGCATGTCCGCTTTTTCCAGTATCCTGGGCTCGGTAAAAACCGCCAGAAATTCTTCAGATGACAGGTCCAGCTTCCGGCGCATGGTCAGAATATCATAGGGGGTGAGCATGATATCGATGCCCCTGCAGCAGTCGGTAAAACACTTGACCCCTTTGTGGCATTGAAACCGGAACCGGGTATGTAATCCCATCTGTTCAGGCGGAATTGCTGATATTTTCTGGTCATTCATTTGTTTGTCCTTAAGATTAAATTAATTTGGTGTACCAAAAATTCAGGATTCTATAAAAAAAATACAATAATGTCAACCGGATACATATACCGTCCCAATGTGGTGCATGCAGGGAAAGAAAATCCTGCCAAAATTTGGGTTTGACACAGCAAAGAATCCCCATTAAGACAAAAGGCAGGAACACGCAGCTGAATGTCAACCTGTCAGATCCAAAGGAGGGGGTATGAAAATAAAAAAAGCGGTTTTCCCTGTGGCTGGCCTGGGAACCCGGTTTATCCCGGCCACCAAGGCCATGGCAAAGGAGATGCTGCCCGTGGTGGACAAACCCTTGATCCAGTACGCAGTGGAAGAGGCTTTCCAGGCAGGGATTGAGCAGATCATATTTGTCACGGGCCGGGGAAAAAAAGCCCTGGAAGACCATTTTGACCGGTCCTACGAAATCGAGCATGCCCTGGAAAACAAACAAAAAGCAGACCTGCTCAAACAGATCCGGGAACTGGTTCCGCCCACCGGCACCATCATCTATACCCGGCAGCACGAACCCCTGGGCCTGGGACATGCTGTATGGTGTGCCCGGGATATTGTAGGGGATGAACCATTTGCCGTGCTGCTGGCAGATGACCTGATCCAGACTGACAGACCGGTACTCTCTGAAATGATTCAAAAATTTGACCGGCTCCGGGCTTCCATGGCTGCTGTCATGGAGGTGCCCAAAGACCAGACCGATAAATACGGCATCCTGGATGCCACTGCAGTGGAGCAGGATATTTTTCGGATCAATGATATGGTGGAAAAGCCATCTCCTGACCAGGCACCTTCCAACCTGGCCATTATCGGCCGGTATATCCTCATGCCCAGGATTTTTAGACTTCTGGGCAAAGGACAATCCGGAGCAGGCAATGAAATTCAACTCACCGATGCCATGAAAACCCTTCTCAAAGAACAGCCCATTTTTGGTTACAAATTCCACGGCAACCGGTTTGACTGTGGGGACAAAGTGGGATTTCAGATGGCCAACCTGGCCTTTGCCCTGGAAAGGCCGGACATGAAAGATCGGCTCCTGTCCTTCATCAAATCGGTCCAGGCTGAAGAACAGACCTAACCCGGGAAATCCGCAGCCCAGGAGCCACTTCTTATTTTCTTGACAGAAACTGAAGCATAAGGCTTTACGTCTCTTTATACCGGGTATACAAAGCCATCACCTTCCGGACATAGGCCCGGGTCTCTTTAAAAGGCGGAATATGCCGATACCGGTCCACGGCACCGGGACCGGCATTATAGGCAGCCAGGGCCAGGGGCAGCTTCTGGTGATACCGGTCCAGCAGCTGTTTCAAATACCGGGTGCCGGCCATGATATTCTGGGAAGGATCAAATGGATCTGCCAGGGACAGCAATGCATCATTTTCCGGCATGATCTGCATCAATCCCCTTGCGCCTTTGGCAGATACCGCCCTGGGATTGAATGCGGACTCCACCCGTATTACCGCCTTTATCAGGGCAAAGGGGACCCCGTAACGGCGCTGGGCATTGCGGATAAGGTCATCATATGCGTCTGTATCCCAGGATCTGCCCGGCTCCTTTGACTGTTCCCGGATATACAGTTTATAACCGGGTGTGGTGGGGGTGTTGGTGAAATGCACCACCCCGTCTTTGTCAACATATTTGTAAATATCGGCAAAGCCAGATTCTGGCATATACCAGAGCACCCCGGTCAAAAACAGGCAGACCAGCCAGTACCTGCAAGGTGGCCGGACAATGCAGAACCGTTTTTTGCCGGCAAAACACTGCATTCCGGCACCGGGCCGGCTGGTCTTCACAGGTAAAATATCATTCTCCCTTAAAACAGTTCCAGCTGGATCTGCGCCTGTTTGGGCGGCTGTCGCTTTTGTTGTTTTTCATACAATGCCAGGCGCTTTTCAATATCATCCAGAAAAACCGATTGCTGCCGCTTTTCCATCCTTCCGAAAATCTGTCTTTTTCCGGCATAGGTCAGGCACAAAACATCCCTGGCCCGGGTCATGGCCACATAAAACAGGCGACGTTCCTCTGCCGGATTCTCACAGGTTTTGTTATCCCGTGCATAAGGGATGAGCCCCTGTTCACACCCGGTGACAAACACCACGGGAAATTCCAGTCCTTTGGCCGCATGCATGGTCATAAGAGACACCTTTTCCACCGCATCGGCCAGATGGTCCGGATCCTGTTCCAGGGCCAGGTGGTCCATGAAATCATCGGGATCGGTAAACACATGGGCCAGGTGTTCAAGATGGGCTCTCATGTCTGCTGCAGCCGGATCTGACGACAGGGCCTGCCGGATTCCCAGAAACCGGACAAAAATATCCAGGCACGCATGGCTGGATCTGTCCCGAATCTGTTCTGTCACCTGACCAAGCATCTGCTCCGGGGTTTTTGGGATATTTTTTGTTTGCCTGTCCCGGGAAAAATGGGTGTGCAATACCTGCAGATCTTTGGCATCCCACCGGCCGGTAATACACCTGAAACAGCTCAACAACTGGCGGATGCCCTCCAGATGTACCCCTGATTTCCTGTCTGCCGCCTGAAAGGGGATCCCATGTTTCTGAAACACATCGGCAAATATCGCTTTCTGCCTGCGGGTGCGGAACAGTACGGCAAAATCAGAGAACCCATAGGCGCTGTCCAGAAAATCTTCCTGTTTCCTTGTATCCATGGCAAAAAAGGACAGTCCCCCCACCCCGGCTTCGATCATCTTTCCCACTGCCACCGCTTCCGCTGTTTCTGAACCGGTTTCCTTGATAACCAGTTTCCGGGTTTTGGCATCATCTGAAAAAATTTTTTGCATTCCCTTGTCTTTGCCGGACCGGGAAATCATCTGAAAAGCAGCATCCAATATGGTCTGGGTGGACCGGTAGTTTTGGGCCAGAACAATCTGCTCGCACCCGGGATAATCTGCGGTAAACTGCTTGAAATACCGGTTGTCCGATCCCCTGAAACCGTAAATCGACTGATCCGGATCACCGATAACAAAGATGTGGCTGTTTCGGGCCAGCAGTTTTACCAGTGCATACTGCCCCTTGTTCAGGTCCTGGTACTCATCCACAAAAACATGGGTGAACCGGTTCTGCACCTGTTGCAGCAGCGCCGAAGACCGGGAGAGCAGATGGTAAAACCGGAAAATCAGGTCCTCGAAATCCATACAATCCAGGGCGTTCAGCTCCTCCTGATAAGCGGCATAGACCTTTTTGAGCAATACCTGGTCCTGTGCCACACAGGACAGGTCATCTTCAGGGCCCAGCAGCTGCATTTTACACAGGCTGATATCCAGGTCCATCCGGGCGGCCAGGCGGGAAAACCCAGCCTGTTTTTTGGTACATGTTTTCAGGGCGTTTTGTACCAGTGCTTTTTTTTGTTCCTCTTCCAGAAGACGGGCCCTGCACCCGTCATATTCCTTGAGCATGCCCAGGCAAAATCCATGAAAGGTGGCAGCGGTCACCCGGGGTCCATTCGGAGGCAAAAATTCCTTTATGCGCTGAACAAGGGACCGGGCTGCCTTGTTTGTGAAGGTCAGGGCAAGGACCTGTCCGGGAGAAACCGTTTTGCTTGATATGAGATGGGCGATTCGGGCGGTGAGGGTCCGGGTTTTTCCGGTGCCCGGCCCGGCAGTTATGAGAATGGCACGGGATGTGGAATGCACGGCCTGGCGCTGTTTTTCATTCAGATTCTCCAGTATTTTCGGTATCCCGGCAGACGGGATGCCGGGTGTGCCGGCAGTATCGGATACAGGCCGGGTTTTTCGGGAGGGCAGCTTTCGGTTTTTTTTTTCTTTTTTTTTCG
>DATFJY010000075.1:0-4269 GCA_035268905.1 Desulfotignum sp.
GGACACCACCAGGGGCGGGGCCCGGGAAAGCGTGCTGCATAGAACAATCAAAAACCTGGCATGCCTATGGCAAATATACAGGTCTGGATATTATTCCTTGTTCATGCGCCCATTCGGATGGTATGATATGTATGATTTAAAAATGCGCAAAAAAACAGGTGCTGATTTGCGCCAGGCTTCAACACAATTATAAAGGAGATTTCCATGAATACCAGCGACAAAAAACAGGTGGATGTCACAAACATTGACCGCAGAAGTTTTCTTGCCCTGTCTGCCGGGGCGTTGGTTTCCCTTGCAGCCGGCGGACTGCCAGTCACTGCTGAAGCAGCTTCTCCACATGCATTGCCTTCCCTGCCCTATGCAGACAATGCACTGGAGCCGGTGATCACATCCAGGACCATTTCCTTTCACTACGCCAAACACCACCAGGGGTATGTGAACAAATTAAACGCCCTTACAGAGGGCACCTTGTTTGCTGACATGTCCCTGGAAAAAATCATTGCCGGCACCGCCATGCAGCCGGAACATACAGGTATTTTCAACAACGCTGCCCAGGTGTGGAACCATACATTTTACTGGAAAAGCATGAAACCCAACGGAGGCGGTGAACCGCCAGCTGTATTGAAACAAAAGATGCAGGATGCTTTCGGCAGTGTGGATGCCTGCAAAAAAGCCCTTCTCGCCACCGCCACCTCACAGTTCGGCAGCGGGTGGGCCTGGCTTGTCCTGGACGGTGGTACCCTCAAGACTGTGAAAACCCCCAATGCCGGCACCCCCTTGACCTCGGGCATGACACCGCTGCTGACCATTGATGTGTGGGAACATGCCTATTATCTGGATTATCAGAACCGGCGCGCAGCCTATGTTACCGCTGTAATGGACAAGTTGGTTAACTGGGAATTCGCCCTGGAAAATGCCGGCCTGTAACAGGCACAAACCGGTAACGTACCCATAACTGAAACCTTGCATTGCGTCCCCATGAAAAGCACCATTTTCGGAGATATCTTTGCCATGCGACATGCAATGAAGTCCAACACATACCTGGTGCTGCTGATATGCATCCTGGCATACGCCTTTCCTGCCCGGGCCGGGATAGATCTTACAGCCGTTTCCCAGGGCCGGGACATCCAGATCACCATTTACAACCCGGCAGACCTGACCCTTGTCACAGACAGCCGTAGCCTTCCGCTTGCCAAAGGCATGAACCAGATCCGGTTTTCGTGGGCCGGCACCCGCATCGATCCCACCTCCCTGGCCCTTGCCGTCACACAGGCATCTGCACCTGTCACCATTGAACAGATGCGGTTTCCCCCGGACACAAAAAATCTTGCCGTCTGGTATGTCCATGCAAACACATCCTGTCAGGCCGACATTGATATCAGTTATTTCACCGCTGGTCTCTTTTGGGCGCCCCATTATATGGCATTTTTGTCTCCTGACAGATCCCTTATCCGGCTCACAGGATATGTCCGGATACAGAACCGATCAGGAGAAGATTATGACAATGCACGGATTCGTCTGGTGGTGGGGAAAATCCATCTTCTTGACCGGATCTCTGACCTGGCCCAAAGATCCCATCCTTATGGCCGACCAGAAACAGATCCCTTTGATAACCAGCAGCAGGATGCATATGCCCGGGGAAAAGCCGTGCTGGAATCCGCACCGGCCATGGCATTGCAGAAATCCATGGCAGGGCCTGCACCGAAAAAAATAGAAAAAACCGGACTGTCAGAATACTTTCTGTATACCATAGAAGGTACCCAGACCATTGCCCATGGGTGGTCCAGCCAGCTCATTTCCTTTGATGCCCCCGCAGTGCCGGCAAAGACTTTTTATGTGCAGGATGACCAGCGGTTTGGCGCACAAACAATGCAGATCATGTCCTTTACCAACGATACGGATGCGGGTCTTGGAAAGTTTCCCCTTCCCGGGGGCGGGTTCCGGGTTTTTCATAAAATCAACCAAAAAGGCGGAATGACCTTTGTTGGTTCCGCTGAAACAGACTACATCCCTGTGGGGAAAAAAGCTGACCTTGCCCTTGGCCCGGACCCCCGGGTGACCGCTGTACCAACGGTTGCCAAATTTGCCAAAACCAACCTAACCTTTGATGACCAGGGCAATCTGTCCGGGTTTGATGATGTCCGGACGATAGCCCTGGATATCACCAATTTTTCAGATATGCCTGCAGCATTTGAAATTACCCGCAACAGGCCTGATCCTGATTTCACCATCACAGACATCAGCGGCCAGGACCGGTTTGAAAAAATCGACCAGACCCGGTTCAGATTTTTTATCACCCTGGAGCCAGGCACAAAAAAAACCATCCAATACACCATCACCACGTATAAAGGAGACAGAAAATGGCAGCAGACACCTGTTCCCGCTTCATGAGGCTGCAAAAAGCCCCGGGCATGAAAGTCGTTATGGCTGCATGGGTTTTTCTGCTTACGGGCCTTTGCTGCATCCTTGCTGTGCCTGGTACCGCTTTTGCCAGAACCCAGCTGGCGACCCTGCCCCTGCAGGAACAGGTTTTCATCCGCCTGGCCGGCCGGAACACGGCGCTGGTGCAGGAAAAAAGGGTTCTCGCCCTGGTTGCGGGTATCAATACAATCGATTTTTCCTGGCAGAATGTGCACATCGATCCTGATGCCGTTTACCTGGACACCCTGGCAAAGACGGATGATATCACGGTTTTGTCCGTTGCACGGCCCCCGGATGCATCCGCACTGGTGTGGGAAATTTACAGCAAAAGGGACACAGACCAGCCCGTAGTCATCTCTTATCTGCTGGCCGGACTGGACAACCTGGTCACTTATACCGCACTTGCAGATGCAAAGGAAAATTTCCTGGACCTGGATGCCCGCCTGATCCTGCGCAATTTTTCAGGACAGGACTTTGACAATGCCCGGTTCTGGCTCACCCCGGACACCAGTTTCAATACCCGGCTGCAGCACCGTGAAACCCGGCATATCCTGTTTTTTGAACAAGATGACCTGCCCGTGGACAAGGTCTATGAATGGGATGAAAGAACCATGCCCCATGACCCGGAAAACGCACCCCAATCTCCGGGCATCCCCACGGGATACAAGATCAGAAACACCCGTGATGCAGAGTTGGGCACGGCTGATCTGGTTTCAGGCAAAATCAGAATATTTCAGGAGAACGGCCGGGACAGCACCATATTTTCAGGAGAAGATGTGATGCCGTTTGTGCCCAAAGGCGGCACCACCTTTCTTACCATCGGCAGCAGCCGGGATATCCTGGTGTTCAAGCGCAGAATTCACAGGGAACAGACCCGGGTCCGGCGCAATGACAAAGGGGTTGTCCAGGTATTTGACGAGATCATCACCGACAGGTTCATCCTGGAAAACACCAAGGCGGTTCCGGTCATGCTCAGCCTCACAGACCGGATTTCAGGCCAGTGGGCGCCGGTGGACATGGGCCATCCCTACACCCTCACAGACCATGAAACCCTGGTATTTGATATCCACCTCAAAGCAGAAGAAAAAAAAACCTTCGATCTGACCTATAAGGTGGTAAACAGGTTTACCGGCAATTTTGCCCGGTATAACCGGATTGCCCCCGGCAACTGAAATGGAGAAAAACCATGATTCATCTTACAGCACTGACGTTCACCTGTTGTTCATCAGCCTGCCGCATGCTGCGGTTCCTGCCCGTTCCTGTACTGTTGTTTTTCATATGTGTTCTGAGTGTTCCAATAATCCTGCTTCGGCCGGTGCAGGCAGATGATTTGGCACCGTCCGCAAAAAAACCCGACAGCCGGAAACCTGTTCTCTCTTCTGCACTGGATGATGACGCTCTCAAGGCGGCTATTGCACGCCGGATCCGCATGGGCCAGGGGAACAAAGATGAGCGGTACAAACAGTTCGGCCCGGAGCGGGTGGCAATCGAAGAAGCACGCTCTGTACACATCCGGGGAACTGCCTTTTATGCCGTCAAAATAAGAATTCACCACCCGGCTGAAGCAAAGGGCCAAGAGGTCATCACCCTGATCGTGGACAAAACCGGCACCCTGCAGATCAGCGGCGTATATGATCTGGCAACAGGGAATAATGTGATGCAGGATGCCGTGAACCAGCTGCAGCATGTGGATGTCCGGGACCTGCCGCCGGATTTTGGCAAAAAAATTTTCACCGGTGACGGAGGGCATACCGTTACAGCAGTTTCCGATCCTTTCTGTCCCCACTGCCGCAAAGGGTGGGAATATATCAAACTGCACCAGGACCGGATCAACACCTACAACCTGGT
>DATFJY010000076.1:0-2206 GCA_035268905.1 Desulfotignum sp.
GGAGCATGCTCTTGCTGGGCCGGTAAAACCGGCGCCGCAGTTTTTTTATCGTTCTCCTTTTTTTGTATGGTGGCAATTTGTTGCATATATTATCCGGTGTTGTATTTAGCTTTTATTTTTGACAAAAGTTACTTTCATCAGCTCGGGTGAAAGCTGTTTGCCGATTTTTTGATATTCATCGGCAAGGGCCTGAATCACTGTTTCGAATGAAATTTTGTCTTTCCTGCTTTTGGCCATAACCGCCGCCGTCAACACCACATTCCGGATATTGCCGCCGGAAAGCTCGCACTGCATGGCCAATTGGTTGATGTTACCTTTGGAAAGGGTGTGGAACGATCCCAGGTGATTCAACCAGATGGCCCGGCGCTCTTTGGGGGTGGGCAGGGGGAAGTCGATGATCATGTCCAGTCTGCGGGTGAAGGCCGCATCGAACCGGGCTTTACTGTTGCTGGTGAGCAGTACCACCCCGGTGTAAGTCTCGATTCTCTGGAGCAGGTAGTTGGTCTGGGCGTTGGCGAAGCGGTCATTGGCATCTTTGACATCGGTGCGTTTGCCGAACAGGGAGTCGGCCTCGTCAAACAGGAGGACCACATCTTCCTGTTCCGACTGCCCCAGGAGCCGGGCCAGGTTTTTTTCGGTTTCACCGATATATTTACTGGTAATAGATGCCAGGTCCACCCGGTACAGGGGGGCGCTCAGCCGGTTGGCCAGCCAGCTTGCAGCCAAAGTTTTGCCCGTACCTGAGGGACCGGTGAACAGCGCTTTGACACCCATTTCGTATCGGGCTCTGAGGGTGATGCCCAGATCGTCCACCAGCTGTTCGCGCAAGCGACACCGCTGCGCCAGCAGATCCAACTGTCGCTGGGTCCGGGGCCGGACCACTATGGTTTTGTCGGTGACCCGGGCTTTCACAGGTTGGGCCATGGCACTCAATCCTCTGTTTTCCCGGAGCCAGGCCGCTTCACGGATGTCCTCCATGCCAACCGTGTCTTTTTGGTGAATGATATTTTGGCGTTTGGCCAGCCCCGCCAACTCAAAGATCCGGTCCATGCCGTAAATATGGTCGCAGGCCAGTTGTTCGGACAATTCGGACCGGTCCAGATGTTTGTCCCAGAGGCGTTTGCGTTCCTCGTGGGTCGGCAAAGGGATGGTCCAACCGGTGACCTGTCCGACATTGGATTCAAAAGCCCCCTCATGATCAGCAAGCACCAGCACAGGACCCTGATACCCCGTGATCTCCGGAAGGTTGATCTGATCTCCGGGTCCGCATTCATAAATCAGAACCGGCAAAAGGCGTTTCTGAATGCAGATAGTTCCCAACCCGGGAAAGGCCTTTTCCTGATTCTCAATCATTAATGCCTTTTTTCCAAGGGCACCGGCAATATGACGGGCCGCCCGTATTTTTTCCCGGAGGGATGGAGACCGGATCACCAGGGTCTCCTGGTAGCCTTGGGCCAGGGACTGGGCCTGGAGCTCTGCTGTCCGGGCCAGGGACTGCGGCAGTTCAAACCCATCATCGTCCGCTATGATCCGGGTACCGGGCCATGAAAAACGGCCCCCCGATACATTTAATGCCACAGGTGTATGCAGGCGCATCAGCTGTTCAGGCAGGGGAGATGCTTCATTAAGTACTTGAAGAAGACCCAGCGCGACAGCTTTTCCATGGACGATGTTTGCCATAATGTTTCCCATATTATTAGCCGGGCATATCCCCGAATCCCGGATCAACGTGGCCAGCAGGCTCAGCGTTGGCCGGGATCCGCCCATGGGTTGTTGAAGGTAAGCCATGCAACGGCCTGCCATGGGATCGGTTTCCACAAGATAACACAGGGTCAGGGCGATGATGTCGGAACAAGTTGGTTGCGTCGGACCCAGAAGCCCGATCAGGTCCTTTTCCCCGGAGTGGGTGTTTTGGATTATATCATTTAGGTTTAAGGGGCCATAGGGAGTGGGTGGAACCGCGTGCATCAGATAGACGGCTTCAGGCTGGCTAGGTTCCTTTCGCTGGTCCGGGGGCAGCATGCCGGCCAGCAGCCCCATGATCCAATTCCTGAGATCCAGGGCACGTAAATTGTCCCTTGGCGGGATGACCTGTTGAATGTGAACGGTATGCGGCATGGTTAACTGTTCCCCCCGACATAATGAAATTGAAACACCCGTCCCAGCCACGGCACCCAGCCGGGATTAATATCGAGTCCTGCCATGC
>DATFJY010000077.1:0-7677 GCA_035268905.1 Desulfotignum sp.
GAAGGGTTTGAAGAAACCAACCGGTATGCCACCTTTAACGGCAAACCCGCCATCCTGGTGGAGGTCTTCCGGGTGGGGGACCAGAAACCCATTGAAGTGGCAAACGCCGCACAGAAACGGGCGGATATGTTTCAGGAATCCCTGCCCCGGAAAGTGGGGGTTTCCATGATCAGCGACCGGTCCCAGGTGTTTGAACAGCGGGCCGGTCTGCTGTTGAAAAACGGATATATCGGCCTTTGCCTGGTGTTCCTTCTCCTGGCCCTGTTTCTGGAAATTCGGCTGGCGTTCTGGGTGTCCCTGGGTATCCCCATATCCATTCTGGGATCGTTTGTCTTTTTGCCTTTGACAGATTTTTCCATCAACGTCGTGTCCATGTTTGCCTTTATTGTGACCTTGGGCATTGTGGTGGATGATGCCATTGTGGTGGGAGAAAACATCTACTTTTACCGGGAACAGGGAAAAAAATTTCTGGATGCCGCCATCCTGGGTGCAAAGGACATGGCAGTGCCCGTGGTGTTTTCCATTCTCACCAATATAGCGGCATTTTTGCCCATCATGTTTGTCACCGGCACCATGGGCAAAATTTTCAAGGTGATCCCCATGGTGGTGATCATGGTATTTGTCATCTCTCTTGTGGAATGCCTGTTCATCCTCCCGGCCCACCTGTCCCATGAAAACCGGCCCCCGGGCAAGGTAATGGGCTGGATGATCGCCCGGCAGAAACGCATCAGCCTCGGGCTCTCCTGGCTGGTGAAACAGGTGTACCGCCCGGTTTTATACGCTTTGGTGAAAAACCGGTATATCACCGCATCAGTGGGGGTGGCGGTTCTGGCAATCATGGTGGGGTATATCCAAAGCGGGCGGATCTCCACCACGCTGATGCCCCGCATTGAATCAGACTATGCCTTTGTCACGGTGACCCTGCCCTATGGGGCTTCCGATGAAAAAACCGCTGCAGTAAGCAAAATCATCACGGATGCTGCCGAATCTGTGGTGGCAGATAACGGTGGCCCACAACTGTCCCGGGGACGGTACACCCGGGTGAATGAAAATGTGATCACCTCCCGGATTCTGCTGACCCCGCCGGATATCCGGCCCATGTCCACGGCCAAAGTGACCCGGCTGTGGCGGGAGGCAGCCGGCGCCATTCCAGGACTGGAATCCATTGTTTTCCAGTCCGACCGGGGCGGCCCCGGTTCCGGTGCGTCTGTAACCATTGAACTGAGCCACCGGGATATCGACACCCTGGATGCTGCCAGCATAATGCTGGCGGATGAACTGGCTGATTTCCCCGCCACAAAAGACATTGATGACGGATCTGCCCGGGGCAAAAAACAGGTTGATTTTACCATGAAACCGGAAGGGTTGTCTCTGGGGCTGGGTGCCAGGGATGTGGCGTTGCAGGTGCGGCATGCCTTTTACGGGGCAACTGCCTTAAAACTCCAGCGGGGCAGAAACGAGGTAACGGTCAAAGTCCGGCTGCCGGAAGCGGAGCGGGATTCTGAAAACAGCCTGGAAACCCTGATGATCTTTACCCCGGACGGCCGGGAAACCCTGTTGACGGATGTGGTTGCCATGGCACCGGGACGGGCCTTTACCGCTATTGTCCGGCGGGACGGGCGCAGGGTATCCACCGTAACAGCCGATGTGGTGCCCCGACAGGAGACCGGCCGGATTCTTGCCGTGGTCAAGACCGACATCCTGCCCCGGCTGCAGCAGCGGTTTCCCGGCCTGACCGCCGGATTTGAAGGCCGGCAGGCCAGCATGCAGGAAAGTACCCAGAGCCTGGTGCGTGGCCTGATCATGGCGCTGTTCGGTATCTATGCCCTGCTGGCCATCCCCTTTAAAAGCTATTTCCAGCCCATGATCATCATGGCCTGCATTCCCTTCGGTATTGTGGGAGCGGTACTTGGTCATATTCTTCTGGGATTTTCCCTGTCCCTCATGAGCCTTTTCGGGCTGGTGGCCCTTTCAGGGGTGGTGGTGAACGGCTCCCTGGTCATGGTGGATTCCGCCAACAAGCACCGGCGCCAGGGCAAAACCGCCTTCACGGCCATTACCATGGCCGCAGCCCAGCGTTTCCGGCCCATCATGCTCACCACCCTGACCACCTTCGGGGGGCTGTCCCCCATGATTTTTGAAACCTCCCGCCAGGCCCAGTATCTCATTCCCATGGCCATATCCCTGGGGTTCGGTATTGTTTTCGCCACCCTGATCACCCTGGCCCTGGTCCCCTGCTTTTACATGATTTTGGAAGATATACTGGGATGGTAGTTTTCAGGCTGCACCGGTATAAAATGTCCCAGTATGTCAACCATTTTTTCAATTATCAGAAGCTAAAACCCATGGATATTGATGACCGTAAAGCCATCATTCGGGATCCAAAAGCGGCAAAGAAGCTGACGTTGTGTTTCTGCCTCAGAAAGTTGCTGACCCACTCCGAACATATATTCGAGAATAGGGGATTGTCCCCGATGCCAGAATTTTTCCGCTGTCATATGCAGCCGCCCTGAACTGACATTCCCCGGACCAGTTAATGGAAGGATTATCAATTCGTGTTATCGGCATGCATTATGCATTTGATCCGATTCAGGCGAGCTTTAAAACAGCCAGATTGCCGAATGATCGGAGTTCAAACTGTCCTGAAAATTCCCCCAAAAGCGCTGCGGTGGAAAGAGTGGGGAAATATAACATGTTTCACTATATTTAATATCCACATGATCAAATGGCAACAAAACCTTCATTTTTTTTGAACAGTTTAGGAAAAGGTGTGGCCATGAATCAATCGGACCGTAAAGAATGGGAAAAAACGTTTGATGCTATTGATGACTGGATCTGCATAATTGACCTTGAATCAACAATTTTTCGTTCAAATATCATTGCTGAAAAACTGTTCGGATTGGAAATACAAAAAATAATTGGGAGAAAGTGTTGTTCATTAGCCCATGGCACTAATGCACCCGTTAAAGGATGTCCGTTACCTAAAATGATTAAAACCGGTAAAAGAGAAAGTTCAGAACTCCAGATAAAAGACGGTATCTGGATGCTTATAACAGTAGATCCGTTAGTCAATGATGAAGGCGATATGACAGGAGCTGTTCATATTGCGCGGGATATAACCAAACAAATTGAATTTCAGGATGAAAGAGAACGTCTTCTTAAAGAGTTAAAAAATGCTTTGGCTGATGTTAAAAAACTAAGTGGCCTTCTACCAATCTGCGCACATTGCAAAAAAATCCGAGATGACCAGGGATATTGGAGTCAGATTGAATCTTATCTTGAAAAGCATTCAGAAATAAAATTCAGCCATGGTATTTGTCAGGAATGTGTTGATAAGTTTTACCGGAATGACGCGTATAGAAGGATGAAGCAAAAAGAAATATCACGGGTTTTATGGCCTCGATCACATTAAAAGCACCTTTTTGAGAGAGCGTGTGTTGTATTACAAAGTCCCAGATGTCAAGAGTTCTGAAGTTTGGTGCAGAGACAGAAGATCGGCAGCTGTCTTTGACTAAAATCTTGATAAAAATGCTCCGACCTGATACATAACCCTCCACATTATTGTCCGACAATGATTCAAAAAGTGTTAACGACATCGGATGATAACAACAGACAGCACAGGCAATATTATGATTATTTCAAACCAAAGAAAACAGTTATGAATGCATCCCATCTGACCTTAGCACTCGGACTGCTTTTGGCAACTTTGTTTTTCTCTAATGGATACTGCGGGAAACCGTTGGTTTTAAACTCAGTTGCATCTTCCCATGATTTAACCAGCTTTGATGATCGGATTATGCAGGAAGTTTCCAGGCACATCGGTGTCCGATACAAAAGAGGCGGAAGCACAAAATCGGGAATGGACTGTTCCGGTTTTGTCAGGCTTGTTTACCGACACATATTTCACGTTGATCTGCCGTATGTTGCAGCTTCTCAATCCAGACTGTCCATATTCAATGATATCCCTTTTGAAGGGCTCAGAACAGGAGATCTCATTTACTTTTCCCGGACACCTAAGAAAGAAAAAATAAATCACGTCGGGATCTACTTGGCAGAAGGTGACTTTGCCCATGCAATTGAAGCCAAAGGCGTTACAGTGTCAAGCCTGAGTGAATCACATTGGAAGGTCCGGGTGAAAAAAATCAAACGGATTAATAAAAACACATACCAGCAATAGATCTCAAGTCAAAAATATTGCAAACATAATTGCTGAACAAACTGACCATAATAGGTTTTGAATAGCATTGGTATCCTTGAGAATTTAGCCATAAATAATGATCAAGATTATGGTAATTACAAATCCATGGACATTGATGACCGCAAAGCCATTATCCGAGATCCCAAACGCGGCAAAGAGGCTGAAGTTATGTTTCTGCCTCAGAAAGTTGCTGATCGGACAGGGTAATGGTTGTTTGACTGCCTGATATGTGACCCAGATAACGCAGTATCTGCTGGCTCACCTCCGCTGCTTTTACATGATTTTGGAGGATGTACTGGGATGGTTCAACCGGACATCAGTGCATTCGGACGTCAGCTGAATCCATATGTCCGGAGCCCCTTTGGGTTGCAAAATCCCGGCATTGGAAATATGATGTTTTTTGTTTTCA
This sequence comes from Desulfotignum sp., assembly GCA_035268905.1. Classification (GTDB taxonomy): domain Bacteria; phylum Desulfobacterota; class Desulfobacteria; order Desulfobacterales; family Desulfobacteraceae; genus Desulfotignum. The sequence goes on from DATFJY010000077.1 coordinate 4,608, forward strand.
CCAACAACACAGGCATCAAGAGGAGATTATGCAAAAATCAATTAATAAAATCACTTTTCAAGAGGAGTTCCGGATCTGCCCTGTCTGCGGATACCAGGACGGCTTTCATTCCATGCTCAAGCAGGAAAAGGACCATATCCAATGGCTGTTCATCTGTCCCTCCTGCCATGAAATTTTCGATATCGGCCACAAACTGGAGCGTTTATGAAAATCATCTGTCACGGGGACAGCCTCACCCAGGGCAGTGACATGGCAAAACCCGATACCTGGACATCACTTCTGGGAAACCATCTTCGCGTTCCAGTGGTCAACACCGGTATCAGCGGTGACACCACCGCGGGCATGCTGGCCCGGTTTAGTGTGGATGTGGTTCCCCAAAAACCTGACATTGCCATCCTCATGGGCGGCACCAATGACCTGTGGTATGATCTGGATGTGAACCTGATTCTGGCCAATCTGTCTGCCATGGTGAACCAGGCCGTATTTTATGACATCGCCCCGGTCATCGGGCTGCCGCTGCCCATCTGTGTGGAACAGGTCAACCGCATGGACTGGGCCCCCCCTGCCAAAGGATATGCCTACCTGTCCGGCCGAATCAGGGAACTTGTTAATCGCCTTGCTGTCGAAGCCAGGGCCTGGGAGGCACCGGTCCTGGATTTTTACCACCTGTTTTTAGATGATCAGGCAATGGAAAAGATCCCATGGTTTCTGGCAGACGGGGTTCATCCCGCAAAATCAGGCCACCAGGCCATGGCTGATCTTGGTGCCCGGGTATTTAAGAATTTGTAGTCACCCGATTTTCAGCATCTCCCTGGCGTACCGGATGCTTTTTTTACAGGCAGCCATCTCCTTTTCCCGGGCGACTTCCAGGTGATCCTCTCCCATGTCCCACTCGATCTCAAAGGTGATGCGGTCAGTAGGGGACTGGTCGCAGATGGTCCGGTATGTTTTAAAACAATCGATATCGCCGTCCCCTAAGGCGACACCGTGGAACCGGATGCCGAACTGGTCCCGGGTCAATTTGTGGTCGCAGAAATGGACACAGAAGGCATAAGGAGCGAGCTTCTCCACGGCCGCTTCCGGATTTTCCAGCACCCCCATGGAGTTCACCGTATCCACGCAGGCCCCCACCAGGGGATGGTTCACCTGCTGGATCACCCAGAGGATCTCGTCGGCAAAAGTTTCGGTATGGTTTTCCACGGCCAGACAGATCCCGGTTTTTTCCAGCAGGGGCAGAACAGCCGTGATCTGATCATGCACATCGCACAGCTGGCGCATGACCTGCGGGTGGAAACAGGAACCGTAAAGGGGCCGGGGACGTCTGATATCCAGGCTGAATTTGGCCAGGTCCCCCCCGATCCTGTGGGTGATGTCAATGCCTTTTTCCAGGGAGTCTGTGAGCCGCGGGTCAAACTCTTCATCCCTGGAAAAATTGTATTCCAGGTAAAGGTTGTGGTCTTCTGCCGCTTTTTTCACCGCTGCCAGCCGCACATCGTCTTTGGTTTCCAGATCACAGCCGGTGATATGCAGCCCGTCCAGCCCCCAGTCAACCGCCATGTCCATGAGCTGGAACAGGTCGATCTCTTTGGGCCGGGGATCTGCCTGGATTCCCCAGTTCTGGCCCAAACCCCAGAGATGAAGGGTGTAGGTGTGAAGTCCCAGTTTCATTTTTCGTGCCATCGCATACCTCCTGCTGGTCTTTCTGCTGGTCAATTTTTCCATACCGGTATCTGCCCTGGCCGCAAATGCCCGGGCAGTGGTTACGCCATACCCTTGAACTGAGCAACGATCATGCCAGGGGCTGTCCCTGGCCACGCCATGATATATTTTTGCATATAATTTCAGGCAATTGCATTTTTTTCAGCACCGATATCATCTGTCATGAAACATTAAATAATTTTGATTTTATCCCGGACTGTATCAAAATTATTTGATTTTTCCCCCCTTGCCAAATCCGTGAAAACACGGTAATTATGCAGTACAGATTCAACATCGCCCGCCATTGGATGCTGCACTGATCGCCCGCCATTGGATGCTGCACTGGTTCACCATGCGCAATGGACAAAATGAATGGCTGACGGAACTGCTGCCTTCATCTTCTCGTAATGGGCAAAGGAGAGGTCATGACCGAAAAAAAATCCCAAAACAGCCATTTTCCCCCGGCAGCAGGGAAAGATTCGGAAAACTGGACGTTTTTGACCCCTGCCCAGGCCGTGGATGCCATTGCTATTGATTTTACAGCATATGGTCCCCAGCCCGCACTTTTCGTATCCATCGCCCCTTTGGTTCTCGGGAACCGGTGCACCGTCATCCACAAGAAAGGCAAGGCAGCCGTACACATATTACAAGGCAAAGCCTTTGTTCCGGTGGCAGACAAAAATCTGGGGTTTTATCTGATCCATGCGCTGGAAACCGCCCCGCCTGATCTGGACACCCTGGCAGAAATCTGTGCAAAGGTTTTCCAGACCCGTACCCGGGCAGGACCTCTGGAAACAAAAAACATCCCCGGCATCTGGATTCACTCCCAGATGGAAGCGTTTGTCTGTTGCCAGTGCGGGCAATGCTGCCGGTCCCTGGCATATGAAACCAACTGCACGGCAGCAGATTATCATCTCTGGCAGTCCCTCGGCCGCCGGGATATCCTGGCCCGGGTCAAAAAAGAAACCTGCCCCGGCAAAGAAGACAGATACCGGATCTGGGTGGACCCTGATACCGGGAAAACTGCCCAAACCTGTCCCTGGCTCGTTGCCTGCCCTGACGACGACAACCGGTTTGCATGCGCTATTCAGGAGATCAAGCCCCACATATGCCGGCAATATCCCTACACAAAAAAGCATGCGGTTATGACCGGCTGCAGACACACCTGGCTGCCCTCTCTACCCTGACACGGTTTTTCCAGATCCCCATACCTATATGTCCCATGAAAAATCACAATAATGCACATGCCCCTTTACGGACAAAAGAAAAAAAAGCTATAATTCATCTGATTGGAACCAATACTGAAAAAGGAGAATGAAATGATCCGAAAAACAGCCGTCGCCCTGTCTTTTACCATTTTATGTATTGCTGT
>DATFJY010000078.1:0-28118 GCA_035268905.1 Desulfotignum sp.
GCCCAGAACAGGTTCTGTTTGATATTTCTCAAGGTGGCCCGGCTCAGGTCAATGGCCGTGACCACACCAGCCAGGCTGTTCTGCATCAGAACAATGCCGGCGGATTCCATGGCCACATCCGTGCCCGAACCGATGGCAAACCCCAGGTCTGCCTGGGCCAGGGCCGGGGCGTCATTGATGCCGTCCCCCACCATGGCCACCCGGCTCCCGTCCGCCTGGAGCTTTTTCACCTGGTTTGCCTTGTCTCCTGGCATGACCTGGGCCACCACCTGGTCGATATTCACCTGTTTTGCAATGGCCTGCGCCGTCAGGTGGTTGTCACCGGTGAGCATCACGGTGGTCAGTCCCATTTTCTGAAACCGGGCAATGGCCGCTGCCGAATCCGGTTTGACCACATCTGCCACGGCAATGATACCGGCCGGTTTTTTGTCCACTGCCAGGTACATGACGGTTTTGCCCTGGCTGGACAGGGCATCGGCTTCGGGCAGATCCTGTTCCACCACTCGGTTTTCCATCATGAATTCAATATTGCCGAACATCAACTTTTTGCCATCCACTGCAACCCGGATACCCCTGCCGGGAACTGCGGCAAAATCCGTTGCCGGGAAAAGCGGAATTCTTTGTTTTTCACCTTCCGCCACCACTGCCGCGCCCAGGGAATGTTCAGAACCCTTTTCCGCCGAGGCTGCCAGCTGGAGAATCCCTTGTTCATCATATCCATCAAGGGCCAGGATATCGGTAACCCCGGGTTTGCCCTCGGTAATGGTCCCTGTCTTGTCCAGGACAATGGTATCGATGCGGCCGGCTGTCTCAAGGGGTTGCCCCCCCTTTATCAGAACCCCCAGGGATGCGCCCCGGCCGGTCCCCACCATAATTGCCGTTGGTGTGGCCAGCCCCAGGGCACAGGGACAGGCAATCACCAGAACGGCGATAAAAATTTTCAGGGAAAAGGTCATTCCGGCCCCGCCAACGAGCCAGGCACCCGCCGAAATCAGGGCAATGCCGATGACCACCGGCACAAAATAGCTGGAAATGACATCCGCCATCCGGGCTATGGGGGCCTTGCTGCCCTGGGCCTCTTCCACCAGCCGGATAATTTGGGCCAGGGCCGTGTCTTTGCCCACTTTATCCGCCCGGTATCGAATGGTGCCGTTCTGATTGAAGCTGGCACCGGTCACGGTATCGCCTTCACTTTTTTCCACAGGAATGCTCTCACCAGTGAGCATGGATTCATCCACCGAAGTGTGCCCGTCCAGGACCGTGCCGTCCACGGCGATTTTCTCTCCGGGCCGGACAATCAGTTCATCCCCGACTTCCACATCTTGGATGGGAGTCACCGCTTCTTTGCCCTTTCGAATGACAATGGCCGTCTTAGGTGCCAGTCCCATAAGTTCCTTGATGGCACCGGAAGTCCGCCCCTTGCTCACGGTTTCCATGTATTTGCCCACCTTGATCAGGGCAATGATCACCCCGGCGGTTTCATAATACAGGTTCATCACGTATTCGGTCCGGCCGAAAAAAATCATCACCGTGTTGACAGCACTGTAGGTGATGGCGGCGGTCGTCCCTATGGCGATCAAAGAATCCATGTTGGGATGGCCCTTGAAAAGAGCCGGGAATCCCCGGGTGTAAAAGTGAAACCCGGCCAGGACAATGGGCAGCGTCAACATCAGCTGGGCCAGGGCAAAAGCGCCTGGACTATGCCCGGGACTGATAAAAGACGGTAGCGGAATCCCCACCATTTCGGACATGGCAACGATCACCAGGGGGATGGCAAATCCAATGGAAATGATCAGGCGAACATACGCCTGTCTAAGCTCCTTCTCTTTTTTCAACTCTTCCCGGCCCGAACCGGCGGTTTCATCCTCGGGTGCCAGACCGTACCCTGCCGCCTCCACTGCATGGATGATGTCTGCCTCCTGTGCCTCACCGGATTCATATGTCACCCGGGCCTTTTCCGTTGCCAAATTGACCGATGCCGACCGGACACCGGATACGTCCCTGATGGCATTTTCCACCCGCCTGACACAGGCGGCACAGGTCATTCCGTTTATTTCAAACTGTCGTGTTTCCATATCCATGGGTGGTTCACTCCTTTTTGTCCGTAACACCATAACCCCTTTTTTCCAAAACCCTACACAGCCGTGTCATATGCGTTTGCTCAGCAGTTTCATCAATTCGTCTATCTTTTCCTGGATATCCTTCTGATCCTTTGCGGTCACTGCCTGCATCAGGCAATGCTGCATATGGGTTTTCAACACTTCCTGCTCCACCTTGTGCAAGGCTGCCTTGACCGCCTTGAGCTGGGTCAGGATATCCACACAGTAGCGGCGGTTCTCGATCATTTTCTTGATGCCGTTAATCTGCCCCGCGATGCGGTTGAGACTGGACAGCTGATCATTGTAGTCCGGGTGCATGGCAACTGCTCCTTTATTTGTCGTTTCAATAATATACTATACCCTGGTAGGGTATTTGTCAAGGTACGGGCGGAATATGTCCTTTATTACAATCATCCATTTGGGGGCTGCACATCAAAATATGGTTTCCAAGAGTTGGTGGGAAATGGCAATCTTTTCTTGACACCACCGCGGTTTTGATTCATGAATCAATCCATAACCGTCAGACATGAGGATATGCCATGACCCCCGATTACCAAACCCTATCCCATCCCATCCAGGCGTTGCCGGTCCGGATCATCATTCCGGTGGCCCTGACCATTGTCTTGTTCATCCTGACCATTTTTCTGTTCATCCTTCCCAAGATGGAATCTTTCATGATGGATGGAAAAAGAGAAACCACCCGGCATCTCACCGAAACGGCCTGGTCCGTGCTCGACTATTTCCATGGTCTGGAAACATCCGGGGATCTGTCTTCCGTCCAGGCAAAGGAGGGGGCCGTGGCACTGCTGGAACAGCTGCGATATGGCGAGGAGTACAAAGATTATTTCTGGATCAATGACACCACACCGACCATGATCATGCACCCCTACCGGCCGGACCTGGAAGGCCGGGATGTGTCGGATTTCACGGATCCGGCCGGCAATCCCCTGTTTGCCGACATGGTGAAAATCGCGAAAACGTCCGGGGCCGGGTTCGTGGATTACCTGTGGCAGTGGCAGGCGGATGCCGACCACATCGTTCCCAAGATCTCCCACGTCAAGGTGTTCGATCCCTGGGGGTGGATCATCGGCACGGGCATCTATGTGGCGGATGTCAAAGCGGACATCTCCGCAGTCACCCGGAAAATCACCCTGGCCTGCGCCGGTATCATGGGGGTGGTGCTGGTTCTGTCCGGCTACATTGTCTGGGCCGCGGCAGGGTCCAGAAAAGCGAGACTGGCGGCCCAGGCCCGGTCGGATCTTCAGGAAAAGCAGCTGGTCCAGGCGGACAAAATGGCGTCTCTGGGCATTCTGGTGGCCGGGGTCGCCCATGAGGTGAACAATCCGGCCACTACGTTGATGCTCAACGCCCCGAACCTGAAAAAATCGTTCGAAGCTTTTCTGCCCCTACTGGACGTCCATTTTGCCCGGCACCCGGACACCCGGGTCTGCAACATGGCCTACCCGGACCTGCGTGCCCGCATTGAGCAAATGCTGGTCGCCATCCTGGATGCATCCACCCGGATCAAAACCCTGATCTCCGATCTCAAGGATTTCTCCCGGCCGGCAGACACCCGGACCCCGTTTCCCGATCCGGCAATCGATGTTAACCAGGTGGTGAAAAAAGCCCTGGACCTTACCCATCCGGTGCTCAAAAAAATCACCCCCCACGTGTCGGCACACTACGGCAGACACCTGCCCAGGGTATCCGGAGATTTTCAAAAACTGATACAGGTGGTGATCAACCTGCTGACCAACGCCGCCCAAGCGTTGGAAAACAGGGAACAGGCCATCACTGTCACCACATCCACCAACCGGCATCAAAACATTGTAACCATAGCGGTTACGGACACCGGTCCCGGAGTGACCCCGGAGAAGCTGGACAAATTGACCGGCCCGTTTTACACCACCCGCAGGGATGAAGGTGGCACCGGCCTTGGACTTTTCATTTCCGAAAAAATCGTGTCCGATATGCTGGGTGTGCTGGAACTGGAGTCCGACCCCGGCCGGGGGCTTACTGCCAGGATAGTCTTGCCCTGCGCCGAAAAATAAATTATAAGAAATACATGGAACCAACGGACATGGACAAACCGATCCTGGTGGTGGATGACGAGCCGGAAATTTTGATGGCTGTGGATACCTCGCTGCGCATGGCCGGATTTGACAATATTGTCACCATCAGTGACGCAAGGGATGTTATCCGGCACATGGAGCGGCAGATGCCGGCCCTGATTCTCCTGGACCTGAACATGCCCCACATCAACGGGGGACGGCTCCTCAAGATCATCCGCAAAACCTGGCCGCGAATTCCCGTTATCGTGCTCACCGGCACCATTGAGGTGGACACGGCAGTGCAGTGCATGAAAATCGGTGCCCTGGATTATGTGGTCAAGCCGGTGGCGGAAGACCGGCTGGTGGCAGCAGTCAAACAGGCCCTGGCCATGGATGAGACCGGAGAGACCGGGAAAAAGCCGCTGCACCAGGACCTGTTCGCCCAGATCAAAAACCCGGCCGCCTTCCGGCACATTATCACCCAGGACAGGAAAATGCATGCCATTTTCCATTATGTGGAAGCCATTGCCCCATCCCTGCAGCCCGTGCTCATCTGCGGCGAGACCGGAGTGGGCAAAGAACTGATCGGCCAGTGCATACACACCTTGAGCAGCCGCAAAGGCAGACTGGTGGTGGTGAATGTGGCCGGCCTGGATGATAATGTTTTTTCCGACACCCTTTTCGGCCATGTGCCCGGGGCTTTTACCGGTGCAGACAAGGCCAGGTCCGGGCTCATAGAGGCGGCAGCCGGGGGTACCCTGTTTCTGGATGAAATCGGAGACCTGGCCATGACCTCACAGGTCAAGCTGCTGCGCCTGCTCCAGGAGGGGGACTACCTGGCCCTGGGCTCAGACAAAACCCGGCATTCCGATGCCCGGATCATCGCCTCCACCAACCAGGATCTCTGGGCCCTTGAAAAACAAAAAAACTTCAGAAAAGATCTCATTTACCGTCTGTCCACCCACACCCTGACCCTGCCGCCCCTGCGGGAACGGCTGCTGGATCTGCCCCTGCTGCTGGACCGGTTTGTGTGCCAGGCAGCCGTGGAACTGGAAAAACCCATCCCTGATATTCCCAAGACCCTGATCGAACAGATGGAAACCTATCCTTTCAAGGGAAATATCAGAGAACTCAAATCCATGGTGCATGATGCCCTCACCCGGTATGTAAAAGGCCCCATGACAGCAAACCTGTTCAAGGGACTTGATCTGACAAAAAAAGAAGACGTGTCAGAGGGCAGTGCCCATGCCCTGGAAACCGGCAACGGCCTGCCTACCCTGAAGCAGGCCTCCAATATCCTGGTGGAAAAAGCAATGGAGCAGGCCGGGGGGAACCAGTCGGCTGCCGCCAAAATCCTGGGCATCTCCCAGCAGGCCTTGAGCAAGCGGCTCCAGAAAACACAAAAATAAAGGAAACACCGGTCCAAACATACAGGGAAAGTTCGTGAACCGCCGTCAAGTTTACCCCGGCAAAGCCACAGAAAATGCCACAACCAGGGTTGTATTCACAACTTTCGTTGTAATATGTTCCATACCCTTGCCCCTGCTGACAGTATGTGCAAAACACCTGGTTTTTACAATTTTTGTTGTAGATTCCCTGTTTTGGCAGAACCACCCTCTTTAACCTAAAACCACATAAAATCAGATAATTATATTATATTCATTCTGTGGCACGCTGATTGCTCTTATAAAAAATAAATGACTTTCAGGGTGCAGACAGCAGCATGTCGCCTGCACCGCAAACCAGTTTTCTACAAGGAGCACTCATGAAAGAGGTAAAAAACATTGGATGGCGGGTCACTTTTGCCGGACTGGGCATCAACCTGGCCCTGGGGATTTTATACACCTGGAGTATTTTCAAAGAGTCCATCAAGGAGTCCATTGTAGCAGGGGACGGCCGCTTTGACTGGAACCTGGCCGCACTGAATGACCCATATGCTGTGTGCTGCCTGGTGTTTGCCTTTGCCATGATTCTGGCCGGCCGGGTCCAGGACAAAACAGGACCAAAAATGACAGCCATCATGGGGGGCGTCCTGACCGGGGCCGGCCTGATTCTCATTGCTTTTTTCTCCTCCTGGATCGTCTGGATCCTGGGATTCGGGGTTCTCATGGGCGCGGGCTTAGGGTTCGGGTATGCATCTGCCACCCCGCCGGCCATCAAATGGTTCCCCCCGGCCAAAACCGGCATGATCGCCGGCATTGTGGTGGCGGGATTCGGCCTGGCATCCGTGTATATCGCCCCCCTTGGCACCTGGCTGATCGCCCGGTTCGGGCTGAGCCAGTCCATGCTCATTTTCGGGGTGGCCTTTCTGGTGGTGGTCTGTGTGCTGGCCCAGTTTTTAATCAACCCGCCGGCCGGATATGTGCATCCTGATGCCCGGGCCACGGCCACAAAACCGGCTGCACCAACCGGCATTGATTATGCGCCTTCCGAGATGATGAAAACCGGCACTTTTTACAAACTGTGGCTCATGTTCTGCGTGGGCTCCGGGGCCGGGCTCATGATCATCGGCAGTGTGGCCGGCATGGCAAAGTCCGGCATGGGCTCTTCGGCCTGGATCGTGGTGGCCCTCATGGCCGTGGGAAACGCTTCCGGCCGGGTGGTGGCAGGCATTCTGTCCGACAGAATCGGCCGGGCCAACACCCTGTTCATCATGCTCAGTTTCCAGGCTTTTATCATCTTTTCCCTTATGTTCATCGCACCGAATCAGGTGATGCTTCTGGTGATGGCCGCCACCTTTATCGGGTTCAATTATGGCACCAACCTGTCCCTGTTCCCGTCAGCCACCAAGGATTTTTTCGGGTTGAAAAACTTCGGGGTCAATTACGGGCTCGTATTTTCCGCCTGGGGAATCGGCGGGTTTATCTTTCCCCGGGTGTCCCAGATGATCGTGGCCTATACCGGCACCCCCAAGATGGCCTATATCCTGGCAGCTGCCCTGCTGTTGATCGGTGCTGTGCTGGCCCTGGTGACAAAAGCCCCGGAACCCAGAACCGAACCCCCGTTTCTGGGTGTACCGGTCCCGGTCCCTGGAAAAAACTGATGCCATTACCGGCCTGCTCCTGTAACGAAACCCCATAATCCCATATTTTGCTGAACTGCATCTGAAAAAGGAGAGTATCATGACCCAGAACCTGTTTCACGCTTCTGACGAATTTCGGAAAACCGCCTGGATAAAAACCATGGACGAATACCAGGCCATGTACAAACTGTCCATGGAAGACCCTGATACCTTCTGGGCAGACATGGCAGCAAACTTTTACTGGGAAAAACAATGGGACACGGTCCGGGAATACAACTATCATATATCCAAAGGCCCTATCTCCATCAAATGGTTTATCAACGCAAAGACCAACATAACCTACAACTGCCTGGACCGGCACCTGCCGGAACGAAAGGACCAGACCGCTTTGATCTGGGAAGGCAATCAGACGGGAGAAGACCTGACCATCTCCTACGGGCAGCTCCATGACAAGGTGTGCCGGTTTGCCAATGCCCTCAAAGAAAAAGGGGTGGGCAAAGGAGACCGGGTGGCCATCTACATGCCCATGGTCCCGGAACTGGCCGCCACCATGCTGGCCTGTGCCCGGATCGGGGCGATTCATTCCATTGTGTTCGGCGGGTTTTCCGCAGAAGCCCTGGCAGACCGGATTGAAGACAGCCTGTGCCGGGTACTGGTGACCACGGACGGGGTGATGCGCGGGGCCAAGGCGGTTCCCTTGAAGACGGCCGCGGATAAGGCCATGGCCCTGTGCAGGGACCGGGGCCACCGGGTGGATACCTGTTTTGTGGTGAAACGCACCGGCACAGCCATCGACATGCATCCGGACCGGGATGTATGGTGGCACGAAGCCGCTGAAGCCCAGTCACCCGACTGCCCCGTGGAGTGGATGGATGCGGAAGACCCGCTGTTCATCCTGTACACCTCGGGCTCCACCGGCAAACCCAAGGGGGTCCAGCACAATGTGGGCGGGTATATGGTCTATGTCGGCACCACCTTCAAATACATCTTTGATTACCATGACGGCGACATCTACTGGTGTACCGCAGATATCGGCTGGGTCACGGGCCACTCCTACATTGTCTACGGCCCCTTGTCCCAGGGTGCCACCTCCCTGATGTTCGAAGGGGTGCCCAACTATCCGGACCCGGGCCGGTTCTGGGCCACCGTGGACAAGTGGAAAGTGAACCAGTTCTACACCGCACCCACGGCCATCCGGGCACTTATGGCCCAGGGAGAAGAATGGGTGGAAAAATATGACCTGTCCTCCCTGCGGCTGCTGGGATCAGTGGGGGAACCCATCAACCCGGAAGCCTGGCGCTGGTACCACACCCATGTGGGCAAGGGCCGCTGCCCCATTGTGGACACCTGGTGGCAGACCGAAACCGGGGGCATCATGATTTCTCCTTTACCCTATGCCATCGACCAGAAACCCGGGTCCGCCACCCTGCCCTTTTTCGGGGTCAAACCGGTGCTCCTGAACGAACAGGGAGAAGAGCTGGAGGGCGCCTGCGACGGGATACTGGCACTCAAGGAACCCTGGCCCGGCCAGATGCGCACGGTGTACAACAACCACGACCGCTTTGAAAAGGTCTATTTCCAGATGTTTGACGGCTACTATTTTGCCGGAGACGGCTGCCGCCGGGATGAGGACGGGTATTTCTGGATCACCGGACGGGTGGATGATGTCATCAACGTGTCCGGTCACCGCATGGGTACGGCAGAAGTGGAATCCGCCCTGGTGAGCCACCCGCTGGTGGCCGAGGCTGCGGTCATCGGGTTTCCCCATGATATCAAGGGCCAGGGCATCTACGCCTTTGTCACCCTGGTGGTCAGTGCGGAACCTGCCCCGGAACTGCTGGCAGAACTCAAACAGCATGTAAGAAACGAGATCGGTCCTATTGCCACCCCGGATATCATCAATTTTGCACCCGGGCTGCCCAAGACCCGGTCCGGCAAGATAATGCGCCGGATCCTGCGCAAGATCGCCACCAATGAATATGACCAGATGGGGGATATCTCCACCCTGGCGGATTCTGATGTGGTGGGCAACCTGATCGACAGCCACAAGGCCCTGGTCAAATAGCCACTGATCCATGCCGGGTACTGTTTTGGCATGGATTTTCCCGGGGGCGGTTCACAAACCGCCCCCGGCAACCCACCCATTAACTCCTTCTAAAAAAATACCGCTGATTTGACATTCCCGAACATTTGGGCAATGATTCCCAAAACCAAATCAGAAGGTGTTGCTTATAGGCATGATATACAATTCGGACATCCTCCACCGGCGTGCCATCAGTCTGCCCGGGTATACTGAAAAACCGGTTATTGTTCAAACTGCCAGGATACCGGATATCCTGAATGCGGTGTTTCATCCCGGGATGCAGCCGAATGGTCAATCCATTAAAAACCGGGTGTTTGACCAGCCGATGTTTGGGAAACGATTTCTGTCGGATGATGAGATGGTTCAAGTCAACCGGTTCAAAGCATTAAAAAAGCAGATGGAATGGATATGCGGCCGGTTTGCCGTAAAGGCCCTGGTAAAAGATACCCTGGAACTGGACATGTCCCTGACAGACATCCAGATTGCATACAAAGAAAAAGGCGCACCTTATCTGCCGCATTTTCCGCAGATTCCCATCTCCCTGTCCCACAGCGGCGATTATACAGCTGTCGCCCTCAGCCGGCATCCTGAAATCCTTCTCGGCATTGATATTGAAAAAATCACTGCTCTGCCAGGTGACTCTTTCATGAAAACTGCATTTACCGGAGAGGAAATTACACACATGCCAAAAACAGCCCCAGCTGTTTTTGCTAACTGGACCTTGAAGGAAGCGTTTCTCAAGTACCTTGGGCTGGGATTCAATGAAAGCCTGCACCACGTAGCGATCATTGATGCACAAATTTTTCACCAGGGGAAAAAACAACCGGTTTCCACATGGCAAACAGTGCTTGATAATCGGTATGCACTGGGCCTGGTTTACGGAAAATCGGTTCAGCAAAAAGATTCGGCACAGGCATACCTGCTATGAAGAAAAGCCGGGAAGCCACCCGGAGAAGGCTTCCCGGTCAGGTATTCAGGCATGACAAAAGAGGATCAACATATCTCCGGGTTTTGTTTACCTGTAAAAGCATTAGGCGGTCTTGATCTCAATCTGCCGGGGCTTGGCTTCCTCTGATTTGGGCATGTGCAGGGCGAGCACCCCGTTTTTCAGCTCTGCTTTCACCTTTTCCACATCAATGGTCTGGGGTACGGAATAGTTGCGCACAAACTCCACATTTCCAAACTCTTCCCAGGAAACCGCCCCGCTGGCTTCCAGCTTTCTCACACCTGACAGCGAAAGCCTGCCGTTGTCGATGTTCACAGAAATTTCATCCTTTGCCACACCGGGCATGTCTGCATACAAAAGAATTTCATCTTCATTTTCACAAATATCCACAGCCGGTGCGACTTCATACAATTCTCTTGTTTTTTCAATATTCTGATCATCTCTTTTTGCGATTTCGGTCTTCTTATCCATGATACGCCTCCCTATATACGATGGTATTAATTTTCCATGGCAATGAACCATTCTGGATTTAGTTGATGGAAATCTGCCTGGGTTTTGCCGATTCTGACTTTGGAAGGGTCAGGTAGAGTATACCATCCTTCAAGGTGGCTTCCACCCGGCTACTGTCTACATCATCAGGCAGGGTAAAACTGCGGGAGAAAGTCCCGTTTGTCCTTTCCGTTCTGTGCACCTTGTATCTTTCAGGCAGTTTTTGATCCCGGGAACCGGAAATTTCCAGATAATTTCCCTGAATTTTGATATCCAGAGAGTCTTTTTCCATGCCAGGGACCTCCAGCCGCATCTCAAAACCATCACCGGTCTGGTACAGATTGGCCCGGAGAAACCCTTCATCCATAAGCCATCTGGTACCATAGGGCCGACCATAATCAGTGTTCAAATTGTCCAACCGCTGGCGGAGCATATCCATGGTTCCGAACAATCTGTCGATATCGCTGAATCTTGTAAACATGACACATCCTCCTTTACTGCATTGGTTTTTTTTGTTGTTGTTTGTGAAAGCCGGCATGTAACTGCACTGTTTGCGACACTGTCATGTAACCCTGTTTTGTTCATGCTTTCTGCGTGAGATATCTGCCGCTGCTTTCACCTTTCTGACGCTTTGATCAGAATTTAGTTATCAAAGCGTCCATGTCAATACCTTTTCTATTATTTTTTTTAAAAATTATAATTAGTAATAAGAACCCCAGTCATCACGTTGACTGAATTTCAATCTGCCGAACCTCAGGGGCAGGCAGATATTTTTTATATTTTCGGTTTCTTTTTTAAACCAGTTCCACGGCGCAAGTTTTTTCATATCCATACGCCACCTCCTATGTTTTACATGGGTTGACTCACTTATGCATCCGGTTTCCAACACACTGTATTTACATCATATTCTGGTATTTCAATCCCCATTTTTTCGTATTTGACACCAAAATAAAACAGGCCGGCTTCCTGTCAAGAAAAATTTTCATTACTAATAATTTTTTATTGACAAGGTAATGAACCTATTTTACTTTTTACCAATGTGCACAACAGATCACTGCACTGCAGAAATCATGATTTCGCGCATGAACCGGAATAAAAAGAACTGGTAAGAGATATTACCGCCAGGAGGTGATACCATGCCGCAGGATTATTACCTTGTTTTGGGCATTACATCTGATGCCAGCCAGGCAGACATCAAAGATGCCTACCGCAGGCTTGCCAAAGAATACCATCCTGATCACTACAAAGGAAACCACCGGCCCTTCCAGGCCATTCAGGAAGCGTATGCCGTCCTGTCCGATCCCGCAAGGCGCAGGCACCATGATACCCGGATTCAGGAAAGAAAGCCCAGGCCCAGGCAGGCCCAGGCCGTTTCCAGGCCGGTGGAACCCCTTGTTCCGGAACCGTCACAGGAAACTTTTTTTCAGCACACACCCCTCAGGGCATCTCAGCCGTACCGGCCATTTTCAAGATTTTTTTCCCGGCCTTTCTTTCCCAGCCCGGGACCAGAAGACAGACAGGGGACAAAAAACCTGAACTTCATGGCGGCGCTGACCGCGGAACAGGCCCGGACAGGCGGGCAGATACAGATCACCATACCGGCACGGCAGGTATGCCCCCAGTGCGGCGGCCTGGGCTGGTCAGGCCCTTATCCCTGCTGGCAGTGTGATCAGGAAGGACTGCTGTCCGGAGATATCCCCATCATCATTCACTTTCCGCCGGACATCAGACAGGGGCATAAGGCCAGGGTATTCCTGGACCATTACGGCATGCCGGGGCAGCATATGACCATCCACTTTACGATAAAAAAAGATCAGGCATGATCAAAAATATACCCCACTGACCGACGGCTTTTAAAAAACTGGGGATTTTTGGGATTTTTTTCAAAATATTTTCTGAACCGTACCATGAAATTATCCACGGTGCGGGTGGAGGTGTCACTGGCATATCCCCATCCGGCGTTGAGCAGCATCTCCCGGGACAGGGGTTTGCCTTTGTTAGCAATAAAAATTTTCAGCAGGGTGATCTCCTGTTCCGTCAGAATAATCTCTCCGGCTGCGCAATGGGCCGTAAAGGTAACAAAATCCACCTGATTGTCCCCAAAGTGGTAATGGTCCCCCTGGAACATGCTGTCATGTGCGTGTGTTCCTGATGCGGCTGGTTCATACCAGGCGCTCTTTTGAATGAGCCGCTCTACCCGCAGCAGAAACTCCTCCAGGTCAAACGGTTTGGCCAGGTAATCATCTACCCCGTACCGCAGGCCTTTGACCTTGTCCCGGGTATCCCCTCTTGCGGACAGGATCAGCACCGGTATTTTTTCATCCTCCTGGCGGATGGTCTGTAAAATGGAAAACCCGTCAATCATGGGGAGCATGATATCCAGAATAATGAGATCAGGGTACCAGGTGCGCCACTGGTCCAAACCGTCAATACCGTCACCAGCCACTGACACGGCATAACCGGCAAGGGACAGATTCAGCCGCAGGCCCTCTGCGATGCGGGCTTCATCCTCTATGACCAGAATACGCTTTTTTTCAGCCGTTTCCATATGTTCTTCTCCCTGACATTGGCAATGCCGGCCCGGGGTATGGTAATGGTGAACCGGGCACCGCTTCCTTTTCCCTCACTGTGAACAGAAGCACGCCACCCATGGATCCGGGCAATGCTGGAAACCAGATAGAGCCCCAATCCCGATCCAGATACCCGCTGTCTGTTCTCCCGGCCGGACTGGTAAAATTTGCGGAAAATTTTTCTTGCCTCCTGCCGGTCGACCCCGATGCCGTTGTCGATAAAATCCATTGTCACCTTCTGGATATGGGACTTGAATACAATTTTCAGTTCCGGACGGTCTGATTCATTGTATTTGATGGCATTGGTCACGATATTCATGAGCAGCATCTCAAACAAAAACAGGTTCACCGGAAATTCAAACCTGGCCTTGGACGGATTTGATATCTGAATATCACATTCCCGGAAAAGGGAATCATTTTTTTTGATGAACCGCCGGACAAGATCCACCAGGCTGTCTTTGGTCACCTCTGAGCCGAAATTCTGGCTTTCTATGCGGGCCAGGTTCAGAATCCGGTTGATATTGTCGGTGAGCCGGTTGATATCTTCGAGCATGTTTTCACTGTAGTGTTTGATATCCTGAGGTTCCAGGGGATGGCGGACAAATGTTTCCAGGTAGAGCCGCAAAGAGGTCACCGGCGTTTTGAGTTCATGGGTGAAATTGTAGATAAAATTGTGCTGCAGCCGGAACAAATTCACTGTTTTCTGGTAATAGATGAATGCCAGGAGAATTCCGGCCAGAACAACGGTTATCAGCAGGCTGAGCACCAGGATGGTCATGCCGGTCTTGGAGGGAAAAATCATCTGGGGATCGATGTGGAATTTTAAAATAACCACCTCGAGGGCAGACCTGATTTCCATATACAGACTCACCGTGAGCACCAGAAAGGTGGCCAGTGCGAAAATGGAACAGGCAAAGATAAATACCGGATGAAGATACCACCGGGATGGGTTCAGGATCTGCATGGATCAAGGGATTTCATCGTCTTTGTTCAGGGCGGCAACCAGGGATGTCATATCCAGGGCCGGCTTGATGCGCACACACGCGGAAGTAACCCCCAAAGCCCTGACAGGTGCCGGGGGGATATAGTCGGCTGATCCGGTATGGACGACAAATTTCATATCAGGATTTATTTTTGCCGCTTCCACCATGAATGTGTTGCCGTCAACCCCTGGCAAACGGATATCCACTACTGACTGATCAATGTGGTTTTTTTTTACAATTTCAAGGGCCTCTTCACTGGTTTCCGCCTGGAAAACATGAAATCCTTCATCTTCCATAAACGCGGCAATACTCTGGCGGATACTTGCTTCATCATCCAGAATCAAAAATTGTCTGACGCCCTGATTCATATGGGTTGCCTCATGTGGTTTTTGACCATATTCCGGTCATGTCTGTGATAATAATTGTTGTATTTCTCCTGAAAGGGTTTCAACGGTCACCGGTTTGATCACAAATTTTTTGATACCGGCATCTGCCACCATCTGCCTGGTGGCAGGACCGGCATATCCTGAGCACAGGATAACCGGCAGATCCTTTTTTATGGCAATCATCTGCTTTGCCATCTCGATCCCGGTTTTTTCCGGCATGGTCTGGTCTGTTATCACCAAATCCACCTGGTCATGGTATTTTTGGAAATACGCCAAAGCTTTCCGGCTGGATATGAATGCCGTTGGTGCATATCCCAACATTTCCAGCACCTCCTGCCACATGCCCACCACATCCGGTTCATCATCCACCAGCAGCAGATTTTCGCCACATCCCAACAGACATTCTGTCCGGCAGGTATCTATTTGTTGTGAACCTGTCTGGTCTGTTACCGCCGGCAGGATTACGGAAAAACAGCTGCCGCTACCCGGCCGGGTTTCCACCAGTATATCCCCGTAAAGGGACTGCACAATGCTGTAGGCCATGGCAAGGCCAAGACCGGTGCCCTTGCCGTCTTCCTTGGTGGTAAAATAGGGATCAAAAATACGCTCCAGAATATCTTTGGTCATGCCGCAGCCTGTATCATGCACCTCCATGACAAGGTAGTTCCCGGTGCCCCGGGTCAGGTTTGGATATGCCATCACATCAACCGGGTCCAATGTTTTTTGCCGCAATACCACAGTCAGTATGCCGCCGGTCTCCTCCATGGCATGATAGGCATTGGTACACAGGTTCATGAGAACCTGGTGGATCTGGGTAGGGTCTGCTTTGACCGATCCGCAGTTTTTTTCCACCTGATCAACGATCTGAATGGTGGAGGGAATGGATGCCTGCAGCAGTTTGATCACTTCCGCAATCAGAGGATGCAGCTGAAACACCTGTTTTTCCTGGTGTTCAGCACGGTTGAAGAACAGTACCTGGCCCACCAGGTCAGCTGCCCGCAGCGCTGCTCTGCGGATCTTTTCACTGCGCTGATAGGTGCTGGTGAAAGGATCTGCAGCACGCATGATCATGTCGGCATACCCCAGGATCGGACTCAAAATATTGTTCAGATCATGGGCAATACCACCTGCCAGCGTGGCAATGGCTTCCATCTTCTGGGATTTAATCAATTGCTTTTCAAGGCCCTGCCACCGTTTTTCCGCCTTTTTTTTCTCGGTCACATCCAGCAGGGACATAACCAGACGATGGGTGCCGGGAATTTTTCCCAGACTGACATATACATATTTTTTCTGGCCGGTTTTGTCCAGAAAACCCGCTTCATACTGGATCGGCGCGCCGGAAAAACCGGAAACTTTTCCCTCTGCCTGGATATAATTGTTCAGGGCTGTCACATCCTGGGGTGAAAAAAAATTTGTCCATTTTTTTTTGCCCTGAATAGCATCCCGGTCCATGCCTGCCAGCTGGACAAACCGGGAATTGGCCATGGAAATGGTATTGTCTGGTTCCAGGATAACCGCAGCAGTTCCGGTATATTCAAACACAGCTTTGTACAGCTGCTTGCTTTGTTTCAGGGCCAGGGTCCTTTCTTTGACCAGTTCCTCCAAGCGTTCCTGATATGCCTTGTTTTCCTTTTTTATGCGGCTTTCTTTGAGACATTTTTGAATGGAGTGGTACAGCACCTCCATGTCCAGTATGGGCTTGAGAACATAGTCCCTTGCCCCCAGATGCAGCGCCTGCACCAGAGATTCGATATTGCCGGTGCCGGATGCCACCACCACAGGGACATCCGCAAAGCTCCCGTTCAATGCATCCAGAACCTCCAAACCGCCCATTTCCGGCATACGCAGATCCAGGACCACAAGATCCGGCCGCTCCTTGTAAAACAGCTCAATACCTGTTTTGCCGTTTTCCGCCTCCAGGACCAAAAACCCGTAATCTTCCAGAAATGTCCGGATGCTCTGGCGGATAGCGGATTCATCCTCAATGGTCAAAATTTTTATCTGGCTGTTGTCTTCCAAAATTGCTGCCTGCCGCCTTATATGTGATGATTTTCCCTGCTGCCTGCATGCAGGTGTCATGACCAGACATTATTCTCATAAGCGGTTCAAATGTCAAGGCATATTCATGCAGCCCTCCTTTGTCCCAAAAAACACCTATCCTGAAATCCGGCATATTGTACCAGCCCTCCTTAAGGCTCTGACGATCTGTTCACAGGACACCGACTGATGCTCTCTTAAGAGCGCACGCCACTCAGGCAAATATCCAGTGGAATGGTTGACATTTTGTCCCAGTACGTTACATTATATTTATTAAAACCATAAACTTGATAGAATAACTGACAGAATTTTTTTGACAGAAAAGGAGTCATATAATGACAAAAGAAGACAAGAAAAAAGATTATTGCGACGCAGAAGACCAGAAAAATGTCGTGGAAAAAATGAGCGACTGTGACACATCATCCGACAATGACAAAGACCGTGATGAATGTTACACCAAGGTGACCAAAGAGGATGACGGGTGCATGTCATCCTGACACCTTCTGCAAACAGCATCTGATGAACTGCAGACCCGGTCACAAAAAATTCCTATGACCGGGTCCGCAGTATTCAGGATAAAAGATCTTCAAACACCACCGGCAGGCGTTTGTTGAGTTCCGACAGCAGGGGGATCATCAGTGCCCGGATCTGGGGATGGGCTTTTTTGGAACACCGCAGGGCAAACATGTGGCGCCATTCTCTGATATTGCCCTTGACCACAATTTCGGTTTTCAAAGAATTGGGAAGCACCTCTCTTGCCTGTTCCGGCCGCCACCCGCTTTTGAGCAGTTCCAGGTAATATGTCTCCGCATCTTTCATGGCAGTCTCCCAGGTTTCCTGCTGGGCCGGGGTGCTGTCTTCCCACCAGCAGGGCCGGATGAACTCCATTTTTCCGTCATACCGCACATACCGGGTGGATTCCTGTGCAAAGGAAAACAGCCGGTGCCGCACCAGCTCATGGGTCACCCCCCGGTTGGTGACAAACCGGGCAATGATGTCGCCGAATTCGACCATGGCATGGTGGCCCCGGTCCCGCATACGGGCCACAAAACCGGCTGCCGAATCGGGCGTAATTTTGTCCTCTGATTTGTAACAGGTGCGGCCTGCCGCTTCGATGGTCTGGAGCAGATCCTCCGGCAGGCTGATGATCTCATACCCCTGATCGATAATTTTCATAAAAAAATACTCCTTTTCTATATCCCTTTCACTCCAGAATATCATACCGCCCGCCAAAAACCTATCCGAAATTTATTGCCGCAAATTACCGCAAAAAAGGAAGTTTTTTGACACAGATCCACGGCGCAAGCAGAAAGGACCGCTGAAATGCAAAAAAGTTTTTTTTGACCGGAAAGCACAATTTCTTTATAGTAACCAATCGGGGTTGCTGACCAATGATTTTTTTGCCGCAATGACGGCATGCCCTGCCGGGCAAAACCAAGCATGAAACAGTCTGCCCCGCAACCTGAAACCGGAAGGACGACCGTTTAATGAACCCCCTGGACCATATCCCTGAAAATATCCGCCAAACAGCTGCCCAATGCCGCCACTATGCCATGTGTAAAATCGACTACCTGGAAACCGGGCTCTGCCCGCCGGCAAAACAAACCCCCTACGTCGGCTATTTCCCCCAGGGCCGGATGGATCTATGCGATGCCCTTGCCAAAGACCTGGTTCCTGTCACCGAAGCGGCAGTGGAGATTATTTCATCGTGCACCCTGTGCGGATCCTGCGACAGGCAGTGCCATTTTGTGACCGGAATGCGGCCCATGAAGGTCATGCACGCCTTAAAAGCATTCCTTGACGTGTTCCAGGAAAAAGGGGAAAAAGCGGTTATAATCCCGAAAGATAACACGCTGAAGGCTTTGAAAACCATTGTGGGTGAAAAATGGGCCACCAATGACCCGGCCCATTTGATGGCCTATGCCAACGACCCTTTTCCCCTGGCCGACCCGCAGATGCCCGGGTATGTGGTACTGCCCGGCAGTGCGGATGAACTGGTGGAAATCGTCCGGTTTGCGGACAAGGCCCGTATCCCGGCGGTGGTCCGGGGAAACGGGGGCAGTGTTTTCGGATTTGTCTTTACCCCGGGCATTGTCATCGATGTCAACCGGATGAAAAACATCCAGCTGGATCCGGACAACTGGACAGCTGTCATCGAACCCGGGGTCACCTCTTTTGAACTGCAGAAAGCGGCTGCCGACCAGGGGTTTCGGGTGAACACGGCGGAACCGGCGGCAACGGTATGCGGCAACATCGTCTGTACGGGATTGTTTTCCACCTGGGCCAATGTCTATGGCGTGGGTGCCGACCACATTGTTGATATGACATTTGTGGACAGGCACGGCACGGTTTTCAGCATCAATGACAAACATGCGCCCAATGTGTTTGGTTTTGAAGAAGCCGTGCTTCCGTCTCCGGGCATCTGTACCGGGGCCCGGGTACGGATGCATCCGGTCACCGATGATGAAGAAGGCCTGCTGGTGCCGTTTACCACCCTTGCCGATGCGGTCTCCTTTGCCAAAGACATCAGCCGCCGCCGCATTGGGCTTGCCGTGGGCATACTGGGCGGGCATTACCTGTCCACTTTCATCTCCCCCACCCGCACCCTTGCAGAACAGACCCGGGATGTTTTCAGCGGCATGCTCGAAATGACCTGTGTGGTGTCCGTCATCGGCGACAAATATGCCCGCAGCAGCATCCGGCAGATGGTTCCCTGTGTCATAGACAGCAGCACTCTCAGGATGTTCATGCTCGGACTGCCCCAACTGAACAGATCCGATCTGGCAGACATCGTCCAGGGACTGGAAAGTGACCGGCCGGCCTATGAAACTGTTTTCAGCCAAGAAATGCTCCCGGTGCTGGAGGAGATTCTTTCCCCGTCTCCTGAAACCATTGCCGCTGCTGTGGATGAAGATCTCCGGGATTTCTACGAAGCGCTGTACCGCCGTCCCCACATGACCGATATGGTCTGGCTGGCCATGTTTCGCATCGTCAGCGCACGCATGTCCCGGCACAAGCACATGTTTGCTTTCCTCATTTATGTCCCCCTGGAACCGGTGGATGTGATCCAGGAACTGATCGCCTCATTTGCAGATATTGCCGAAAAACACGATATCGAACATGACCTGGGGTTTATCACCCCCCTGGATCTGGGCAAACGCGGTATTCTGGAATATGACTATTATATCGACCACACCGACAGCACGGAATCAGAAAAAATCCGGCTGGCCATGGCGGACATCGAACCCATGGTGGACAAACTGAGCCGCACCTGCAAAGGGGTGACGTTTCTCAAATATGTCTTTTCCCAGGGATGCGCCAGAAAAGAAAATTTTTTGTATACCTGAATACAGCCCAAAAAGGGATTCCGCATTTTTGCATGTCCTTTTTTGCATCACAATGGAGGAGATATCAGAGCGACAGAAATTGAAATAACCGGAAAACGGCGGTCGAAAAACACCTGTTTCCTGTTGACCGGGGCCACAGGATTTCTGGGTATCCATCTTGCTGAAATGCTTGCACAGCAAGGGTATACAGTCATTATCCTGGCCCGGTCCCGGGATAATACAGCCCCGAAAGAGCGCGTACAAGCATTGTTTGACTGGATGGGCACGGATGGGATGCCATCTTGTGTACAAATCGTAGCAGCCGATCTGAACCGTGCCGACCTCGGCCTGTCTTTAGCTGACTATCACCGGCTGGCCGCCGGGGTCGACGAAATCATTCACTGCGCCTCTGATACCTCCTTTTCAGAACGCAAACGCGCACAGATTGAAAAAGCCAATGTGGAAAATCTTCACCACCTCCTGGATTTTGCGGCCAAAAGCCGGTGCTGTTTTTTTCACTTTATCAGTACCGCCTATGCCGCCGGAAAAAGACGCGGGATCTGCCCGGAAACCCTGAAGGACACCCGGTCGTTTTTCAATGTATATGAAGAAACCAAACACCGTGCTGAAGTGACAGCTGCTGCGCGCTGCCGCCGGGAAGGCATCCGCCTGAACATATACCGGCCGTCCATCGTGTACGGCAACTCCCGGACCGGCAAGACACTCAGGTTCAATGCCATGTACTACCCGGTGAAAATTCTGGTGTTTTTAAAAAACCTCTACCATCAAAAACACCAGGAACACACCCGGGAAAGCGCTGATAAAATGGGCATTTCTTTTCGTCCGGACGGGACCGCCCATATGCCCATAAGGATTGAAGCCGCCCCGTCCGGGGGCATCAATCTGATCCCGGTGGATTTTTTTACCGCAGCCTTTTCAGCCATCATGGACACCGCACTGGATGGTGGCGTATTTCACATCACCAGTAACACCATCACATCAATTTCCGATTTCATCCACTATACCCAAACCTATTTCCATATCACCGGCATACAGGCCGTGCCGGCTGGAGATGTCCCCCCCGGTACACAAAGCAGCCTGGAAATCCTGTTCAGCCGCTACACGGAAATCTACCGGCAGTACATGCAGGACGAACGCATTTTTGACAACACCAGAACCGCCGCTATTCTGGACCCAAAAGGCATATCATGCCCGGATTTCGATTACCGCATTTTTTCCCGCTGCATGCAGTATGCCGAGGCCGCAAACTGGGGTAACCCTTCTTAAATGGGAAAGCCGCACCATATCCTTCCCGAAATGACGCCGGGCGCCGACAAAAAAAAAGTGGTGGTACAATACTTTGATGCCATCGGCAAAAGGTATGACCTGGCCGACACCCTCATGAGTTTCGGTCTTCATTTCTTTTGGCGGAGGATCGCCCTGAAGCATCTTGCCTTCAAGAAAAGATGCCGAATCCTGGATCTTTGCGGCGGGGCCGGAGAGTTCGCCCGCAGGATAGCCGGCACCACAACCAGGGGGATGCCCGTGGTCTGTGACCTGAGCCGGTCCATGCTGGCAGCCGGAAAAAGCAACAGCGCTGAAAACCCATGTGAAAACCCCATCCAATGGGTGCAGTCAGACGCGGAACAGCTGGGGTTTGCAGATAAATCCTTTGACGCGGTTATCGTGGGATACGGCATCCGGAACCTGTCGGATCTTCCCCGGGGGCTGCAGGAAATACACCGGGTTCTGATCCCCGGCGGAAAACTGGTGATCATGGAATTTTCCATCCCGAAAAGCCGCTGGATCAGGGCTCTCTACCACTGGTATTCGTTTTCGGTGATGCCGGGTTTCGGCAAGGTGATCACCGGTGAACATGCCCCGTTTATATACCTTGCCGAATCCATCCGGTCTTTTCCTCCCCCGGAAAGGGTCCAGGGGATACTTGCATCCGCAGGATTTATCCGGGTGACCTTTCAGCGGCTGTCAAACGGTCTGGTCACGGTCTATTCAGCAACAAAACTGGAAAACGTGATGCACCGGGGGAAAGACACAGTCGATTTGCCGCTTGATTTTATTGGAGAGAAAGCTTGAAATTATGAGGCCTAATGCATGACTCGGTTGGACGTTACGGTATGGATCAACCATTATTCTGCATTCAGAGCCATTTTACTTCGACTTTCTACTTCAATGGACAGTTTTAAACCGACACTATGAAGAACAGAACTCAGACTTTTTAATTTTGGATTGCCTTGTATTGAAAGAATTCGATAAAGGTTTTCACGGTTAAGTGTTGTTTCCCGTGCTATCTCAGAAATCCCCTTTGCGTTTGCAACGTCTTTTAATGCCAGTAAAAACATTTCCTGAGATCCATCCTCCAATGCTGCATTTAAATATTCTGCAGCCTCAGCCGGATCACGAAGATCTTCTTTAAGACTATTTTCATACTTTTCCAAGACTTTCATTTCGTTCTCCTTTGGAAATCATCCCAATATGCCTGAGCTAACTGAATATCTTTTGATTGTGATTTTTTTTGACCTCCCAACAGCACAATCACAATCTTCCTATCCGATTTCCCGAAATAAACCCGATAGCCCGGGCCATAATCCACTCGCAATTCACTCACACCTTTGCCAACAGGTTTGCAATCGCCAAAGTTCCCAAGCCTTACACGATTCAACCGGACTCTTATCCTTGCACGTGCGGATCGATCTTTCAGTGAAATAAGCCATTTATGGAAGGGGTTTTCTCCATCTTCAGTCAAATATTCGAAAAGTTCTATTTTTGAATCAAAATCACCCACAATGCAATTGTAGCTTTAAAGCAATAAATGTCAATATTTTTTTCGTCGATCGTTAGCGCCTTACTTTTGAATTCCTGTCGACAAAACAAAAAAGAGATGAGGGGCACTTGGGTTACGGGTTTCCCGCATTAGGTTGAGCTGTTTGTACATTAATCCAAAAAACCACAACCATTTTGAATTTTTTTCCCATTCAATCCGGCAATTTCCGTGTTGCCATCACATACGCTTTGATGCCCAAAAGTTCTTTGTCAGATGTTTTGGCCAGGCCTTTTTCGACCCAGGCCAGGGCCTGATCGAGGTTTCCGGCGGACAGCCAGGCCCGGGAGATGGCCTTGATCCTTTCCAGGACCTGTTTTTCCGACAGGCTGTCCCGGTGCTGTGCCAGCCAGACTTCGTACTGCCGGGCTGCGGACAGCGGGATATTGCAGGACAGATACAGATCGGCCACAAGCCGGGATTCTTCCCGGGTCAAAGGGGTCAGATAGGAGTAGCTCAGCATTGCGGCCAGGGCCTTTTCAAACCGGTTGTCCGTCAGGTGGACATGGGCCAGGGCCTTCCACCAGCCCGGGTCCTCCGGGTGGGTGCGGGTGAGATACCGGGCATATGCCAGGGCCTTTTGTTTCATCTCCAAAGACAGGTACTGGTACAGCAGCATC
The DNA here is from genome assembly GCA_035268905.1 of Desulfotignum sp. GTDB lineage: Bacteria > Desulfobacterota > Desulfobacteria > Desulfobacterales > Desulfobacteraceae > Desulfotignum. The sequence continues at coordinate 23,452 of DATFJY010000078.1, forward strand.
TCCTGCCACTGCCGTTGGGAGTCCCCGGTTGTCTTTTTTGCCAGCTCTTCCAGCCACGGCAGGGCTTCCCGATATTTTTCCAGGGCAAACAGGATATTGACCAGGGTCTGTTTCCATTCCAGGGTGACCGCTTCGGGATGGGCCGCCATGAGGCGCTCGAACAGGGTCAGGGCAGCATCCGGCCGGCCGGCCTGGAAATCACAGGCAGCTGCATAAAACAGGTGGATGGCCTTCTTTTCCTCACTGGTGACATACCCTTTTTCAAAGGCCCGGGCCGCCTCGGACATCTGCCCCTGTTCATACTGGCACCGGGCCAGGTTGAGCCAGGCCTCGGACAGGTCGGGCTGTTTTTCCACGGCCCGCTGAAATGCGGCCGCCGCCGCCCGGGTCTGCCCCAGCTCGGTAAAACAGAAGCCGGTCAGAAAATCGATATAAAAATGAACCTCTTTTCCCTGTTTTTCCGAATACCGGGTCAATACGGCCAGGGCCTGGTCTGCTTTGCCTTCCGCCATCAGGGACTGGGCCTTGTTCACTGCCATGCCCGCACCCAGGGGCATGTTTTCTTTGCCTGCTGTGGCTGCCAGGGTCTGGACCGGTCCTGAAAAAGCCATCAGCAGCATAATCAACATCAACACCACCCACCCCTGCGAGCGGCACCGGATTTTTCTAATTCCCTGTCTGATGTGTCGGATCATGCCTACTCCAGTTGAAATTTGATGGTGGTCTGTGCCAGGGCCGCCACCGGGATGCCCTGGACCCGTCCGGGCTGGAACCGCCACCGGGACACACAGTCGATGACGCTCTGCTCAAATACCGTTTCCGGTTCCGCATCCAGAATTGTAATATCCTGTACCATCCCTTGGGCTGTGACCAGAAACTGCACCCGCACCTTTCCTTCAATGCCCCGCCGGGCTGCATGCAGCGGATACACCGGCGCCACCTTGGCCAGAGGAATCAGGCCGGCATCCAGTTCATGGGCCAGGTACCGGTCCTTGAGCCGGGGCGCATCCATGGCAAAGGATTCCAGGGGCGGCATCTCCAGGGAATGGGACATGGGGGGCAGCTTCGGGTTCAAGGCAAAGGGCAGGGACGGCTTTGGGGCCGGCGGTTTGGGCATCTGTTTCTGCACCGGTTTGGGGGCCGCGGTTTCCCTCGGTTTCGGCGGCTCCGGTTCCGGGGGCTTCTCTTTTTGCGGCGGGGGTTCGGGCCGCTTGACCCGCACCACCTGAATGGCCTGAACCGGCGCCTGCCGTTCCATGTTTTCCGGCACGGCACGGATCATCTCCGGCATCACGGCAAACAAAAACAGGTTCAACGCTGCAGCCAGCAACACAGCCAGTATCCAGCCGGCCCAGTTTCCCGGACCGAAGTGCTGGTTCAGCCCGCCGGACAGGGTTGTGCCATCCGGCCCTGCCCCGGCCCCGCCCGGCAATGCCGGGGATGAACCCGGCTCCCGGGCCGGTATGGATGATTTCAGGACCAAGACCCTATTCCCCTCCGGGCAGGCCGGCGGCAATGGCCACGTTTTCCGCCCCGGCCAGCTTGCAGGCATCCATGACATCAATCACCAGACCGGTGGTGCTGTCTTTGTCCGCCACAATCACCACGGCGGCCTCGGGATTTTCCGCCATGGCCCGTTCCACATTGGCCCGCACGGCCCGCACATCGATCTCCCGGCGGTCCAGGTGCACGGTCCCCTCTTTGGTTACACCGATGAGAATGGTATTGGGGGCCGTGGTCACGGCCGTGGTTGCCGTGGGCCGGTTGATATCCACCCCGGTTTCCTTGACAAATGAGGTGGTCACCAAAAAAAAGATCAGCAGAATGAACACCATGTCGATGAGCGGTGCAATATTGAGTTCCAGGGTCTGTTTTTGGGCCCGCCTGGCGGCTGTTATATTGAGCATGTTGTAATCCTTATATGTACCGCCGCAGGTACATGCCTGTGGCAGAGATCCGGTTTTTCAGGTTCCGGGACCGACGGGTGAGCCACCCGGCCATGTAAAGCCCGGGTATGGCCACCATCAACCCTGTCTGGGTCGTGATCAGGGCCACGGAAATCCCGGCGGCCATGGCCCTTGCATTGCCGGTGCCGAACACCGTGATCACCTCGAAGGTGTGCATCATGCCCACCACCGTGCCCAGCAGCCCCAGCAGCGGGGCCACGGCCGACAGCACCCGGATGGCGGCCAGGTACCGGTCCAGGGAAGCGCACAATCCCATTACGGTCTCATCCAGGATATACCCGTCCAGGTCCCGGTCATGGGTGCGCCGGGCCAGAAACTGCCGGACCAGAAGGCTGTTGGCCCCTTTGGACCGGTCATCGGGCCGCTGGTTCAACCGCACCAGCTCCCCGGCCCGGGTCCGGGAGATATTTTTCACATACAGGGTGCGCATGAACCAGACCCGGTTGAAAATCAGCACCCACATCACCAGGGATACCACCAGGATGGGCACCATGACCAGCCCTCCGGACCGGATATAGGCGGCCAGGTTGTCAAACAGCGGCAGCAGATCTGCCAGAAGATCATGGTTCCGCATGGGTTACGGCCTGCAGCATTCGTTTCTGGCTTTGAACACCATGTTCACGAACGCCACCGCTTTTTCCTCCATCTGGCTGATCTGGGTTTCCACCCGCCGGGACAGCAACGTGTGAAACAGCATGATCGGGATGGCCACGGTCAGCCCCAGCATGGTGGTGACCAGGGCCTCGGAAATCCCGCCGGACATCATTTTCGGATCCCCGGCCCCGTAGTAAGTGATCACGTGAAAGGTGTTGATCATGCCCGTGACCGTACCCAGCAGTCCCAGCAGCGGAGCGATGGCCGCCAGCATGCCCAGGGTTGACACGAACCGCTCGATGGCGGGTATTTTTCCCAGTATCGCCTCCTGAAGGGCGTTTTCCATATCCTGGCGGGTGTGATCCCGGAATGCCAGGGCCGTGAGCAGGATATCGGGGATCCATTTGTTTTTCCGGGACCGGCACAGGGCCTCACACCCTTCCCAGTCCCCGGCAGACACCAGGGTACGGAGTTTGTCCATGAACGGTTCGGATGTCATCTGTTTGCGGAAGAAAAACACCAGCCGCTCCAGCAGGATGAGCAGGGCCAGTCCCAGGATGGCCAGGATGGGCCACACAATGGGCCCGCCCTTTGGGATCTGATCTGCCAGATCCAGCTCCAGCGTATATTGCCGCAGGGCCGTACCCCGGGAGATATCCACGGGCACATCCGGCCGATCCCCGGCCAGGTAGCCTTCGATCCTCCGGACAGTGGCGGCTTCCGGCAGCCGGGACAGGGCAAAAAACCGCTGGCTGGCATCGGAATACAGCAAAAACCCCACCTCCGGTTCCGGGGCACCCGCCTGTTCCAGCACATAAATTCCGGTAAAATTTCCCAGCATCAGAATTCGGGCCTCCCGGTCCATGCCCTGGCGGTCGACAATGTGGCCGTTTACAATCCGGACCTGTCCTGCGGCGGAAATTTCATCAAACCAGGCATCTGCCATGGCACGGATATCGGTCATGGAGGGAAACCGCTCCGCATGGAGCACCGGAGCCAGAAATCCATGCCGGTTGTCGGACAACGCGCTCTGGGGACTTTGCAGCAGCAGCCCTTCCAGGTCTTTGGCCGCGCTGCGGATAAACCCGGACAACTCCCGGTTTTCCGCCCGGGACTGTGCCAGTTCTTCATTCAATGCCTCTTTAGCCGCCTGCCGCTCCCGGATCAGCTGTGCCAGTTCCTGGTTGTCCGTTTCCAGGGTTTTGTTCCGGTTTTTCAGGTCCTGGATGGCTGCGGTCAGGGCATCTTTGTCCTGTTTGATCTGCCGGGTCCGCTCCTGTGCCTCGGCTTTGGCTCTGGCCAGTTCCTGCCGGGCTTGTTCTTCCATCCGTGCGCGCTTTTCCGCCTGAACGGCAAAGGACTGGCGCATATCATCCGCCAGTGCCCCGGCCGGGTTCAGACAAATCAGGCCGACCAGGCAGGCCAGACAAATCAGCAATGGTATCCTTGGGGTCATGGGATTCATATCCGTCTCCTTCACGGGGTTGCCAGCCGGCCCAAAGGCAGGTCCAGAAGGCCGGCGGTCCGCCGTTTCAAAGCGATCTCCACGGCTGCCGCCACCGCCGGGACAAATTGGTCATCCAGGCGGCGCCACCGCTGCTCCCCCACATCGAACACGGCTGCCTCCCGGCCATCCAGGGACAGATAATACAGGCTGATGCGACCCAGCCGGAAAATCTGCCCGGACACCCGGCGGTCCCCCAGCAGGATCCGGTCGCGATACACCTCGATGGTGTTGCCGTATTCTGCCTCGATACTCAATGCCTCCATGGTCTTGCGGAATTTTTCCGCCACCGGCAGCTCGGGATCTTCCATCAGGACAGCCAGTTTTTCCAGGCGCGTGTTTCGCTCTTCCGGCAGAAACGGAATATCATCGGCCACAAACCGGGCCAGATCCGCCTGCACTTTGGCCAGAAACGGCAGCAGCTCCTCCCGGACCTTCCGGGTCTGGATCTTTTCCTGCTCCAGCTGGTCAACCGCCTGCCCGAGTGTGGCGGATGCGTCTGACAACCGTTTGTTTTCCGCTTCCAGAATCTCGTTTTCCGCCCTAAGCCGGTCAAACTCGGCCGCCAGTTCTGCCCGTTGGGCATCCCATTTTTCCTGATC
>DATFJY010000079.1:0-16643 GCA_035268905.1 Desulfotignum sp.
CTGGGCAAGGCTGTTGATTCTGCCGGGTGCAATCAGGTCTGCGACAAAATTTTCCAGATCTGTGCAGAATTTTGTGTCTGCCAGAACAGCTGCGATAAAATCAGCCAGGCCCTGTTCATAGGCCTGGTTCGGGTCTGTCCAGGAGGTGTGTACTTTGGCTTCTTTGACCGCCTTTTCCATATACGCGCTTATCCTTTCCAGATCAATGGGCCAGGCACCGACCAGGGTCTGGTATAACAGGTATTCGGTATTGGGGTCAGGCACCTCGCCTGTGCGAAAGCGGGCATTGTTATCAGCCCATCTGCGGACCGCATCCGCCCATTGCCCGGGTATCTCGGAAAGCAGGGCTATCCGGGCCCGAACATCTTCACTGCGCTTGGTATCATGGGTAGTGGAGGCCAGCAGCCCCAGAGGATGTTCTCTTTGGGCACGGGCACAGGCCGTGTGAAACGCCCGGAGATTGACACCGAATCTGCCGGGGTCTCCTCCCACTTCATTGAGACAAATGAGCCGGTGGTACCGATAAAAAGCGGTGTCTTCCACCCCCTTGGCCATGGCCGGCCCGGTCAACTGCTGGAACCGCATGGCCAGTTCTGCTTCCACAGTCCCCGGGACCTGGAGAAGCAATAACGCCCTGAGAAATGAAAAAAGTGCCGGGTCCAGATTCGGGCGTGCCATTACGGCACCTTCAATGGCCGCATCTATAACCTGTTCATCTTTTTGGGAAACCCTGTTCATGGATGCAGACACATAGGACCGGTACACCGGAAAATGCACAGCTGTCTCAAACAGGGCCGTTCGCAACTGTTGCCGTGAGTAGTCCCGGTACCGCCGGTGTCTTTCACAGATCTCTTCAAACAGCGTGGTGAGCCGGTTGATTTCACTGGCAAACAGCGTGAAGAGCACCAGGTGCTTGCATTCATGGACCACTGCTTCAAACTGTTTCTGGGTTCCTGTAAAATCTGCATACAACTGTGTGAGCGCATCTTCGGATGCAGGATCTATACACAGCCCCCCTGCAAGGTTCATGAAATCATATCCTGTAGTGCCGGCAACAGGCCAGTCTGATGGCAGATTTTCTTTGGGCTCAAGAATTTTTTCCACCACGATCCAGGCACCGGGGCAGGCTTTTTGCAGCCGGTGAAAATATTGGGCCGGGTCCCACAGACCGTCCGGATGGTCAATGCGCAGGCCCTGAACCCATCCTTTTTTCACCCAGGATAACGGCTGCGCATGGACAGCCTGGAACACGGTTTTTTCCTCCACCCGAATGCCTGCCAGATCACTGATATCGAAAAATCTGCGGTATCCAAGATCAGTGTTTGCCATCCGCCAGAAAGCAAGCCGGTAATGCTGCTGGTCAATGAGCATATCCAGTGCATCCGGGTCTTGGTTCAGGCGGGTCACCTCAGCTTTGATGCGCGCTTCTTTTGATTTGCCGGCTTCGCCCGCCCTGGACAATATTTCGGCTGCACTGGGGGGTGCCACAGGAAACACATGGTCATGATAATGAAGGACAAAATCCTTGTCTTCAAAGGTCAACCGCAGTTCTCCATTTTCCAGGATGCAGCCGTAGTGGTCTCCCAAAACCGGCAGAAGCATTTTGCCGGGCCAGCGCTTTGCCCCATTGTACCAGTCCACATCAAAAAAGCCGGCAAAGCGGCTGGAGGGACCATGTTTCAACAGATCCCACCACCAGGGATTCTGGCGGCCGGTAATGGCCATATGGTTGGGTACCACATCGATCATGTGACCGAGACCTGCGGCTTGAATGGTCTCACACATACGGGCATGGGCACGGGCTCCCCCGAGTTCCTCATTTACCTGTGCGGGATCAACAATGTCATAGCCATGGGTACTGCCGGCAGCTGCCTGGAGGTATGGAGACGTATACAGATGGCTGATACCCAGATCATACAGATAAGGCACAATCTCTGAAGCCTGGTCAAAGCCGAATCCGGCATGCATCTGGAGCCGGTAGGTTGCAACGGGATCAAATTTCATGGCGCAGCACCACCAGGGAACGGGCCGCAACCATGATCGCGTCCCCTGCCTTCAGTGAGGGCGGTTCGTCCAGCCACCCGGTTTCCGTATCGATTTCCTTTATCCAAGAATTGCCATAATCCGGGCCTGGAAGAATGAATTGCAGCGCCTCAGGGTGGGCATTGAATATCAGGTAAAAGTTGTCATCGGTTACCGGCTCCCCCCGGGGATTGGGGTTGGGAATTGTGGCACCATTCAAAAACACCCCAAGAGATTTTGTAACCCCTATCCCCCAGTCCTGTTCATCCATCTGCTCTCCCGCCATGGTAAACCACCTGATATCATCGACATCGCTGCCATGAATGGATCTGCCGTGAAACCATCCCCTGCGGCGGAAAACCGGATGGTCTTTGCGGTACTGAATCAATTTTTGACAAAAATCCAGAAGGATTTCGTCCAGATTTTCCCAGTTGTACCACGACAGTTCATTGTCCTGGCAGTATGCATTGTTGTTCCCCTGCTGGGTACGGCCGATCTCATCGCCCCCTAACAGCATGGGCACCCCCTGGGAAAGGAAAAGGGTTGCCAGAAAATTTCTTTTCTGGCGGTTGCGCAGACGGCGTATTTTCCGCTGCTCTGTTGCACCTTCCTTTCCGCAGTTCCAGGACCGGTTGTGGTCCTCTCCATCATGGTTTTCCTCGCCATTGGCCATGTTATGCTTTTCATTGTAGGAAACCAGATCATGCAGCGTGAACCCGTCATGGGCTGTGATGAAATTGATGCTGGCATAGGGCAGGCGGGAGGTGTTTTCATACAGATCGGAACTGCCGGTAAAACGGGCGGCAAACTCGCCCATGGTCTGGTCTTCCCCCCGCCAGAAATCCCGGACGCAGTCCCGGTATTTGCCGTTCCATTCGGTCCACACCGGTGGGAAATTGCCCACCTGGTAGCCGCCCTCCCCCACGTCCCAGGGTTCGGCAATGAGCTTTACCTGGCTGATAACAGGGTCCTGCTGGATAATATCAAAAAAAGCGGACAGCCGGTCCACATCATGCAGCTCCCGGGCCAGGGTGGATGCCAGATCAAACCGGAACCCGTCCACGTGCATCTCCTGTACCCAGTACCGCAAAGAATCCATGACAAGCTGCAGCACATGGGGATTGCGCATATTCAAGGTGTTGCCGGTCCCGGTATAATCCATATAGTATTGCGGATCTTCGGTAAGCCGGTAATAATAGGTATTGTCGATTCCCTTGAAACTGAGCATGGGTCCCAGGTGGTTTCCCTCTGCCGTGTGGTTGTAGACCACATCCAGAATCACTTCCAGGCCGGCCTGGTGAAGGGTTTTCACCATCTGTTTGAATTCCGCCACAACACCGCCGGGACGGTTGTCTGCCGCATATTCGTTGTGGGGGGAAAAATACCCAATGGAGTTGTAGCCCCAAAAGTTTTTCAGTCCCTTATCCGTCAGATGCTTGTCATGGATGAAAAAATGCACGGGCATCAGTTCAACCGCTGTCACACCAAGATTTTTAAGGTATTCAACAACCGCAGGATGTGCAAGCCCTGCATAGGTACCGCACATTTCAGGGGGAACCTCCGGGTGGCGGGCCGTAAACCCTTTTACATGGGTTTCATATATCACGGTTTCATGCCAGGAAAACTGCAGGCGGCGGTCTCCGTCCCAGTCAAAATAGGGCTGGTGCACCACGCATTTGGGCATGTAAGGTGCGCTGTCCGTATCGCTGCGGATGCCGGGTCCCCCATCAAATGGATAGGCGAATACCGCCTCATCCCACTGCACCTGGCCGTCCATGGCTTTGGCATAAGGGTCCAGCAGCAGCTTGGCAGAATTGCAGCAAAAACCCCGGGAGGGGTCCCAGGGTCCATGGACACGGAATCCATACCGCTGGCCCGGCTCCACTGTGGGCAGATACCCATGCCAGCAATACCCTGTCACCTCAGGGAGGTCGATACATGTTTCATTGTCATTTTCATCAAAAAGGCATAGTTCCACACGCTCTGCAATCTCAGAAAACAAGGAAAAATTGGTGCCGGCGCCATCAAACACAGCACCTAAGGGATAGGGTTGTCCAGGCCATATTTTCATAATTGTATTCCTTTGCATCGGTTTGGATCTGCCAAGTGCTGAATCTGCACTCCAGCAATCCAGGTTCTGGTCGAAAACACATCATGGGCAGGTTACGATTCATCAGATTTTTGAAATCATTCTGACGGGTAAATTCTGATGTCTGATGGGTAATTATCTCTCATTTGCCGCTGCCTCGTCAAGCAATCTTTGCACAGGTATGCAAGTTGCTAACTTTTCCTATGCATTGTTATATAAATAGCTCCGCCCATTTGGTTGCATCCAAAGCAAACCTTTCTGAACCATCTTTTTCTGGTTCCAGATCCCATGGATTATCACTTTTTGCGAACCTGACCTGCAATCAGGAAAAACATGTATTTGTATCTGCGTTTTCATGCAGATCAAAAGACAGCGCATGTTTTACAGCAAAACCGGATCAATGGATCATCAGGCCCGTTCAGATCCGGTGTGCAGCCAGGTACCCTGCCAAATGGGTGCATTCCCCCATTTATTTTATAACTGTTTCGGTATAATGTGGGTGTCAGATGCATTGGAACCGATTGAAACAATAAAATAAGGACAATCGCATGGATACCAGGACACAAACAGATGGCCATGACACATTGGTTGCGGCCATGACATCTGCTGATTTTTATCCCCACAAGCCCACCGAAATCATTCACAAACAGACACATATCTCTGATGTCTTTCTTGCCAATGATCTGGTCTATAAAGTAAAGAAACCCGTAGATCTGGGATTTCTTGATTTCAGCACCCTGGAAAAGCGTTATAAATTCTGCTGTGAAGAAATGCGGTTGAATCAGCGGCTCACCACAGACATCTATCTTGGGGTTGAAAAGATCACATGGGACAAAAACACATATGGATTGAACAGTTCCGGACAGACCGTGGATTACGCCGTTAGAATGCGGCGGCTGCCGGATGAAAACACCCTGGCATCTTTGCTTGTATCAAACCGGGTCACTGAATCATTCATCGACCGCCTGATCCACACCCTGTCGGATTTTTATACCGCATCTGCACTAACAAAAAAGGAGATGGACCAGTTTGGTTCTTTTGAGGCTATTGGGCAAAAGTGCCGGGATAATTTCAACCGCCTGCCTGATTTTTCCGACACCGGGGCCAACAAAAGAAAAGTTCAACTGATAAAAGCCGCAACCCAAATGTTTCTGGACCGCCATAAAGACCTGTTTGACCGCCGGATTGAAAACAAGCATATCTGCGATACCCATGGGGATTTAAAAACAGAACATGTCTATCAGTATCAGGGCGTTCAGATACTGGACTGTATTGAATTCAACCACGCGTTCCGTTACCAGGACACGGCATCGGATCTGGCTTTTCTGGCCATGGACATGGATTTTCTCGGGTACCGGCCGGCCGCCCTTTTTCTGCTCAGCCGGTATGTAAAAACAACCAGTGACGCAGATTTGATGCAGGTGATTGATTTTTACAAATGCTATCGGGCCATGGTGCAGGTAAAGGTCTATCATCTGCAGACAGAGGATAGGTCGTCACAGGATGATGCCAAAAAAGCGGAACACATCCATGAAATGGAACAATATCTGGATCTGGCGTACCAGTATGCCCTGAAAATGGCGTTTCCGGTCATCTGGGTGACCTGCGGCATGATTGCCACAGGCAAAAGCACAGTGGCAGAAAAACTGGCAGCACTGTTTTCCATACCCTGTATCCGCAGTGATGACATCCGCAAGACCCTGTTTGCGGATTTGCCTGACAAATCCGGTAACACAGGGTTTGAAAAGGGAATGTACAGTCCGGAGGCCACCTCACTTGTGTACGGCAAAATACTGGTCACAGCCCAGGCAGCACTTGAAAAAGGCAGCTCCGTGATCCTGGATGCCACCTGCCGCAGGCAGAAACAACGGGAGGATATGCTGCAGCTGGCTGCAGATGCCGGTGCCAATATCATTTTTGTTGAATGCCGGTGCCCGGACCGGGAAATAAAGGCCCGGCTCAAAAACCGGGAATATCAATCCACGGTATCTGATGCACGGCTGAAACATTTTGCCGCCATAAAAAAGCGTATGGACCCTTTTGACCACCTGTCAGCAGATCTGCACATGCCGGTCCGGACCGATCAGCCCCTGGACAGGATCGTGGAAATTCTGCTGACAGGCGAACATGAACTGCTGGCAAGGCAGACCGCGCATAAAACCCGGTAAAGCAAAAGGGTCCACATACGTCGACGGCATACCGCTATTGGGCATGTTTCTATTGGGCGGTATATCCCCCGTCAATGACCAGCTCGCTGCCGGTAACAAATGCCGATTCATCCGACGCAAGATACAGGGCGCCATATGCGATGTCATCCGGCTTTCCTACGTGGCCGACAGGGTGCATGCTGTCCAGATTTTTTCGAAAAGCTTCCACCCCTTCCTCCGAGGCTTTGCCCAGTTCTTCCACAAGGGGGGTCCAGATATAACCGGGATGAATGGAATTCACACGAATTCCCTGCTTGGCATACATCAGGGCATCTGTCTTGCTCATCAACCGGACAGCACCTTTTGATGCATGATAGGCCGGCAGATCCGGGGCACCGATAATGCCATAAATAGAAGAAAGATTGATAATGCTGCCGCCCTTGTTTTTTTGCATATGGGGAATGGCATATTTGGTGCACAGGAACACCCCCTTGACATTCACCTTCATCAGGTTATCCCATTCCCGGGCATCAACCTCATGGGTGGGTTTGTTGGGACCCGCAATACCGGCGTTGTTCACCAGGATGGAAAGGCTGTCAGCCGGGGTGATAACATCTGCCACATTTTTTTCATCAGATGTGTCCAGATGCTGATACGCTGCCCGGCCCTGGTTCTGGTGTATTTCTTTCACCAGCTGTTCTCCTTCATCATCCACAATATCGGTGACAATCACATATGCCCCTTCCGTGGCAAACAGTTTGCAGACTGCCCTGCCGATTCCCCGGGCACCGCCCGTAACCAATGCGGTTTTGCCTTTCAAACGATCCAACATGTTTTCCTCCTTTTTTTGAAGTTAATAAAAAACAGCTGCCACCGGCGAATCATCCGGCATCTCTTTTAACAGCACCGGAAATACAGCGGCCCCGTTTCTCAGTGCATGGCACGCAGCCACATTGAGCAGATCCTGATCTTCCGCCTGCTTTTCAGAATGGAACACCGGTCCGTCATCCCAGCTGAACTGGCCCCATTGGTCGGCATCCCGGGCAACCATCAGGTATTTCATCTGCCCGGTGGATGCCTGCTGGAGAATATGGGCCAGATCATTGGCGGTCCTGCCCGATCCTTTCAGGTCCTGATATGCTTTTACCGCACGGTCAAGATCTTTTCTGGTAAAGGGGGCAACAATCTCCCAGGCCGCTTTTTGCAGGTCCTGTGCCGTCAGGTTTTCCGGATTTCCCGTGATCCCTTTGTCCACAAGATGGGGATAGGTGTTGGCGGATCGGTACAGGGCATGAAGATAGTCCACTCCCGCCAGAACCAGCAGATCCGTGCGCGGACCCAAAAAGGTGGTCAATGCTTTGTTTATGGCTTGAAAATACCGCAGTATCCGGTCTTTGTCTTCATCATCCGCCACACCCTGTCCATGGAATGCCGCCGCTTTTCTGCCCGGCGTCTGGCTGGTCTGGCCTGCGGTATGAAACTGGAGCTGTTTTTCCTGAAGATCGAACCGCAGGGCCTGGGACAGGCTGTCCGGCAAATTTTCGGGGGTAATTTCATCACAATGCTGCCTGTCGCACTTATACAACCGGCATTCATTCTGACTGAGGGCAAGGATAAAAAAGGTGGTGTCATACGCCACCAGGGGCAAAACCGGTTTCAGGTGAAACCGATCTGCCACCACTGACACTTCGGGCGTATCCATGGAAATCCGAAAGGCACGCATAAGTTCAGGTGACATAAAAAGGGCGAAACCGTCCTTTTGATACTGCCAGAATCCTGCATTGCCATTGTCCAGTAGTGCCAGGGCAGGTCCCAGATCAATGCCCGGAACCATGGGTTTGACCTTTTCAATGGCATTCTTAAAACGGATCTCATTTTGCAGGCTTTCTTTTCCGCCCCTGTGGGTGGGGATATATATGGAAATGCATGGCATGTTTTCAGATTTGAGCAAGGCATCAAGGTCTTTTTTGTTGAATGCATCTGCCAGATGCATGTTACTGGGTATCTTTACATGTTTCATCTGTCTCTTCTCCTTATTATCCGAGTCTGTTGCCATTTTTTGTCACCTTACCAGACCATGAAAAAGGATCATATGGTGAAAAACCACCATTTTGTTTGTTTTCAGTATGCAAAAGTTGCTGCTTTGCTGATTTTTCGGGGTTGACAAAAACCAATTTTTCATCTTATTTAACAACAAAATTTCTAGAAATATCTGCGGAGGAAGCCCATCATATCGATGCCCAGATCATCGCGCGCACAGAGAATAATCGCTATACGGCGGGGGTTGAGTACAACAAAGCAAAAGACAGCGGCGAACTCACTGAAGAAGATTACCTGGGGTATGCCAAATAGTAGATGCAGCATCACCTGATTTTGACAAAGCCCCCTGGGGGTGCCGTGTGACAGGACCGTCAGATGCCAATCTCGGGCCGGTCACATGGCACCCCCAGGGGGCGGGCCTCAAGCAGCTGAACAGTATATGCTTACATGCGATGGCCCTGACATAACCCGGCTGATCAAAAGCCTCTTTGTCAAAAAAGGCTGTTTCTGGTAATATCCAGGTTTTAAAAAATTAATCTGAAGGACCAGGGGAATAATGGCAGCCGATAATTTCAAAGACATCATGAGAACACACCCCCCGAAAGATACCCCCAACCTCATTCTGGAAATCCTGGCAGTGCAGGTTTTTGGATTCAGACAGACAGACCTGATTGACTGCCTGAACCGTCTGGGATGCAGGGATGAACAAAACAAGCTGTTTTCATATAAAAATATCCATCCATTTTTAAGTGCTCTTGAAAAAAACAATGCCATCTCCCACACGGAAAACGGCATCACCTGCACGGCCGGCTTATGGATGGAAACCATTGGACATCTGGTAATGCAGGACCGGTTTAAGATAATTGCAGAACAGGTTTTAACGTCCGTGCCCCTGTTCAAACCTGCCCGGGAGAAGTTCTATGCATTCAACACCCGCAAAGAATTTTACCGGGCCATATTAATCGCCGTGTTCACGGATGAACAATTTGCGGACCTGGACCTTGTCTGCCGTTCCGGAATGAAAAGCAAAAAAATCAGCTCAGACAAGGCCGCCCCCTTCTTAACGCTCTTCAACCATCCTTTCCTTCCCGACCTGATGGACAAGATAAAATTGCCCGTAAGATGGAAGGTTCTGGGATACATCCTGGATGATGCACAAAAAAAATCGATCCCTGTTCCCGAGGTTCTGGCCTACGGGACATCTCTTTTATCTGAATTTCCCGGATCAGACCGAGACTTTCGGGTGCTGGATCATTGTTACCTGGCCGGCCGGCTGGACCTGCACAAAAAATTTTTGTCCGGATATAAAAACAAGAATACATGTAACTTCCTTGTCCAGCAGGGAAAATCTGCACTGCTTTGTGAGGACACCGGGGCAGCATTGGGTTATTTTAAACAGGCGCTGGCGGCCAGGAACGAAAAAAATCCGCCCTCCCCCTATTCCCTTAATGGAGATACCCTCTTTTTTTTCCTGCTTGCCCTGCTGGAAAGTGAAGAAACAGAAGATCTTTATCTGGGGATACGCTGTATTATTCATTCACAAGACAACCCAGAAGACAACAACCCATCTTTGACAATCCTCTCAAAGGCTATGCTGCCGCTGTTCTATGCCCAGGTCGGAAAAAATTTTGACCCGGAAATTTTCCCGGAACATCTGATTTCCATGGAAAATCCAGCCGTTGCTTTTTTTTCCATCCTGATTTTGAGCTGGCGCGGGGAAGCCAGTGGAAGGCCCTGTATATCCGTGTTGAAAAAAAATTTGGAAACATCGATGAACTGCGGATACGATTGGCTGACAGCTGAAATTCATGCCTTGCTCGCCCGGCTGGGATCAGAGGCAAGTGTCAATACTGCCAAGGCAAATGCGCTCCATGACGTATTGGGAACCAACACCCTTGTCAACCGGTTCAGTCCTGTTTCCGAATGGAAAAAGGCCCTCTTATCATTGATTCGCATGGGAGAAGGGCATGCCGGAATTTCGCCCGGCACCCCTCCGCCGGAACAACGGCTGATCTGGCAGCTGACATATAATGACAAAATACCCATGTGCCACCTTACCCCCCGCATCCAGAAGATCAACAAAAACGGCACCTGGTCAAGGGGAAAACCCATTCCCCCGGCAACGCTGCAACACACTTACCCGGAAATGGATTTTTTGACCCCGCAGGATCAAAGCGTCTGTGCTGCCATTGAAAAAACGCGTTTTCACGGCATGTACAGAAATTACCATGAAACCGGTTTTCTTTTCAATATGGAAAAAGCATTGCCAGCCCTTGTGGGCCACCCCTTTATTTTTCTTGAAACCGATTTACATACCCCCGTAGAATTAGTGGAGGGAACGCCGGAACTTCGGCTGCGCAGTGTTGACAGCAAACTTCATATCCATATGGAACCTATGCCCATTGACCAGATGAACCGCGTAACCATTTTACGGGAAACTGCCAACCGGTTCAAGGTGGTCACCTTCTCAACAGAACATATCAACATTTTTCGCCTTGTGGGCGAACAAGGGCTGGTCATCCCCCGAAAAGAAACAAAACAGGTCAGCCAGGCCATTGCAGCTGTTTCATCATTTATCACCGTTAATTCCGACATAAAAACGCAAGACGTGCAGACCTTTGTACCCATGGCGGCGGATTCCACACCCCATGTACACCTGACCCCCTGGCAGGCAGGCATTAAAATGCAGATCCTGGTCAGGCCCTTCGGCCAAAGCGAGCCCTATTTCAGGCCGGGAAACGGGGGACGTCATGTGCTTGCCGATATTGCGGGGAAAAAAACCAGGGTTGCCCGTGATATGGAACAAGAAAAAAACAATGAACAACAGATTGTTTTAGCCTGCCCAACGATCGAGCACAGGGACACTGTGGCCGGAGAATGGGTGGTGGAAGATCCCGAGCAAGCCCTCGAACTGCTGTTGGAGTTGAAAAGCTGTCAGGAAAAAATGGTATTGAAATGGCCCCGGGGGCAAAAGATAAAACGGTTGTACAGGGTTTCGTTATCTGATTTTGCCCTGACCCTGAAAAAAGACCGCGACTGGTTCAAAGCCACGGGAAACCTTCTGGCGGGGGATGATATCTCGGTTGATCTGTCCCGATTGATGTCCCTTCTGGAATCTACCACCGGCCGGTTTATCCCCCTGGATGACGGCACATTTTTGGCCATTACCCAAGAATTGAGAGCCCGGCTTCAAGAATTAAACGCCTATTCAACCCCCCATGGAGACGGACGGCGGTTTTCTCCCCTGGCGGCCCCGGCCATGAAAGAACTCATGGATCAGGCAGGGTCTCTTGAAAGCGATCTTGCCTGGAAATCCCATTGCCGAAAACTCAAAGAAACCATACAACCCGAAATTCCAAATACGCTCAGGGGGACACTCCGGGATTACCAGATCACCGGATTCAACTGGCTGTGCAGGCTGGCCCACTGGAATGTGGGCGCCTGTCTCGCAGATGACATGGGCCTCGGAAAAACCGTACAGTCTCTGGCAGCCATTCTTGTCCATGCGTCCAAAGGCCCGACACTGGTAGTGGCACCGCTGTCGGTCATGAACAACTGGAAAGAAGAATGCAAAAATTTTGCCCCGGCCCTGAATCCCCTGATCTTTGGCGGCAAAGACCGACAGCTGATGCTTGACAGCCTTGCCCCCTGTGATCTTGTCATCTGCAGCTACGGTCTTCTCACCATTGAGGCGAAAAAACTTTCAAAAGTTGGGTGGCAGACCATTGTGTTGGATGAGGCCCAGGCCATTAAAAACAGGAAAACCAAACGCTCCAAAGCCGCCATGAAGTTAACGGCCGATTTTCGTTTAATCACCACGGGAACGCCTGTGGAAAACCGGCTGGAAGAGTTGTGGACCCTTTTTCATTTTTTGAATCCAGGGCTTTTGGGAACCTACCACCGGTTTAAGCAGATGTTTATTGTGCCCATTGAAGGAAATCAGGACAAAGAGGCATCCCAACGCTTGAAAAAACTGATTCGTCCCTTTCTCCTCCGCCGCCTGAAAAATGAGGTTCTCAGGGAACTGCCGGAAAAAACCGAAATCAACCTCCAGGTGGAAATGAGCCGGGATGAAGCCATTCTTTATGAAGCCCAGCGCCGCAACTCCCTTGAAAAAATTGATAATGCCGATGATTCCCCCGGGCAAAAACGGCTTCGGATCCTGACGGAATTAACCCGATTGAGACAGCTGTGCTGCAATCCTTCCCTGGTGCTGGCCGATACCAATATCAAAAGTTCAAAATTAAAGGTCTTCATGGACACGGTGAAAGAGTTGCTGGAAAACCAGCACAAGGCATTGGTGTTCAGCCAGTTTGTGGGGCACCTGGCTATTTTGCGCAAGGCCCTGGACAAGGAAAAAATCACCTACCAATATCTGGACGGTTCCACTTCGGCAAAAAACCGCAAAGAACGGATCGATGCGTTTCAAAATGGCACGGGTGACCTTTTTCTCATCAGCCTGAAAGCCGGCGGAACCGGGTTGAATCTCACGGCTGCAGATTATGTGATCCACATGGATCCCTGGTGGAACCCGGCAGTGGAGGACCAGGCCTCGGACCGTGCCCACCGCATCGGACAGACGCGTCCTGTCACAGTTTACCGCCTGGTGGTCAAAGATTCCATAGAAGAGCGCATTGTAAACCTCCACAAGGAAAAAAGGGATCTGGCCGAAAGCCTGCTGGCAGGCAGCGAAGCTGCGGGTAAATTGTCTGCATCAGCACTGCTGGAATTGCTGCAGGGGGAAACGGCAAACCATTGATGCTGTTATCCGGTGACAATCACAGGGCCATCGCATGTAACCATATACTGTTCAGCTGCTTGAGGACCGCCCCCTGGGGGTGCCGTGTGACCGGCCCGAGATTGGCATCTGACGGTCCTGTCACACGGCACCCCCAGGGGGCTTTGTCAAAATCAGGTGATGCTGCATCTACATGCGATTACCCTGGTGACAATCACATATGCCCCTTTCTTTTTTATGGGATCGTGTTTTTATGGGACTGTGCCGCAGGAAAAAGGACAAAATAGGGGCGGCACACAGGCAAAATGGGGGTATTCCTGTATTGAAAACCAAGGGAAAAACAATTTATTGTGCTTTGGTGTCCGTGTAATAAAATAAAAACAAGGCAGTAAGTCAAAAACAAACGGGCATTGCCGGACGGATTCCCGGAAATACAAAAGAACCCAAGCAGGTGCCTGCCGAAAGGAAAAACGCATGAATCAAACCGCTTATGAAATTTTAAAAGAAAATTGTGACGGTATTATTTTCGACCTTGACGGTGTGGTAACCCAGACCGCAAAGGTGCATGCCAGGGCATGGAAAGCCCTTTTCGATCAATATCTGCAAAACCGGGCCGCAAGGGAAAACCAGGATTTCGTTCCTTTTGACAAAGACCAAGAATACCGGATCTATGTGGATGGAAAACCCCGATACGAAGGGGTACAGTCTTTTCTTGCCTCCCGGGGCATCGACCTGCCCCGGGGAGATCCTTCTGATGATCCGGACAAAGAAACCATATGCGGCCTTGGCAACCGGAAAAATGCCATTTTCAATGCGTATCTGGAAAAACAGGGGGCGCAGGTATACGAAGACACTTTGAGCCTGGTGTATGAGCTAAAAAAACAGGGCTGGAAAATGGCGGTCATCTCAGCCAGCAAAAACTGTGTTCCCGTGCTGGAATCGGTGGGTATTACGGACTGGTTTGATACAATAGTTGACGGCATCGTTTCCCAGGAGATCGGGATAAAAGGAAAACCGGCACCTGACATCTTTTTCGAGGCTGCCAGCCGTCTTGGCACCACCCCGGGGAGGACAGCCGTTTTTGAAGATGCCATGGCCGGGGTGGAAGCCGGGAAAAAAGGCGGGTTTTATCAGGTGATCGGCGTGAACCGGGCGGAAAATGAAGACAACCTGAAAAAAGCAGGGGCCGATGTTGTATTTTCGGATCTGTGTAATATCAGCATCAACGGCAGATTCCCGGTCAGAAAAAAACAGATGGCATCTTTGCCCTCCGGATTAGACCATGTCAAACAGATCCTGGACCAGGCCGGTGACAGAAAACCAGCCCTTTTTCTGGATTATGACGGCACCCTGACCCCTATTGTCAATGATCCGGACAAGGCATTTCTTGAAAACGGCATGCGGCAGACCCTGAAGAAAGTGGCTGAAAAATGGGTGGTGGCCGTCATCAGCGGACGGGATTTGAAAACCATCCAGGATTTTGTACAGCTGGACAATTTGTATTTTGCCGGCAGCCACGGGTTTGATATCGCCGGGCCGGCAGGCCTGAACCTTGACATGCAGAAGGGTAAAGATTTTCTGCCTGTTCTGGACAGTGCCCGCAAAAGCCTGGAAGAAACACTGTCCGATATACCGGGCGCTGCCATTGAACGCAAAAAATTTTCCATTGCCATACATTACCGAAATGTCGATCAGGCACAAACATCATCCGTGAAACAGGTGGTTCGCCATGTTCAGACAGAACACCCGGAACTGCGCATCACGGAAGGAAAGAAAGTGTTTGAGCTCCAGCCCGACATTGAATGGCATAAGGGAAAAGCCCTGACATGGCTGATGGAAAAGCTCGGCCTTGATCTGGACACATATTATCCCATGTATATGGGAGACGATATCACAGACGAGGATGCATTTGAAAGCCTGAACACCATCGGCACCAGTATTGTCGTCAAGGGCAGTTCTCACCCGACATCCGCTGATTTTGTCCTGGAAAATACCCGGGAAACAGCCGAATTTTTAGAAAACCTGTTTGATGAAAAGGAAAGATGATATGACTGCCTGGAATTTAACCTATGAGACCTATAAACCGCAGGACCAGGGACTTCGTGAAGCCCTTTGCACACTGGGGAACGGGTATTTTGCCACCCGGGGGGCAAGCGCCCAGGTGTCTGCCGATGACACCCATTATCCCGGCACCTTTCTGGCAGGGGGATACAACCGGCTCAAAACGGTGATTGCCGACAGGGAAATCGAAAATGAAGACCTTGTGAATATGCCCAACTGGCTGTGTCTCAAATTTCGTTTCACAGATGGACAATGGGTCTCCCCTGAAACCGCAACCATCCGTTCCTATTGCCAGGACCTTGACATGAAAAAAGGGATCCTCACCCATATTGTTGTTTTTGAAGACGAACAGGAGCGTCGTATCCGGATGGAAGAACAGCGCTTTATCCATATGGGAGACCGCCACACGGCCGCCATGAAAGTATCATTGACCAGTGAAAACCACACCGGCGCCCTTGAAGTGGAATCGGCCATCGACGGCACAGTTCAAAACTATGGGGTACGGCGGTACCGCGAGTTGAACAGCCAACATCTTGAGGTTATGGAAAGTGAATCGGTGCAGGATGGACCGCTGTATCTGAAAGTGCAGACCGTGCAGTCGGAACTGCGGGTGGCCCTGGCAGCCAGGACCCGAATAACCAGAAAAGGCAAGGATCTGGATCTGACGCCGGAGCTGATCGATGATAATGGATATGTGGGCAAACGCTATACCGTGGATATCAACCAGAAAGAAACCATTGTGGTGGAAAAAGTGGTTCTGGTGCACACCTCCCGGGATTTTGCCATTTCAGAGTGCGGTGTGGCCGCCAGGGCAAGGGTCGGACGCGCCCCCGGGTTCGACGATATACTGACAAGCCATACCATGGCCTGGAAACAATTGTGGCGCCGTTCCGACATCAAAATGACCGACCGCAGAAAAAAACGACCGGATTACCATCCGGAAATGGTGGTACGACTGCATATCTTTCACCTGCTGCAGACTGTATCCAAACAGACCATTAACCTGGATGTAGGGGTGCCTGCCAGGGGCTGGCACGGAGAAGCCTACCGGGGGCATATTTTCTGGGATGAACTCTATATATATCCGTTTATCACCCTGCAGCATCCGGAAATCACCCGTTCTCTTCTGCTGTACCGGTACCGCCGGCTGGATACGGCCCGTGCCGCTGCAAAAAAAGCCGGATTCAAAGGGGCCATGTATCCCTGGCAAAGCAGCAGCAGCGGCAGAGAAGAAACCCAGATCGTGCACCTGAATCCCGAATCAGGGCGGTGGATTCCGGATAATTCCCAGCTGCAAAAGCATGTCAATGCAGCGATTGCATTCAATATCTGGAAATATTTTGAATCCACCGGGGATATGCAGTTCATGTCTGCGTATGGTGCGGAAGTGCTGCTGGAAATTGCCCGGTTCTGGGCAAGCATTGCCACCTATAACAAAGATCTTGACCGGTATGAAATCTGCGGGGTTATGGGACCGGATGAATACCATGAAGCCTACCCGGATGCGGATGAACCGGGGCTGGACAACAATGCCTATACCAATGTC
>DATFJY010000080.1:0-4169 GCA_035268905.1 Desulfotignum sp.
GTGTGACCCAGCCGGCGGTGCGGCAGATGAAGCAGCAGCAGTACGGCCGGGTGGTGTTCACCGCCTCCACATCCGGCATGTACGGCAATTTCGGCCAGTCCAATTACGGAGCGGCCAAGATGGGCATCATCGGGCTCATGAACACCCTGAAGCTGGAAGTGGCACGGTACGGCATCCAGGTAAATACGGTAGCGCCCAACGCGGATACCGGTATGACGGCCGGAGTGTTTCCCGATGACGTGGCCCGCAGGATCCGGCCGCAGTTCAATGTTCCCCTGGTAGTGTACCTGTGTTCAGATCAGAACCCGGTATCCGGCATGGTGTTTGCCATGAGTGCGGGCTGGTTTGCCCGATCTGCCATGGTTTCGGGAAAGGGGGTGTGTATCGGCGACACCCGAAGATCCATTACTGCCGAGGAGGTCCAGGAACAGTTTGATGAGATCTGCGCCATTGACCGGGTGAGAGAATTTGGCACGTGCGGGCAGATCTATCAGTTGGGCCGCCCCCTGACCGGGCGGTGACCCCTGGCGGCGCAGCAGCGGCACTGCACGGAAATTATCCCAGCAATCCGGTTATCCCTGTCTGTTTATGTGCAACCGGCCGATTGATATGGGTCTTTTTCCCCTGTTCCATGCCCTGGCGGAAAGCATTTTCATCCATCCGAAAGGATGTCCGGTCTTTTCTCAACCGGGGAAATAACCGTGTTTTTTCACAGTCGTTTTCCGCATGGCATCTGACACGCAACGCTTTGATTGCGGCAACCGGCAGGGAGGTATCTCCATTGTTTTCAGCATCATTATTTTTTTTGAACATCATTTCATGGTTGGATCTGATGCCCTGCATGAATCCTGAATCAAACGCCACCTTACCGGTCCGCTGGCCGGCATGTGTTTTCCGGAAATCCTTCCACAATGCTTTGGATGTATTCAAAAGAAACCGGTAAACATATTCAGCGACTACCAGTGCTTCCTGCTTGCCTATCAGGACACCGGCTTTATACTCTTCATCGGTTTTTGCATCATAGATGGCTGCGATCACACAATTGACAAAATAGAATTTTTCCAAAAAACCCAGGATCAGTTTTTCAATGGATTCCATGCGTTTTTTGCCGGTGTGAAGATACAAATATTTGGTATCGGAAGCATTGGTTTCGTCTTTGGCAATCCGTTCCAGATTGTATTTGTTCAGCAGATAGTTGGCTTTTCTGGATGCGGCCCGGGCCTCGGATTCATTGCTTGACTGTCCCAATGCCAGCAATTTTTCCACCCGCCGCAACAGGGTTTGCGCCTTTTCCGGCAAGGTACCCATAAAGGCTGCCAAATGTTCCTTTTGAAGGCTGCCGCTGCCTGCAAAAGCCGGGTGCACCCCCAATATTTTACAGGCATTTTTGAAAGCGTTTCCATGACAGTCTGCATTATCCAAGTATGCACTCACAAATTGATGGGCCATTTCATGTTTCAATATTTCCAGAACAAACTCCCAGGGGTTGTTTTCGATCAAATGCCTGGAAATGGAAATGGTGTGATTGTCCGGGGTCCAGTATCCCAATCGGTTTTTACCGGCAACGATGCTGATTACCGGCGTGGGCAGTGAAACGCTTTGCTGGTAACAGATCCTGCGATGTTCTTTATGCAGTTGTTTTGCCCAGCGGATTTCGATATCTTTTGTGTTGTTTTGCATGAATTTCCCTTTGTTCCGCGCTATGCGTGAGATTCCATTGGATATTGTACCATACATATATCATCGCCCGGTTTTTAGAGCAATATCTACATTTTCAGATCAGGAAACATATTTTTTGTCATATAGATTGATGATATGGTTGATGTACAAGCCTTTAATGCAGGGGTTCCGAAAAAGGCGGTTTGGTGGTATTGAATTTTTTTTGGCAGGCGTGTAAAACAGATCTGATTGAAATTTTGAAACTGCAAAGGGGAATCACATGCCGGAACCGAACGTATTTCTTGAAGGTGTTCAAGAAGACCTGAAACAGATCGTCCAGCCTTTTCAGAGGGACCTGAACCAGAAACAGAAAAAAGCGGATTTTATCCAGTTGTGTATCCGTTGCGCGGGAAGGGATGATTTCCTTCGCCTGGATGAACTGCTGAGAAGCAAACCCGCAGAGGATATCCGTCAAGATGAGGTCCTGGCATCCTGCAGCCCTGTGTTCGAGGCGTTGGGGGCCTATGCCCATGAACAGGTGGAACAATACCGCATGGACCTGATCGATGACCTGACCCAACAATGCCGGGAAGCCGGACTGCCCATAGAGATGGATTTTCCACGGTTTACCGTGTTAAAAGGCATTGACGGGGAGATCGATTTCAGCAGCCGCACCACCCGGATCAACAAAAAGGTGCTCAAGTCCATCGATCCCCGGCGGATACTCGCGGCAGTGCTCCGGTTGAAAAAACAGTTGTACGACAAACCGTACGATCCGCTGCAGTTCATTGATTCCTTGTGCAGGGTCTACCGGGAGATTCTGAAAAAGGAGGATCTGCCTGCTGGACGGCCCGTCCCCATGCAGCGGTTTTATCTGGCATATGTGATTTCCCTTCAGTCCAAGGCGTTTTTCCAGAACATGGACAAGGGAAAATTCAGGGGGTACAGCCAGGACCAGTTCTCCGTGGACCTGTGGCGCTATTTTCAGTCAGATACCGGGGGCACGTCAGACGGATATGAACTTCAGCTCTCCCCGGGGCGGAACAAAGCCCTGTGGCTTCTGGACCCCGGAGGAGACCCGCGCCAGATAACCGCCATTTCCTTTCATGAAAAACAGGGATCCCGGTCATGATATCATTGGAAGCACTTGAGTCCCTGGAGCCGTTCCAGGCCAGATCCATCATCGAAGAGCTGCGCAAGGGGAGCGTGCCTGTGGAATATGTCCCGGTGTTTACCGTGGGAAGGCAGAAATGGCTTGCCTATATCGCAGATGATATGGACAATTACATCGGGCAGGGCGGGGCCAAGGTGCGGTTCATCAGCGGGGATTACGGGGACGGAAAGACCCATTTCATGTCCGTGGTCCGCCACCTGGCCCTGGAAAAGAAATTTGCCGTTTCCTTTGTGGTCCTGACACGGGATGTGCCTATTCATAAATTCGAGACCGTTTACCAGGCCATTGTCCGGCAGATCCAGGGAGATTTTACCGGCACAGGGATCCGGGCTTTGCTGACCGAATGGCTTGAAAAACTGGAACAGACACCGGGCCAGGGCCAAGGGCAGGAACCGGATGCCGGAAAAGCATACCAGGCCCTTGCCGGACATTTCAAAGACATGCCGGGGATGGACATCAGTTTTGCCAATGCCCTGGCCGCCCTGGTGAACAACCGGTTTGCTCCCCTGGCAGAAGGGGAGGACAAAGCGCACCGGGATGCGGATAAAGAGATTTTGATGCGCTGGTTTGAAGGGGGAAAGGTCACCAAGCGGGAACTCAAACCCTTCCAGATCTACGAATTCCTGAACAAGGCCAACGCCAGGCAGTTCATGAATTCCCTTATCCTGTTCTTGCGCCATACCGGCCACCAGGGCCTGATCCTGCTCATGGACGAAATGGAAACAGTGGTGGCCATGAGTACCTCCATCCGGAATGCCGCCTATGAAAATGTCCGGCTTTTCATCGACAACAGTGAGACCGCCCAGTTCCTTCATATCTTTTTTTCCATCATCCCGGACGTGCTGGTGTCGGAAAAGGGATTTAAATCCTACGATGCCCTCTGGAGCCGGGTCCGGTCCATTGGTGACGAGAAACGCCTCAACTTTCGGGGCGTGCTGGTGGACCTTCACCAGACCCCGCTCCAGACCGAAGAGCTGCTGGACCTGGGCCGGACCCTGCGAACCCTCCACGGCATCTCCTTTCGCTGGCATCCCGAAGAGATGGTCACGGACAGTGTCATGGAACAGATTTGTGCCGGCCAGAAACGGATGGGGGTGATCAGCGAGGTCCGTCTTTTTGTCAAGCAGCTGATCAGCATCCTTGATCTGGCAGAGCAGGGCACGTCACCCCAAGACATGGACATGGCCCGCCAGATGGTGGAAACCCGCCAGGAAATGGAAGCGGAAAAGATGAAACAGATGCAGCCGACCTGGGATTCTTAGGGCAGGACGTATAAGGTGGATTACCAGTCATTTACAACCCGGATCAACAGCACGGATAATTTTTCCCTGAGACG
>DATFJY010000081.1:0-2296 GCA_035268905.1 Desulfotignum sp.
TCCCCGGGCGGAGATCCGGCATCTTCTCCGGATACAGGCGGCTCAACCTCTGGGTCTGCTTTTGGTGCATCCGGTTTTTGGCCTGGTTCCAAAAGGGCCTGGTCGTTTTCTTTCAGTTGTTTCTTTTTTTTTCCAAATCCAAGCATACCTGTATTTACCCCGGCGGCAGCAAAATGTCAAAACCTGATATCCAAAAACACAGGGTAAATCCATTCTTTCATTATGATATCATAAATTCAGCAAGTTAAATATGATAATGGATATTTGCCATAGCAGCGTACCCGCTATGGGGAGCCCCTGGTGGTGTCCTGTGAACGGACCGTCAGAGCCTTAAGGGGGCCTGGAAAAAATTGGCCGGGATGATCCCAAACAGAGGGCGGGTGGCTGCACTTCATTGTTCTTGTGCAGACAGGCCCCCGCAGATCTCGGGCCGGGCACAGGACACCACCAGGGGCGGTGCCCGGGAAAGCGTGTAACAGAATATGACGGCCTTGCAGGCCTGAAATGGATGGATTGACAGTCAGAAGGAATTACCCGTGCCCAAAAACCGGTGAACAAGATCACCGGTTTCGTCCGGCTTGTCTTCAAATAAATAATGGCCGGCATCGGCAAACACATGTGCCCGGGCCCCGGGCAGCCTGCGCAGGAACGCATCCAAAAACCGGGTGTCAAACACAAAGTCTTTTGCCCCCCACAAAAACAATACCTGCTCCGGATGGATGCGTGCCAGGTGCCGGTCCACACGGTCCACCACAGGCCAGCTTCTGTCTGTTTGGGTCAAGGGAATATCCTGCACAAATTTCAGGGTGGCGATGCGGTTTTTCCAGGAGTTGTACGGGGCGGTCAGCCCTTTTTTTGTTTTCGCAGAAAGGCGGGTGTGTGCCCCCAGATAAAGGGCCCCGATAGAAAACAGGTTCAGGCCCAGGATGGCGGGCACGGCAAACCAGTGCACATATTTGATCATCCACAACATCATGGGAAAGCGTTTGTTTTCCGGCAGAAAGAACCCGGCGGTGTTGGTGATCACCAGTTTGTCCACCCGGTCCAGGTGGTCCAGGGCCCAGGCAAGGCCGATCATGCCCCCCCAGTCATGGAGGATGAGGCTGATTTTGCCCTCTGGCACCGTCTGCGCCACCAGGGCATCCAGATCCTGTACCCGGGAAGCCAGGGTATAATCATAGGCACCGGGGTCGGGCTTGTCTGAAAACCCGCACCCGATGTGGTCCGGCACCAGGGTCCTGCGGGTGTGTGACAGGCGGCCCACCAGGTGGCGGAAATAAAACGACCAGGTGGGGTTGCCGTGGACCATGAGAACCGGCGGGCCTGTGCCTTCGTCCAGATAATGCAGGGTGTGTCCCCCGATATCCACATAATGGGGAGCAAAGGGGTACTGGGCGGCAAACCCTTTTGTGGACAGCAGCCGGTTGTTGATGATCCGCTCTGTTACCATGCTGCCCCCAGCACATAACAGTTGAGCCCGGAGCCCACCCCCATGAAGGCCACAAAATCACCAGGCTTTAAAAAACCCCGTTCATCTGCAATGGCGGCAGTAATGGGCAGCGAGACACTGCCCACATTGCCCAGAAAAGGAAAGGTGGAAAAATCTTTTGCCATGTCCAGGCCCAGGGCGGCATAGAACCGCTGGTGGTGAATGGCCCCCACCTGGTGGCCGATGACCTTGTCCGGCTTGTCTTCAGGCAGGTGAAATTCCTGTTTCATGGCCTGGAAGGTCCGGGTGGCCAGTACCAGTCCGTTTTCCAGCACATCCCCGGCCCGGGTGCGCATGACGACCCTGGAGTCCGTGGGCATTCCCTGGTGTTCAAATCCCCAGTAACACAGGTCATGGTGCTGGATGGCGTTTTGCACCACCCCGCCTTTGAGGGCGTGGTGCCGGATGTCCGGATCTCCTAAGGTGCCGTCGGTGAGCAGTACGGCAGCTGCACCGGAACCGCCGGTCAGGGTAGCCACGGTGTCTTTGTAGAAATCAATGCTTTTGTGCAAATTGATCTCCTGGATGGTGCTGTCCACGATCTGCCGGGCGGTTTCACACGAGACCACCAGCCCGGCTTTGATGTTGCCCAGCTCGATTTCATTGGCCACCTGGACCATGCCCGTGATCATGCCCAGACAGGCGGATTTGACATCATACACATGGGCCTCGGGTCCGATGTTGAGCTGATGGGCGATATGGCACGAGGTGGCGGGTTCAAACCCGTCCTGGCAGACCCCGCAGAATACCAGCGCCCCGATGTCGGACGGATGGATGCCGGCCTGTTCCAAGGCCCTCTGACCGGCC
>DATFJY010000082.1:0-10178 GCA_035268905.1 Desulfotignum sp.
AGGCCGATGCACAAGGCCCCAACAAAGCTTTTGCCAATGCTTGCAGAAAGCATGCGGGTATTATCTGTCATCGGCATGTTTGCCTCGACATCGGCCAGGCCGGATGCGGCAGTGCCGACAGTTCCGTCCTCCAGTACATAGGCGGCTGTCATGCCTGGAAACCCGAATTCTTCCCACACACGGTCGGTTTCAGCCTGAAACAGTGAGGCATGGTCAGTCTTGGGCTGGTGGCCGGCACAGGCTGCGAGCATGGCGGCGCAGATAATTGCAATGACCGTTCTCATTTTGAAATCACTTCTGTCACTGCACTGTGGCGTGAGAACATCGTTTCCCGGTTGAGCCACACTACGATGACGGCAACGACCACAAACAGCCAGGTATCATAGGGTTGTGCATCCGGCCACAGGGGATTGATCAACTGCAGGTGGAAAATTGCAGGCAGCAGAAGACTCCCGCGTGAATGATTGAAAAGCGGTGTCACGATGACGCTCAGGGCCAGGGTGCCCATAAGGAACGGTGTCAATGCCCATGCGCTTTGGGGTGTGCTGCTGAGCATGAACGCAGGCAGGTGCCAGACCGCCCAGACAACTCCCAGCACGAGGGCCCCCCAGATGGGCGCCATTCGACGTTGGAGCATGGGCAGTGCCAGCCCCCGCCAGCCGATTTCCTCGACGGGTCCCTTGATGGCCATGAAAAACAGTGCCGACAGATAAGCGGTGAGCGATGCAAACGGAAACAGCGTGTCCAGGGCACCTGGTTTGAACAGGGCTGAGACATAGAACACCAGAGGAACGATAAGGACCAACATGACATACCAGTACATGGACGTCCGCCACAGCAGCAGCCGGGAAAGAAAACGCCGCATACCTTGAATTCCGTGTCGGTATAAAATCAAAACCAATGCCGAGATGGCGGGTGCGTAAACGGCCATGTAAAACAGCGGATGCTGACCGGTAAGATTTCCAAACAAGTTGACCATCGTTTCCGAGGCAAAAATATACAGCCCGAGGATACCCCAGGTGATGACAAAGGTCATGGCAAAGAATGGGATCAGATCACGTTGAAGCATTTCAAAAAATCCTTTCTGTGGACAGTATTGGCATCAGCTCACACGATCTGTCCTTATTTGTTGGACAATCTCCCTGACTCATCTGTTACTCAGTTCGTATTGGATTCGCTGAATATGCCCACGCCAGTACGGCTTTGTTCCGTCGGCCAGCAACCATTCCACTTCACCATCTATCGGAACGAACATGCCATCCCGCACTTCATAGCCCCAAAAGCGACCGTGCCAGGGAGTTGCAACCTGTTCACCATCCACTGTGCAATATCTTTCATCCGTTCGTACTGAACTGATTAACCCTTGAGCATCAAACTGAAAAATCAGCTTTACCGTGGTTGTGCCATCGGTAAGTATCGCGCTGGCTCGTGTGTCATCAATCGATTCCCAAAGTACACCCTGACTTGGTAAAGGCACGGTTAGCAGATTGCACATCATAATATATGGCTACCATTGCCGTTACATGGAATGGTCCATAATGTGTCTGAAATCTAATGCAACACATGTCTCATCTCCAATTACCCACGCGTCGCTTCCTGGCACAATTTCGAATGCGCATCCAGACTCTATTTCTGCTTCATTTCCGCATTGATCTTTGACCATCATACGGCCAGAGATAACATAACCGATATGATTCTCTGAACCTTTCCCTGTCTGAGGTCCGGCATGTAAGGACCATCTCCAGCCTGGTTCATACGTTCCAAATCCAATAGCAGCCGTTCGGAGAGCTGCACAGGAACGCGTACTGCCGTCTATAAATAACCGTTTATTGCGCTCATTATCCGGATTTTCTTTTATGATACCTATCTGGTGATTACTATTTTGTTTTGCCATAGATTCACTTCACACCGGCTTCCCTGGTTGATGTCTGGTTCTTTATATCTGTAAATTTGAATAATATCAAACCAAATAAAAACAATAGAGATCAAGGATCCCTACTGTAGTCACTCGGCTCTTCTTCCATTCCCCGCATAGCACTCTTCAGGGATAAGGCCGACCACACTTTTGCTTCGTCCCTTGACTTGCGAAACCGGGCCTTTGTTTCCAGGTACTCGATGAAATCAAGCACCTCAATATTGTTCCAGTTCCGGTAAATCCCGGAGATGATCTGCATTTTTTCCTGAAATGGTATGTTCACTTTGGCGGAAAAATATGGACACCGAAAAGGTTTCTACAGGCTTAGAAAAAGCGAAAATTGCCTTAACACCCAGGTTCTGATTCTTTATCTGGCTGAACCGAATCACCATGGTGGACGCTGTCAGCCCGAAGCCATAACAAGCGGACGGGACGTCGGCACCAGGGGCCACGGTAAGAACCCTGTTGTTTAGGTTTTTTGAAGGGGTCACACACATTTCATGGCCTCAACCGGAGGATAAATTCTTTTGGTGTTTCAGCGGGCATTGAACAGGCCCCGTTTTCACATACATAGGCATTAGTGCTGCTATGGGCTGCTTTTTTTCCGGCTGCCAGGGGAATGATGTTTGCGTTGGCAGCAGCCTGTTTTTCATCTATAGCCGCCACAGCGTTTCCCGAGGGTGTGGCACCGTTGGAAGTGTGCTGTGACAGGACCCTCAGAGCCTGAGGGGCCGGCAGACATCCCAGGATGACAGAACCGTCCACGGGTGATCTGTTGCTTTGGTAAAAAAAGCACGGTCACCGGCCCCGAAAAATCTTGGCCCGGGCACAGCAAACCTCCAAGGGCGGGCTTGGGACAAGGACACTCCATGGAACGATGCAAAATGTGGTGCTCTTATGGCAAATATCCAGATCCTTTTTTAATCCTTGACAAACATAATATGAAACAATAGGTAGATTCTAAACACAATAACGGGACCAGCTGTCTTTTTTCCTGATTGACAAAACACCTGCACCCCATTGAAAGGAAGGCCGGATGGAGGGAATGGAAGAAATTTTTGAATTGGATGAATCAGAAGGCTTTTGTATTGACATCGGCACCCAGGTGTACATTGATATTGAGGGGGTTGATTTTACAGTTACCAGTATTTTTATCGGTCTGCTGAAAAATGAATTCCTGATTGTCACACTTCCCAGACGGTTTCGAAGTGTCAAGAACAAGTTGTATCCGGGCAGCAAAATGGTGGTGAAATACCTGTATGACGGTTGCGTATTCGCCTTTCAGACCAGTGTGCTAGAAATCATAACCAATCCCATCCGGACCCTTGCCCTTGAATACCCGAAAATAGTCCAGCAGCGGGAACTGCGCATAATCAAGCGCAACAATGTGGTGATTCCCGGACGGGTGGAAGCCAAAAAAACCGAATTCCCCATCGTGATATTTGATATCAGCAAAAATGGGTGCCGGTTTACCTACCATGACACCAGAAATATCACCACCCTGAAAGAGAATGACCTGTTGCGGGTTTATTGCCGGTTTCCGGGAATTGCAGATGAAATCGGGGCCTTGGCCACCGTCAGAAATGTCAAACGCGAAAACAAACAAATTTCCGTGGGTACCAAATTCCAGGATATGACCAGGGCATTTTTAAATCCATTGATGCATTTTTTGTTCTCCATAGAGGGCTTTGAAAGATAAACACCTCCTGGGCCATGCCCGTCCGCAGTTATCCGGACGATGCAAACCGTCCCTATTTGGATTCCTGGTTCTTGACAGAACGGATGTCCCCGGTTTCCGCCAGCAGTTTGAAGACCTTGTAGCCCCGGTCTCCCACAAACATTGATCTGCCGACCCCGCTGGCTGCGATGGGGCTTTTATAGCTGAGAACAACAACCCAGAATGTATCGTCATCCGTCAGTTCCGCCTCCTCAAACAGTATTTTTCCCAGATCATGTTCAGGATACAGTTTTTTCAAATGCGCTATGGCCTTGGCTGATGCCTCATTGACATTGATCATTTTTTTTTGCCTCCGCAAGGTGATCTTTTTTGCATAGTAATAGCGCAAAACAGCACAAAAATAAATGCTGTCCTTGCACTGAAACCGATTTTGCCGGCAAATCAGGCAAAATCCTGTGCAAAAATTTCTTCCATGGTATCTGCAATAAAATCAGCATCCTGTTTTGTGATCACCAGAGGAGGTCTGATTTTTACCACATTGTGAAGCGGCCCGTCCGTTCCCATGAGAATACCCTTGTCCCGCATGCGGTTGACAACAAAGGCGGCCTCCTGGTCAGCCGGCTCCAGGGTATTGTGATCCCGTACCAGCTCCATACCGATAAAAAGCCCGGATCCCCGGACATCTCCGATAACTTGGTATCTTTTTTTCAAAGAGTGCAGCCGTTCCAGCAGATGGGTCCCCACCTTTTGGGCGTTTTCCTGTAAATTTTGGGCCAGGGTTATCTCCAGCACTTTTTGGCCGATGGCACAGGAAACGGTATTGCCGCCAAAGGTACTGAAAAATTCCATGCCCGTGACAAATGATTGTGCGATCTCTTTTGTGGTAACCAAAGCAGCGATGGGATGGCCGTTGCCGATGGGTTTTCCGAGAATCACGATATCCGGTACAACGTTCTGGGCCAAAAATGCATAAAAATGGGTGCCGATCCTGCCGTATCCGGTCTGCACCTCATCTGCGATGCAGACCCCTCCGGCTGCCCGCACATGGTCATATACCCCGGCCAGATATGCCGAAGGAAAGATAATCTGTCCCCCCACGCTGGGATAGGATTCTGCCATGAATCCTGCCGGTTTTTTGTTGTCTGCCGCCAGGTTTTGGATAATGTTTTGGACATGGTCTGCATATTTTTTCCCTGCCAAAGGATCCGCTTTTTTGTACGGGCCACGGAACACATCAGCCACCGGCGCGGTATGGACCCAGTCCGGCGGGCCCTCTCCCCCCGGACCGCCGTGCTTGTAGGGGCTCATATCAATCAGGGTGTTGGTGTTGCCGTGATAAGCCCCTTCCAGGACGATAAAATCTTTTTGACCGGTATGGGCTTTTGCCAGGCGTACAGCCAGCTCATTGGCTTCACTGGCTGAGTTCAGAAAAAAACAGACCTCCAGGGGTTCCGGCATGGTGGCTGACAGCTTGTCTGCATAAACAATGATGGCATCATGCAGATACCGGGTGTTGGTGTTCAGGCATTTCATCTGTTTTACCCCGGCCTGGATGACGGCCGGGTGGCAATGGCCCACATGGGGGACATTGTTGTATGCATCCAGAAACTGCCGGCCGGTGTCATCAAACAGGTACTGCTGCCATCCCCGGACAATTTTCACAGGGTCATGGTACCCGATACTCAAGTTGTCGCTGATGCGGCGGCGCCTGGCAGCCAGGGTTTCCTGTTTGGTTGGTTTGGGTATGGGAAAACAGGTGTCCGGAATCTGAAAAACAAGATTGGGATCCAGACTGATCTGTGTCCACACACCTGTCTGATCCCGGCAGCAGGCATAAGGAAAATCACTGCCGTATCCCATAAGGTCTGTCACCAGCTGCAGTCTCACATGGGGCGGCCACCCGCCGTTCTCAGATAAAGACGCAACAGCGCCCATTGCCTGCCCTTTTTCAATTGTTTCTCCCAAAGACAGACAGGCAATGGAGCTGCTGCTGAGCCCCTTGAAAATGGTGTAAAAGACAATGTCCGGCCCGGGGGTATGTTCCAAAACAAGGGCTGTGCCCTGGTGATCTGCAGCCCTGTTTTTTGTCACACTGTGGATTCTGCCGGCAAAGGGAGCATAAACAGGGGCATCCTGGGGTGCAATCACTTCCATGCACAAATGCACACACGGGGTGATCCCTTTTTTTGGCACAGGATTTTTCTTTGAAAATGATGCCTGGCCCAGCCGGGCTTCCTTGTACCGGCCGATGCCGTATCCGGCACCTGTCTGTTGCAGCCGGGCAGACAGATACCGGGAAAAATCATCTGGTGCCGGCACTGTGGGGTCCCCTGACACAAAGGGGCTGTCCAGGCCAAGATCCAGCACCGTGCAGTTCTCCTGTACAAGCGGCTCGCCCATCACCGGAAAACACAGATGCCGGTTTTCAGCCAGCCACGCCTGCACCGGCCGGCTTTTGGGGAATGGTTCCAGACCACAGGAAAATCTGAAAACCCCGGTTGCAAATGCCGGATCAACAGATGCCAGTATGGGCAGCATTTTTTTAATGGGTACCTGGCTGATCCGCAGATAAGGATCATCGGGCCGTTGTTTGTGCTGAAACGCAGCCAGGCAGGCACTCACACACAACCGCATGCAGATCAGGCTGAACAGCACGGATATTTCGGTGTCATCCAGCGGATATACCTGATGATATCCTTTGATAATCCCGGCCGCTGTCTGCAGCGGATCGGGCATATCCAGCACAGCATAGGCGGCTGCAATGGCAGGATCGCATACCGTGTGGCTGTATACCATATCCCCGAAATCGATAATGCCTGTCACAGACTGGTTCCGGGAATACAGGTCAGTGCCGCCGCCTGCCAGCACATTGTAATCGTTTGCATCATTATGGATCACACTTTTGCGCAGGGTCTTCAGCAGGGGGAGTGTGGTGTTCTCAAATTCCCGGGTGCACTGCGCTATCAGATCGCGCAGATGGGTGTCTGTCACATGGGATATATACTGGTTTACCACCCCTGATGCATGGGCCAGGTCCCAGTGGAAATCCCTGTGCACCGCTGGATGGGAAAATCCCGCCAGGGCCTTGTCCATAAGCCCCAGGCTGCGGCCCAGGTCCATAAACAGATCAGGCGATCTGCGCTTGACCAGTCCCATGGGGGTGCCCTGGATATAAGATACCAGGCGTACCAGATGGGTGCCGGTCTTTTCAGAATGTACCGGCACCAGATGATCACCACTTCGGGCAGGCATGGTTTTTGGGCAAAAAGACACATGCCGGCCCAGAAAATCCATGGCCTGGTGCTGGGCCTCCAGGATGGATCTGTCTTCTGCGGCATTGGCAATTTTTAATACATAGGATCTGCTTTTTTTTGTGGTCACCAGAAAATTCTGATCCCGCTCACCGGGCAGGGGTGTCACCCGGCCTGAAATGCCGAAAAATGCAGCGGCAATTTCTGCTGCTTCCATGTCACTGAAAACCGGTGTAGATGCCAAGTTCGACATATGTTTTCCTTTTCATATCCTAAGGATGAATGCCAGGGGACCGGGTGTCCTGTCCCCTGGCGCTGTTGATGAGCATTTTTGTACAGGCCTGTTCCGGGTGGTTGACAATCCTTGCGGCCGCACCTGTTTCCATGATGGTGCCATTGGCCATGACACCGATGCGGTCGGCCACCTTCCGGGCCAGACCGATATCATGGGTGACAAAAAGCATGGTCAGTCCCTTTTCAATCTGCAGTGACAGCAGCATTTTCAGCACCTTTGCCTGGACACTGGGATCCAAAGCGGATGTGGGCTCATCTGCAATGAGCAGATCAGGTGCATGCACCAGGGCCCGGGCAATGCAGACCCGCTGAACCGCGCCCATGTTCAGCTCATGGGGATATCTTTTTAAAAATTCCGGTGCTGTGGAAAGCCGGACATCAGCCAGGGCTGCCAGGACCCTGGCACGTATTTTTTCAGGGTCGCCCTCCTGTTGCTGGATATGCAGTGGCTCGGCCACAATGTCGAAAACCGTCAACCTGTGGCTCACCGATTCCGCCGGGTTTTGATAAATCATCCCAATTTTTGGTGCCAGGGAGGCAAAATCAGTTTTCATCCATGTGTCCATATCCCGGTCCTGGAATATGCGCCGGCCCTGATCCGGTATAACCGCCCCGGCTGCAATGGCGGCCAGGGTGGATTTGCCGGAACCGGTCTCCCCCACCAGGCAGAACACCTCGCCCGCCATAAGGGTCAGGTCTGTGGGGGCCAGGGCCTTGACCTTGCCAAAGCTTTTGGCCACCTTTTCAAAGGACAGTATCCGGGCTATCCCGCCCCTGATGCAGCGCACCTGGTGGGTGCCACAGGCGGTTACATCGATGTCGCCAAAGCTGCAATCCAACACAGCCTGGGTGCACCTGGGTTGAAAAAGACACCCCTGGGGCGGGGCATGCCCCCCCTGGTGCACCGCATCCGGTGCAGCCACATGGACATGCGCATGGATCCGGCCGTCTTCCTGGGCATGGGCATGCACCATGCGAAAGAACGCATCCCCCCTTATCCCGCCCAGCTCCCGCATCCCGTCCATGAAGGGAAATGCCCGGACCAAAGCCAGGGTATAGGGATGGCAGGGCCTGTCCACCAGATCGGTTCCGGGCAGATGTTCCATGATCCGGCCCAGATAGAGCACCGCAATGTCATCTGCCAGATTCCGGGCCAGATCCAGGTCATGGGTGATAAGCAGAATGGTTTTACCCGCCCGCCTGAGGTCCTGGATCACCCGGGTGATAAAGACTTTGGTCATGGCATCCAGCGCAGCGGTGGGTTCATCCAGAATCAGCACCTGCGGATCAAGGATAAGGGACATGGCCAGCAGCCCCCGCTGGATCTGGCCGCCACTGAGTTCATGGGGATACCGGGCAGCCTGTTCTGCATCTATTCCCATGCGCGCCAGCAGGTCCCGGGCCGCGGCCATTGCTTTTGTGCGCCCAATGCCTTTTTGCACCAGCGGTTCTGCCACCTGGTCTGCCAGGTTGTGCACCGGGTTGAGGCTGGCTGCCCCGTTCTGGAATACCATGGCAATCTGTGACCAGCGCACCTGGTTCATGCCGGGTTCATCCAGACCCATAATCTGTGTCCTGCCCAAAGAAATACTGCCTTCTGCCCGGGCATTTTTGGGCAAAAGCCCCATTACCGCCTTTCCCAGCGTGGTCTTTCCGGAACCCGATTCCCCCACCAGTGCGGTAATCTTTCCCGGATGCAAAGCCAGGTCCAGGCGGTCCAGGGCCAGCAGCGCATGGTCAAGGTCCTGGTAATAGATGGTCAGGTCTTTTATCTGTATGGTCACACGGTTTTCCTTAAACGCGGGTCAAAAATTTTTTCCAGACTGACGGTCACAAAGGTGGCCCCCATGATCAGCAGGGACAACAGCAGAATCGGGGGCATCAGCCAGTTGTACCAGATATCCAGATAATAGTACTGCAGCGCATAGTTGATCATCAGGCCCAAAGATTTTTCCCCCGGATCAAAAAGCCCGAGAAATGCCAGGGAGGCTTCCATGAAAACAGCCATGCGGGTTTTGGCGGCAAAATTTATCAGGTACAAAGGAAACAGTTCCGGCATGAGATGCCGGGCAATGATATACCTGCCGGAACCGCCCATGCGCTGTGCCGCTTTTATATGGAGGCTGTTTTTCAGGGTCAGGGCCTGGGCCCGGACGCCCCTGGCTGTGGTGGGCCAGGCAAGACAGGCCAGGGCCAGAGCCAGAACCACAGGAGATGGCTGAAAAAAAGCCGCCAGCAGAATCAAAACCATCACCGAAGGAAGGGCCAGAACAACGTCAGCCAGGCGCATGACAACCTGGTCGGCCCATCCGCCGGCCCACGCGGAAAAAAGGCCTGTTATCACCCCGAGCACCAGCCCGGCCGTCCCGGCGGTGATCCCGAATATTACAGTGTTCCGCAGACTGAAGACCAGTTCCGACAAAATATCCATGCCCCCGTCATTGGTACCCAGCCAGTGGTCTGCAGACGGCGGATCCAAGGGGGAAAAAGAAATATCATAGGGGTCATATGGCACCAGAAACGGCCCTGCAACGGCCAGAAAACCCAGGAGCAGCAAAATGCTGATGCCCGTGATGAACCAGGGATCTTTACCAATCTGTCCTCCCATGTCAAGATGCATGGCCCACCCGCGGATCCAGCAGCGTATAAACATATTCCATGCCCAGGTTGGCAACCAGCACCATGATGGCGGAAAACAGCACAATGCCCTGGACCAGAGGCAGATCCCGCATGGCAATGGCGTTGAACAAAAGGGTTCCCAGGCCGGGATAGGAAAAAATGGTTTCCACCACCAAAGCGCCGGTGATCATAAAGGCAAACCGCAGGCCGAACCGGGTGACCAGTGGCAGCAGGGCGTTGCGGGCTGCATGGGCATATCGTACCCGTCTGGGGGGAAGGCCCTTTGCCCGGGCGGTCACCACAAAAAAGCTTTCCAGAACCATGACCATGCCGGCCCTGGCCAGCAGAAAATTGCCCGGCAGATAGGCCAGAATAAGCGTGGCCAGGGGCAGGGTCAGATGAAGGGCAACATCAACCAGCC
>DATFJY010000083.1:0-3684 GCA_035268905.1 Desulfotignum sp.
AGCGGGACCTCATTGTGGACCAGAGCAAATTTTTCCGGCAGTTCCGGGCGGTCAAACCCTATCTGATCAATGATGAACCAATGCCGGAAAAAGAGCGGCTGCAGTCGCCTGAGCAGCGGCAGGCCTTTGACGATGCCACCAACTGTATTTTATGCGCATCCTGCTATTCTGCCTGCCCCATACCCGAAGACAAACCGGATTTCCTGGGTCCAGCAGCCCTGGCACAGGGATTTCGGTTTATTGCCGACTCCAGGGACAAGGGTTTTGCAGACCGGCTGCCTGTACTGGATCACCCGGCCGGGGCCTGGGCCTGCAAAAACCATTTTGCATGCACAAAGGCCTGTCCCAGGCAGATCAAGATCACCAAGCGGATCAACCAGACCAAACAGATGATAAAAACCCGCAGAGAGGCAGCAGGCGAACCGGTCAATGACGGGGCAAAATAACCTGACCCCGGCACACGCTGGCTGTATTACCAGGCATTGATCTTCTCCGGGCAGAAAAACCACTCCGGTATTGACACACGGTCCATACTTGCATAATTTGATTTCTATAATGATTAACGGACAGAAAATACTCATCACCCGGCAATATCCGGCCGCAGGCATGGACCTGCTAAAGAAGGAATCGTTCCAGCTCACCTTCTGGGAAAAGGAGCGGCCAATGACACCGGCGGAACTTGCAGCACAGGCAAAGGATCACCATGCCCTGCTGTGCACCCTCACCGACCGCATCGACAAACCCTTTCTGGACCGGTGCGCCCATCTGGAAATCATTTCCCAGTTTGCCGTGGGATTTGACAACATCGACATTCCTGAAGCCACCCGAAAAAACATTCCCGTGGGCTTTACCCCGGATGCCATGAGTGAGGCCACTGCAGACATCGCCTTCGGCCTGATGATCGCTGCGGCCCGCAAGTTCTTTTTCCTGCACAAAACCATTTTGAACGGGGAGTGGGGGTATTTCAACCCCACCGGCCACCTGGGGTTTGAACTCAAGGGCAGGACCCTGGGCATTTTCGGGCTGGGCCGCATCGGCGTGAAAATGGCCCAGCGGTGCAAAGCCGCCTATGACATGCCGGTCATCTATCACAACCGGAGCCGGAATCCTTTGGCTGAAAAGCATCTGGGCGCCCGGTTTGTTTCCTTTGACCGGCTGCTGGAACAAAGTGATATCCTGTCGGTCCACTGCGCCCTGACCCCGGAGACCCGGCATATTTTCAATGCCCGGGCCTTCAGAAAGATGAAACCCTCGGCGGTTTTCATCAACACAGCCAGAGGTCCCATTCACCACGAACCCGACCTGATCGCGGCCCTGCATCAGAAACAGATCTGGGGAGCCGGCCTGGATGTCACCGATCCGGAACCCATGGCACCGGACAATCCCCTGCTGTCCATGGAAAATGTCTGCGTGCTGCCCCATGCAGGCTCCGGCACCATGGAGGCCCGGGACCGGATGTCTGTCCTGGCGGCGGAAAATATCATCATGTTCTATAAAACCGGGCAGGTCCCGCACATTGTCAACCCCGAAGTGCTGACTGGATGATATCTTGAAAAAACGGGCTTACAATGGCCCGGGGGGAATTTCCCTTTCATTTACAGCAAAGGATATTGTATGGAAAACAACAGAAAACAGACCCTGGAACAGATAGCGGCATTGTTTGCCTCCCAGGACCTTGCAGTACTGTCCACCCAGAAAGACAACCAGCCCTATGCCAGCCTGGTGGCGTTTGCCGCAAGCCCCGATCTTGTGCACCTGTATTTTTTAACGCCCACGACCACCCGTAAATACGACCACCTGACAGCCAATCCGCCTGTCGCCATTCTGGTGAACGACAGCCATAACGAGGCGGATGACATTTACAGAGCCGTATCAGTGACCGGTACCGGCAGGGCAGCCGTGCTTGACAAGGCAAAAGAAAAGGATGCCCTGGCACTGTTCCTGAAAAAACACCCCCATCTCAAAGAATTCTCCAGGGCGCCGACAACGGCATTTATCTGTGTTGCCATGCACCGGTATTATATGGTCAGCCGGTTCCAGAATGTAGTGGAGCTGGAGGTTACCCCATGAAACCGGTGCTGCAAAGCAGGGAATTTTCAACAGCCGGAAAGGACCAGGTGGGCGGCAAGGCCTGGTGCCTGGCCGAAATCAGCGGACAGGGAATATCCATTCCAGAAACATGGTGCGTGCCCTGTGCGGTGTACCAGGACTTTATCAGCCAGACCCGCCTCAGGGACAGGATCTTTCTGGAAATCAACCGAAAACCCTTTGAACAGATGCGCTGGGAGGAAATCTGGGATATCGCCCTGCGCATCCGCAACCAGTTTTTAACCACCCCTCTGCCGCCGGAGATCCGGAAAGACCTGGCAGATTTGATTGGGTCATACTGCGGGGAAAAACCGGTGGCTGTCAGGTCTTCTGCTCCGGGGGAGGATGGATCTACCGCCTCTTTTGCCGGGCTTCACGAATCCTTTATCAATATTACAGGCCCTGATAATATCCTCAAGCATATCAAGCTGGTGTGGGCGTCTTTGTATTCCGATGCGGCCCTGCTCTATAGAAAGGAACTGGGCCTGGACATCCGCACCAGCCGAATGGCGGTTGTCATTCAGGAACTGATCCCCTCAGACATATCCGGCATCTTTTTCGGGGTAAACCCGTCCGATGCCGGTGAATCCCTGCTGGAAGCGGTCTACGGGCTGAACCAGGCACTGGTGGACGGGGACATCGCGCCGGACCGGTGGCATCTGCACCGGTCTTCCGGCAGGATCATCCGGCACGAAAGCCCGGTCCGGGACCGCTGTGCCGCTGCCGTTCCTGGCGGGGTGGCTTTTACAGACCTCTCCCCCCATCAGGCCGGGACACCGCCGCTGAAAGATGGGGAAGTCCGCCGGATATGGGAAACCGGAAAGCAGCTGGAAACCCTTTTTGACAGACCCCAGGATGTGGAATGGACCTTTCTGGGTGACCGGCTCATCATCCTCCAGTCCCGACCCATCACCAGCACAGGGTTTACCGACACGGATGAAAAACGCGCCTGGTATCTGACCCTGCACAGGAGCTATGAAAATTTACAGGCCCTGCATGAAAAAATCACCAGGGACCTGATCCCTGATATGATCGCAGAGGCCGAAAGGCTGGGCAGGCAGACACTTGCAGACCTGTCTGCCGAAGATCTGTGCCGGGAAATTGAAGAAAGGCAGAAGATCTATGACCACTGGGTGTCGGTGTACTGGGCTGATTTCATCCCCTTTGCCCACGGAATACGGCTGTTCGGGCAGGTATACAATGATGCGGTGACACCGGAAGATCCCTATGAATTCATGGCCCTGCTGGAAAAAACCGGGCTCAAAAGCATGG
Organism: Desulfotignum sp.; assembly: GCA_035268905.1. Taxonomy (GTDB): domain Bacteria; phylum Desulfobacterota; class Desulfobacteria; order Desulfobacterales; family Desulfobacteraceae; genus Desulfotignum. Next base: position 3,361 of record DATFJY010000083.1, read on the forward strand.
AGAGAAACCAGCTGCTTGAAGAACTGGCAGAGATGATCCGCAGCGATGCCGATCTGGGAAACCGGCTGAAAAACGACCTGCCCCCTGGACCGGATCACCCCTTTACCCGTCTGCTGGACACCTTTATTGCCCGGTTCGGGGACCTGTCCTGCACCACGGGCAGCGGCAGCGAATGCCAGTATGGAGAACTTGCCGTTATCCGGCTGATCCTGGAATTTGCCCGCCGGCCGGATGCAGAGACAGAAAAATCCGGAAGGGTGCATCAGCGCGATACCGCCGCGCTGAAGGAACACTATCTGGCCAGCTTTCCTGCCCACCGCCGGG
>DATFJY010000084.1:0-2360 GCA_035268905.1 Desulfotignum sp.
AGAACGCTTCACTCATTGCGGTATCTGCGCCGATATCTGCCCGGAGGCTGCCATTGACGCCTGTGATGTGACAGACATTGACAGATGGAAATGTATTCTGTGCTTTACCTGTGTTAAATCATGCCCGGAACAGGCAAAGAATATGACAGATCAAAATTTCAATGCAGCTGTGGGCCAGCTTGCAGAAGCCATCCAGTCACGAAAGGAACCAGCGTTATTTTTAACCTGAATTCCTCCTGTTGCAGTCCGGGCCGGTTTTGATAGAATAGATATTTATTTTCATACACAAGGAGGTCTGTTTTGAAGCACGTATTTGAATGCATCATTGTCGGATCAGGCGGGGCAGGACTGTATGCTGCCCTTGAGACCAGCGCAAAGGCGAAAACAGCGGTTTTGTCGAAACTGTACCCGGTGAGAAGCCATACCGGTGCTGCCCAGGGCGGCATCAGCGCGGCACTGGGCAACCGGGAGGAGGACAAGCCGGAATGGCATGCCTTTGATACAGTCAAGGGAGGGGATTACCTGGTGGACCAGCAGGCGGCCATGATCCTGGCACAGGATGCGGTTCAGGCGGTATACGACCTGGAAAACCGGGGGCTGCCCTTCAGCCGGACCCAGGACGGCCGTATTGACCAGCGGCGGTTCGGCGGCCATACCCGTAATTTCGGGGAGGGGCCGGTCCGCAGGGCCTGTTATGCGGCGGACCGCACCGGCCACATGATCCTGCAGACCCTTTACCAGCAGTGTATTAAAAACAATGTCTCTTTTTACGATGAGTTCCAGGTCATTGACGTCATCCTGGAGGGCAGTGACTGTAAAGGGGTGGTTGCGGTTGAACTGGCCACCGGCGAGGTGCACACCTTTGCGGCAAAGGCGGTGCTCTTTGCCACCGGCGGGTTCGGCCGGATTTTCAAGGTGACCTCCAATGCATTTGCCAATACCGGAGACGGTCCGGCCGTGCTTGCCAGACGGGGCATCCCCCTCCAGGACATGGAGTTTTATCAGTTCCACCCCACCGGTATCAAAGGTCTGGGTATTTTAATCACCGAAGCGGTGCGGGGGGAAGGGGGCATCCTGAGAAACCGGGCGGGTGAGCCGTTCATGAAAACCTATGCCCCCACCCTGCTGGATCTTGCCCCCAGGGATATGGTGTCCAGGGCCATTATGACGGAAATCCAGGCAGGCCGCGGCATGCGGGGTGACCGGAAGATAGACGACTGGGTTGAGCTGGATGCCACCCACCTGGGGGCCAAGGTCCTGAATGCCAAACTCCCGGATATCACGGATTTCTGCAAAACCTATCTGGGCGTGGATCCTTCCCAGGGGGCCATACCGGTGCTGCCCACCGCCCATTATGCCATGGGCGGCATCCCCACGGATCTGGACGGCAGGGTACTGGCCGATAAAAATGGCACCGTGGTCAACGGCCTGTATGCCGCAGGGGAATGCGCCTGTGTCTCTGTCCACGGGGCAAACCGCCTGGGAACCAACTCCCTGCTGGACCTGGTGGTATTCGGCCGCCGGGCCGGCCTCCACATCGGCGACTATGTGAAAACGGCAGCTGTCCCGGAACTGCCGGCGGACGTCTCAGACCGGGCAGTGCAATGGATCAGTCGGCTGACCGACGGCAGCACCGGTCCGCATGGCGGTGACATCTCTGAAAAAATGCAGGCGGTGATGATGGAAAAGGTGGGCATTTACCGCAGCCAGGCACAGATGGACCAGGCCGTTGAAACGGTTCAGCATCTCAGGGACACCTATGACACCGTCCGGGTCCAGGACAGGTCCAGGCCCTTTAATACAGACCTGCTGGAAACCATTGAACTCAAAAACCTGCTGGACCTGGCTTTGGTGACGGCGGTGTCTGCCGCTGCCAGGACCGAAAGCCGGGGGGCCCATTCCAGGGAGGATTTTCCGGAAAGAGACGATGAAACCTGGCTGCAGCACACCCTGGCATTTCTTGATGAAAACAGGGTCAATCTGGCCTATAAACCTGTGGATACATCCATCTGGGACCCGAAACCCAGGACCTATTAAAGGAGGACACGTGAAAATTATCCTTAAAATTCAGCGGTTCAATCCGGAAACAGATGACGTCCCTTTTTTTCAGGAATATACAGTGGAAGCTGATCCCACAGACCGGCTGCTGGATGCCCTGATCCAGATCAAGCAATACCAGGACGGCACCCTGGGATTCAGGAAAAGCTGCGCCCACGGGGTCTGTGGGTCCGATGCCATGCAGATTAACGGCAAAGACGGCCTGGCCTGCAAAACACTCGTCAAAGATGTGGCTGACCAGGACGGGGCGGTGGTGGAGATATCCCCCCTGCGCCACCTGCCGGTACAGCGGGACCTCATTG
>DATFJY010000085.1:0-9864 GCA_035268905.1 Desulfotignum sp.
AGGATGGGCTGGTGCACATCAGCCAGCTGGCGGACCGGTTTGTCAAAGATCCCAATGAGATTGTCACGGTGCGCCAGCAGGTGCAGGTCCGGGTGCTGGAGGTGGATGTAAACAGAAAGCGCATCTCTCTTTCTTTGAAAATCAATGGATAATAACCCCCAGGCCCTGGCGGGCACAACAAAGTATGAAAGCGGTTAGCTGAGTACTGATGGCTGATGGCTTTCATATAAAAAAGGGGGACATCGGCATAAAAAAACAGGTGAACCGTTGAAAAAATCCAGGATGATATTACTATGATGAATAGCGCTATGTGAGAAAAACAGGCGGCGTTCCCATGAATCTTTTTCTGTAAAAACATTTATGACCTGGCGGGAACAACAAAGTATGAAAGCGTTAGCCGGTTGTAACAGCAGGGAAAATTTTGTTTACTGGAAGCGAATAATTGCGTACTGATAACAAACAGCTAACAGCTTTTATATAACGACCATGCCCTGACGGGCACAACTAATTATGAAATTTATGAGGGGTGAGTTATGAGTATTGAGAGAAGCAAATTTGATATTTTTTTCTCACTACTCAAACCTCATATCTCACTACTTTCATATAAAACCATTCAAAACAAGGAGAATCATCATGGCATCTACCAAACTCGGGGGAAATCCGGTTTCCCTGGCAGGCGAATTTCCGGTAAAAGGGGTTGCAGCACCTGATTTTACAGCAGTCAATCAGGATCTTTCTGAAATAAGCCTTGGCAGTTTTGAAAACAAACGCAAGGTGTTGAATATATTTCCCAGCATTGACACGGATGTGTGCGCCACATCCGTAAGAAAATTCAATGAAAAAGCAGCCGGCCTGGAAAATACTCAGGTGATCTGTCTGTCCCAGGATCTGCCCTTTGCCCTGAAGCGGTTTTGCGGGGCAGAAGGTATCGACAATGTGGTATCAGGCTCCCTGTTCCGGGACCAGGGATTTACCAGAGCCGCAGGCGTGCTCATCACCGACGGCCCCCTCCAGGGGCTTACGGCCAGGGCGGTGATTGTTCTGGATGAGAACAACACAGTGCTGCATGCCGAGCTGGTGGATGACATCAAAAATGAACCGGATTATGAAGCAGCCCTGGCTGCCTTATAGGCTTTTTCAGATTTGTATGCGCTGTTTTGCGGCCTTAGTAGCTAACGCGGGAAACCCGCAACCCAAAGGCCCCTCCTCATTTTCTTGTTTTTTTGACAGGAACTGAGGCGTAAGGCACTGAATTCTGTTTTCAACAAGGAGGTTTCATGAAGACGATTCGCACAGTATTGGTGGGTCTTGCATTGCTGGTGACAGCCATGTCTGCCATGGCATCAAACTCCTGGCTGCAAAAAGGTACGGATACCCTGAAATCCCTTGGAACAGGGGAAAAAAAGAGCACTGCCACGGGCACGGGCACCACCCTTCCCATGGAAGATGTTATAACAGGCCTCAAGCAAGCCTTGACGGTGGGTTCCGGCAATGTGGTGCAGCAGCTGGGACAGGCAGACGGGTTTTACAAAGACCCACAGATACGCATCCCACTGCCGGATACCCTGGCCACGGTGAAAAATGCCCTGGACAAGGTGGGCATGGGATCTTTTGCCGATGATCTGGAGCGTAAGCTCAACCGGGCTGCGGAAGCAGCTACCCCCAAGGCCCGGGACCTGTTTGTAAACGCCATTTCTCAGATGACCTTTGAAGATGCCAGGGCCATTCTCAATGGTCCCGAAGATGCCGCCACACGGTATTTTAGAGAAAAAATGTCCCCGGACCTGGCCGCGGCAATGGCACCTGTGGTGGATGACAGCCTGTCACAGGTTGGGGCGGTGCAGTCCTATGACCGCATGATGGGACAATATGCCACCCTTCCTTTTGTGCCGGATGTGAAGGCGGATTTGACCGATCATGTGGTCGAAAAGGGAATGGACGGCATCTTCCATTATATGGCCAAAGAAGAGGCGGCCATTCGTGCGGATCCGGTGAAACGCACCACAGACCTGTTGAAAAAAGTGTTTCAATAACACCCATGCCCTGGCGGGTACAACAAATTATGAAAGTTATGAGTGGTGAGTTATGAGTATTGAGAGAAGCTAATTTGATATTTTTTTCTCACTATTCAAACCTCAAACCCCATATCTCACTACTTTCATATAAAGCTGATAATTGTGTACTGAAGGCTAAAAGCTAACAGCTAAAAGCTAACAGCTAACAACTAACAGCTTTCTTCTAAAAATATGAGGTGAATATGGAATGTCAATTTCTGGGTGCTGCCGGCGAGGTCACAGGGTCCATGCACCTTCTGGATGCGGGTGAAGACCGGATACTCATGGACTGCGGGATGTTTCAAGGCAGGCGGAAGGAAAGTGATGAAAAAAACCGGCAGTTTCCGGTTGATCCGGCAAAGATTACCAGCATGGTCCTGTCCCATGCCCACATAGACCATTCCGGAAGGATTCCCATGCTGACCCAGTCCGGGTTTTCCGGCCGGATCATCACCACCCGGCCCACCTTGAATGCCCTGAACTACATGCTTCTGGACAGCGGGCATATCCAGGAATCAGATGCCCAGTACCTGAATTACAAATCCCTGCGGGCCTTTTTATACCAGGAAGAACAAAAAAAACGCAACAAACAGCTTTCCGGAAAGGAACGATCCAGCGTCAAGCGCCTGCTGAAAAAAAATCCCTACGAACTGGATGTGGATGCCATAGCCCGTTTGCACAAACAGCACGGCCTGGAAACAATTGTGCCGTTATATACGATGGAACAGGCACGGCAGGCCCTTTCTTTTATTGATGGATATCCATTCAACCACCCGGTTGCCATCGGCCACAACACAACGGTGAAGTTTTATGTGGCCGGACACATCCTGGGGTCTGCTTTTTCCCTGATAACGGTCACAGACAGGGACCGGACAAAAAAAATTCTCTATACCGGCGATGTGGGGCGTTTCGACAAGCCCATTATCAAGGATCCCACCCTGGTTTTTGATGAAGCAGACCGCAATATTGACCTGATGATCATGGAAAGCACCTATGGGGACCGGGAGCATGACCCTGTGAAAGACCTGGGAAAAAGCTTGAAAAAAGTACTGCTGGAAACCTATGACAGGGGAGGCTCCCTGATTATTCCCTCCTTTGCCTTTGGCCGGACCCAGGAACTGATCTATGTGCTGCATGAGTTGTATAAAAACAATGAGGTACCCAAACAGCCCATCTATGTGGACAGTCCCCTGGCATCCAACATTACCCGGGTATTCGGGGAACATCCGGAAACCTATGACAGGGAAACCCATGCCGTCTTTCTTGAAAAGGGCTTGAATCCCTTTTATTTTGACAAGATAAAGTTTGTGGAAAGTGTTGAGGAGTCCATGGCATTGACCAGGGATGAATCCCCCCATGTGGTGATTTCCGCTTCCGGCATGTGTGAGGCAGGCCGTATTCTGCACCATCTGCGGTACAAGATACACAACCCCAAAAATACCATTCTGATGGTGGGGTATATGGCTGAGCATACCCTGGGGCGCCGTATCCAGGAGCTAGGGGCCCGGGCAGCGGAAAACAAAAATGGTCAGGACACCCCTGAAGTAAAAATTTTGGGGAAAATCTATCCCCTGGCCGCCAAGGTGGAAAGCATCGGGGGTTTCAGTGCCCATGGTGACAAGCATGAACTGGACAAAATTGTCACCGAATCCAATCTGAATATCGGCAAAATTGCCATTGTTCACGGTGAGGCATCCCAGAGCAGTGCATTTGCCCGGCATTTGGGACAAAAGGGGTATGATGTGTTCATCCCGGCTTTGGGGGACCGCATTACGGTGTGAAATATCCAAAAAAACAAGGACAAAAAAATTCGGAATATATTGGACAAGTGGTATTTGGCACTTATGTTACGGATGGGTTCGTTTTTCCCGGCAAGGGAAATATTGTGAATGACCGGCTGCTGAACCAAAAACCAGGGGCCGGCGACCGGGGCAAAACATTTGCTCTGAAAGGATTTTTAAAAATGACTGAAACCATCAAGGCAGGCGACACCATTTCCGTGGATTATACCGGAAAAAAAGAGGACGGTACCGTATTTGATACTTCCGAAGGCAAAACCCCCTTAAAATTTACTGTGGGAGCGGGTATGCTGATCCAGGGATTTGACAATGCCGTTCTGGGCATGAAATCCGGAGAGTCCAAAACCGTTGAGGTTCCGCCGGAAAAGGGATACGGTCCCCGCCATGAAGATGCCATTGTGAATATTCCCAGGGAACATATTCCTGAAGATATTCCTTTGACAGAAGGGATTGTGCTTCAGCTGCAGGACCCCCAGGGAAAGCCTGTACCGGCCACAGTGGCCGAAATCACGGACGAAGCCGTGAAAATGGACGTCAACCATATGCTGGCTGGTGAAACCCTTACTTTTGATATCACTGTCCGGGAAACCGGGCTGGAACCCGATGCCCATGACTGCGGTGACGGCGGCTGCGGTTCCGGTGAAAACGGATGCAGCGGCTGCTGAGATCCGGCATAAGATACAGACCGTCAATATCAGCGCAGATCAGGCCCGGAATCCGGGCCTGATCTTTAAGGACGCAAGATATGAAAATTGCCATGTGTCAGACAAACCCCGTGTTGCTGGATGTTGCCGCAAACGTTGAAAACACCATTGAAAAGATCAGAAAGTGCAGGGAAGAGGGTGCGGATCTGATCGTTTTTCCGGAACTGGCCCTGACCGGCTATTTTGTGGGCCTGAATTACCACAAGGCGGCCCTGCAGATGGATTCCAGTGATATCAAACGCATTGCAGCAGCCACCAAAGGCACGGCAGCCGTGGTGGGATTTATTGAAGAGTCCCAGTCCATGAATTTTTACAACTCCGCCCTGGTGGCAGTGGACGGAAATCTGTTGTTTGCTTACCGGAAACTGAATCTCCCCAATTACGGGGTGTTTGAAGAACGTAAATTTTTTGCTTCCGGAAAGCATATCAAGGTGTTCCGGTTGTGCGGGCTTAACATTGCGATTTTTATCTGCAATGATATGTGGCACCCTTCTTTGCCGTACCTGGGCATTGCACAGAAAGCCGATATTTTTTTGACCCTGTTCAATTCTTCTGAAGGCTCCATGGCGGACGAATTCAGCAACATTGAAAGCTGGGAAATTATCAACCGGTTTTATTCCAGAATCTTTGGTATTTACAATATCTGTGTCAACCGGGTGGGGGAAGAGGGGCCTGAACAGATCCGGTGCGGTGTTCCCCAGAATGGGGACACCGGCTTTCCAGATGCTTTCCGGCTGCCGGAAGTGGCAAAAACTTATCATTTCTGGGGCGGCAGTGAAATCATCAACCCCTTTGGCCAGGCCATCCATTCTGCCAGAAAATTTCAGGAAGATACGGTACTGGGAAAGATTTCAAAGGATATGCTGCGCCGCAAAAAAATTGTTCTGCCCTATTTGAAAAATGATGACCCCCATTTTACCCACCGTGAACTGGGGCGCATTTTATATGCTTCCGGAGAAAACCAGCCATGACCGAGAAAAAAAGACTGATACTGGCAGTGGATGACAACCCCCGGAATTTGCAGTTTTTGGGCAAACTGCTGTCTGACAATGGATTTGAAGTGGCCATGGCCCAGAGCGGGCACCAGGCCCTGAATTTTATCCGTAAAAATGATCCAGACCTGATCCTGCTGGATATCATGATGCCGGAAATGGACGGGTTTGCCGTCTGTGAAAAGATAAAACAGGATTTTTCCGCATCCCATATTCCCATCATTTTTCTGACAGCCAAAACCGATACCCGGGATGTGGTCAAGGGGTTTGAAGCCGGCGGGGTGGATTACGTGACAAAGCCGTTCAATTCTGCGGAACTGCTGGCCCGGGTAAAAACCCATGTGGAGGTCAAGGTCCTCAGGGGACTGTTACCCATCTGTTCCCGGTGCAAAAAGATCCGGGATGACAAAGGGTTCTGGGAACAGGTGGAGGTGTATATCGAATCCCGCTCCCGGGTGAGTTTTACCCACGGTATATGCCCGGAGTGCCTGGACAGGCTCTACGGAGACTCCGACTGGTACCGGAAAAGTAAAAAATAATTTCCTTCCTGATTTTTCCCTGATTTCCTGAAAGGCTTTTTTCAACGCCATGTCTGGATATTTGCTAAAACGGATTATGTATCACAATTACCCTGGCAAATATCCACACCACGTGTTGCATTTTTCGAAGATTGCGTTATCTTAATGCAGGTATGAAAACATTCTGAAACAGGAGTGAATATGAGTTGTGTAATCGCCATGGCCGGCAAAGGCGGGGTTGGAAAAACAACCGTTTCAGCGCTGGTTGTCAGATATCTTACAAAACATTTGCATGATCCGGTTCTGGCCATTGATGCCGATCCCAACAGCAATCTGGGAGAGACCCTGGGCATGACCATTGAAAAAACCGTAGGAGACATCCGGGAAGATTTCATGAAAGATCCCCAGGGTGTGCCTTCGGGCATGGACAAGGTGCTTTACCTGGAAATGCTCATGAACCAGGTGCTCATTGAACAAAAAGATTTTGACCTGCTGGTCATGGGACGGCAGGAGGGCCAGGGCTGCTACTGCATGGTCAACAATATTTTGAACCGGTTTTCCGAAGAACTGGAGAGCAATTACAAATACCTGCTGGTGGACAATGAAGCCGGCATGGAACATTTGAGCCGCCGCAGCAGCGGGAAGGTGGATATGCTGATAATGGTCACGGATTATGCCCTGCGGGGGCTCCGGGCCGTGGGCCGCATCAATGAGATGCTGGATGGCCTGAAGCTGGATGTCCGGCAGAAAGGCCTGGTGGTCAACCGGGCCCCGGGCCAGCTGAGCCAGGCATTTTTAGATGAGGTGGCACAGATCGGGGTGCCGCTGCTGTGCACCATCCCCCAGGATGACAACCTGCTGGAATTTGACATGGCCAGACGGTCCATGCTGGAGCTGCCCGACGACTCTCCTGCGGTAGTGGCGGTGGACAGCCTCATGGAAAAAGTGATGCAGCAGGTGGTGGCCTGACCATGGGATATGTGTTTGATTTCACACAGGCCGGTGGATATGATGCCTGGTTTGAACAGCCAGGGAACCGCCATTGTCTGGACCTTGAAATCAAACTGATCCTGGACCTGCTGGATCTGCAGCCGGGACAGCGCATCCTGGATATCGGGTGCGGTACCGGTATAAGCCTTGTGCCCCTGCTGGACCAGAAGGTGAGCCTCACCGGCATCGATCCGTCCGTGCATATGCTGGACAAAGCCCGTGAACGCCTGGGTTCCCGGGTGGATCTGCACCGGTGTGCCGGCGAAGATCTCCCTTTTGATGACAATGCCTTTGACACTGCCATGTTTTTTACCAGCCTGGAATTTACGGAACGTCCGGCCAAGGCCATTGAAGAGGCCTGCCGGGTGGCAAAGGACCGGGTGGTGATAGGGGTGCTCAACCGGTATGCCCCTGTGAACATTGGCCGGCGGTGCAAATGCTTTTTTTCCTCCAGTATATACACCCATGCCCGGTTTTTCAGTGTATGGGATCTCAAGAAGATGCTGTTCAGTATTCTGGGGGATGTGCCGGTCCACTGGCGGACCACGGCACAGCTGCCCTTTGTCCGGGGCAAAATCGTGTCAGCCATTGAAAATACGCGCTGGGTGCAGCGCTCTTTTTGCGGGACATTTATCGGCATGCGCATCAAACCCGTGCCCAAGTTCCGGGTACGGCCCCTGCCATTGAAGATCGAGAAACAGCAAATGCACAAACCGGCCACAGGACTGGTCACCTCCTCAAGGGCCAGGGAGTGACATGGAAGCCTGTTTGTCCAACAAACAAGAAAAGCGGCAGATGTCACGGATGCAGCCCCCCTGCTGCCGGTATCGATGGAAGGGCTTGCCATGACCCCGGGGGTGAAAAAAAAAATAACGGATTACGGGAAAATGATCAAATTTTCCCATACCGTTTTTGCCCTGCCGTTTGCCCTGTCGGCCGTGGTCCTTGCCTGGCAGACCCATGAACCGTCCGCAAAAGAGCTTTTGTATATTCTTGTGGCCATGGTGGGGGCACGGTCCGCTGCCATGGGATTCAACCGCATCGTGGATGCGGATATTGACAGAATCAATCCCAGGACCGCTATAAGGGAGATACCCGCCGGTATTCTGTCCGCAAAAGAGGCTTTTTTGTTTGTGGGGATTTCGTGTCTGGTGTTTGTGGGGGCCAGTGCCATGCTTTCCCCGCTCTGTTTCTGGCTCTCTTTTCCTGTGCTCTTTGTGTTGTTTTTGTATTCCTATACCAAACGCTTTACCCCATACTGCCATCTGGTGCTGGGATTTGCCATTTCCCTTGCACCCCTTGGGGCCTGGGTGGCTGTCACCGGCACGCTGAACTGGGGAATTGTTTTCCTGGCCGCCGGCCTCTGGTGCTATATTGCCGGATTTGACATTCTGTACGCCTGCCAGGATATCGGTTTTGACACGGAACAGGGGCTGTTTTCCCTGCCGGTCCTTCTGGGGGCGCACCGGGCCATGCAGGTATCTTCGCTGTTTCATGTGATTTTTCTGGGTTTTTTGCTGGCCATATACCTGCGGTTTGATATGCACCCGGTGTTTTTAGGCTTTCTGGCTGTCATTGCAGGTCTGCTTTTTGCAGAGCACCGCCTGGTCAGACCGGATGATCTCTCCCGGATTGATGTGGCATTTTTCCATATCAATTCCGCTGTATCAGTGGTTCTGTTCGCCGGCATTGTTGTCCAGACTTTTTTGAGGGGGTGATTGTGACTGAAAACAGCAAAACCATTGTGGTGGCTATCTGCGGGGCTTCAGGTTCTGTCTACGGGGTACGCCTGGTTGCGGCATTGCTCAGACAAAGGGTGCAGGTGCAGGTTATCTTGTCCCATGCAGGCGCCCATGTTTTGTCCCATGAAATGGGGTATGATCCCCAATCCCGGTTCCAGGATTTTCTGGCAGGTTACGGCGCAGATACCAACGCGTTGAAAAAGATCAAAGAATTTTCCCAGGAAGATATCGCTGCCCCGGCAGCATCGGGATCATTCTGCCATGACGGCATGGTGGTGGCGCCCTGTTCCATGAAAACCCTGGCCGCGGTTGCTGCAGGGTATGCAGACAACCTCATCAACCGGGCCTGTGATGTCAGTTTAAAGGAAAACAGAACGCTGATCATGGTACCCAGGGAGACCCCCCTGGGCATGATCCATCTGGAAAACATGACCCGTCTGGCCAGGGCCGGGGCGGTCATCCTGCCGGCCATTCCCTCTTTTTACAGCTTTCCCGATACCCTGGAAGCACTGGTGGATACGGTGGTGGCGAGGATACTGGACCACCTGGGGGTGGTTCACAACCTTGCGAAAAGGTGGGGGGATTGAAAATCCAGTTGTTTGCTGAACCGGTCCGCAAAATTCTGCATACGCTGCACGCCAATGGCCATGCCGCTTTTGTGGCAGGCGGTGCGGTGCGGGACATGTGCATGGACAAAGTCCCAACAGACGTGGATATCTTGACAGATGCCGCCATACCTGTCATTGAAGCCCTTTTTGCCGGCCAGAACACCCGGACGGTGGGCAGATCCTTTCCTGTGTGCCTGATCAATGGCATTGAGGTGGCAGCCTGCCGGGCCGGTACAAAAAAATTTCCGGAAGATGATCTGGGCATGCGGGATTTTACCATCAACGCCATGGCATATGATCCGTTGAAAGATATCTTAGTTGATCCCTTCCATGGCCGAAAAGATCTGGAAGACAGGATCATTCGGTTTACAGGGGACCCTGCCGCCCGGATTTTCGAGGACCCGGTGCGCATGATACGGGGGTGCCGGTTTGCCGCCCTTCTCAATGCCCGGCTGGC
>DATFJY010000086.1:0-15626 GCA_035268905.1 Desulfotignum sp.
CAGCCTGGCCCTGACCCGGCCGCGGCGATCTTTCAGGGCCTCGTAGGCCCGGGTGATCCGCTGAAATTCCTCCGGGTGCCGGTCCGGCGGAAATTCCCTGATCAGTGCCAGGTATCTTTCCCGGACTTCCCGGTCCCCGGCGGTCTTTTCCACGCCGAGTATATGGTGATAAATCACAATGGTCTCCTTTTGGTGTGGGTCATGTCCCGGATCGGAACCCCATTATAAAGTGCTGGTACTCCGGGGTCGTTATGACGGCAGCCTTGAATTTAATGCGCCCCAGGGCCTCCAGGACAAGCTGACTGTATGACAGGGCCTCAGCCAGTTTGCGGCCGGTTTCCCGGTATTGGCCGGTGGTCTTGATCCCGCTTTGTTGCATCAGGTCCAGCAGGTCCTCAAGGGCGTAAATAAAGGTTTCTTGCGTGTCTTCCCAGGGAGGGGCCGGTCCGTTGACAATGCCGTTTGCGGCCCTGCCCAGGTCGAAAAGGATCTCTTTGGCCTCCTGGGGATCACTTATATTTCCGAATATGGATGCCACATCCAGTTCCCAGGGGTAGAACCGGTCTTCCTGATCTTCTTCCGGGTCTATCCCGGAATCCTGATTCATGGCATTCATCATGAGATCATACAGATCAGACATCATCTCATTCAGGGGATGATCTCCAGGATAACCTGGGCCGGGACCGAATCCAGGAGGGGCGGGCCGATCGAACTCAAACCGGTCAAAGGCATCCTTGAGCGGATAGAACGCCACCTCCGAAAGGGACCTGGATATCTGCCGGAGGCGTTCCCTGAGATCCGGGCCGGCATTGGCCGCCACGGCAGCCAGTTTGGGGCAGGGAAATGTGTTGGCGGATATGGTCTCAAGGGCAGTGTGATAAAAAACCAGCAGTATCCTGTGGTCCGGTCCGGCGGTTTTCGCCTTTTTTTTCAGCGCCCGGACGGCCACGTCAATGCATTGGTTATGCGCCATGGGGATGACCAGGGACATCAGGTCCTCCGGGGGCAGGGCGGAAAGAATTTTGCCGGTGGTGCCCAGCAGGGGCCGGGCATAGAACAGGGTGGGGTATACCGGGGTGAATCGGTCGTCAAGGGGGGAGAGCAGTGCCATCAGTTCCCGGGAAGAAAGTCCTGTGATCTGTTTTTGCAATCCCTTGAAGCAGCTGGCCATGCCCCGGGTATTAATCCCGTAATCGCCGCTGTCCACATCGGTTTGCAGCAGCAGGAAACACTGCATTTGCTGGACCGGTGTAAACGCGCGGGTCTGTTCGTGAAAGGTGTTGGCAGAAAATTTCAAGGTTTTTAAACATTCCGCCAAAAGGCGTTTTCCCGTAATCACCGGGGAAAGGACGGGCAGGCCGAATTCAGCGGCCCGGTCCAGATCCCGGTCCACCAGGTGCCATTTCTCCTTTGGCAGGTTTTTCTGGGCAGAAATCACAAAGGCCAGGGCCCGGGATTCTTTGACCCGGACATCATGGGGGGCCCTGTCATAGGCGGTCTGGAGGATGGCCTGTGCTTTTCTGAAGGCATTTTTCAGGTAATACAGCCGGGCCAGTTCCAGGCAGGGGGCGGGATCATCATCAAATTGGGCGGCCATGGTTTCATACAGGCTTGTCAGGACTTTGCGGTGTTCGGCCAGGGGGGCGGGGATACCCTGCAGCATGTCATAGGCCAGCCGGTTTCCCGGATCCTGTTTTACGGCATGCCGGACCAGGGTCAGCAGGAACAGGTTTACGTCGGAGTCCAGTATGCTGTCCGGAATGGAAAACGCCGCCAGGATGTCAAAGAGGTCTTCTTCATACTCGTAAAGGACATGCGGGTGCTGCTTGATGATGCCGGCAATTTTCAGAAGAATCAGGGCGTATGCCGTGCCCCGCTCCTTTGCATCCGGAAATTCGGTTTTCAGCGTTTTCAGGTAATCCGGGGTGGCATGGGACAAAAAATCTTTACAGACCGATTCGATTTTCAGGACAAGACGCTTTCGCTGCGGGTTGGAGCGGATGAGCCGTTCAAGAAACCCGGGAAAGAGAATTGGATCATCTTCATATGCTTTGATTATGCCTTTGCCGATGATTTCCGCAAGGGTTTCAAGGACGTCATCCGGCGATTCAGGCTTCAGCAGCCGGGCAAAGTCACGGCAGGCCGCTGCCATACCGTTCAGATTCAGGGGTGCCATGTGCTGCTGAATCCTGTCCCGGCAGGATAATTTGTGTATCCCGGGCCCCATCAGGAGAGCGGCTGTGTCGGGGTAAATGTCAACGGACTTGAAACTGCCGCGGTCGGCATATTCAGCCAGGAGGGTCCGAAGCCCCTTGAACGGGAAGTGTTCCCCCAGGCGGGGCAGTGCTTTTTTCAAGGTGGACCGATCCTGCTGTTCCCAGGCTGTCATGGCCCGGGCAAACGTCTTGAGGTCCGCATAAGGGGAGGTGCGGCCGATGGGCCGCATGGCGTGAAGCGCGGCCTGCCAGTCCCCGGCCGCCATGTTGGCGGCTGCCGCAGTCATCACCGGCCGGTCCGCCCTGAGCCGGGCGTCTTCTGGGAGGTCCTCGGCCAGATCCAGGGCATCTTCGGTCACCAGCAATACGGCGAGGCGCTTTCCCGTCTCCAGGGTCAACGCCGCAAATGCCCGCTTTTCCTTCAGTGCAGCCATGACAGTGCGGACCGGCAGAAAATCCAGGGCCTGTTCCAGCAGTTCCGGGGTGATCCGGGGCAGGGCTTCAAACACCTGCCCGCCCAGATTTGTCACGGCATCAGCCTCCCTGGGCATTTTTTTGGCAACAAGCTGGCCGTGCCTGAGCCGATAGGCCCGGAAAAGGTCGGGCAGGATCAGATCCTTGTCGCCCCCTTTTTTCAGCACTTCCCGAAAAGCCAGAATGGCGTCTCGGTACCGGGATGCCGCCAGAAAGGCCGTTGCCTGATCACGGATCGCATCCGGGGTCAGGGACTGCAACCTTCTTTGTTTTTCATTTCTGAGGCGCTGTTTCTGCTTGCTTTTTTTCTTTCTGACTTTGGCCATTCCGCAAATATCATCCCTCTTCCAGCTTGTCGTTCTGTCGTTCAGGGCGACATCATACCCGCGCCGGCAGGGAAAATCAAATCAATTTTGATCTGTGTCTATTCTTTTGATCTGTTTGATCCGTTTGATTCGCAAGTGGTTTGAAGGGTACCGCAGCTGTCACACCCGCCGCAGCCACAGGATGCGCCATCAGCGGAAGTGGTAGCCCTGAACCGGCGGTACAGGTAATACACGGCACCGGCAACGATCAGCCCAATCATTATTTTTTCAAACATGGGTTTCTCCTTTTCAGGTTTTGCAGCCGGATAGCTGAAATAAGTAAATACAAACTCTTATTTATATCATTACAATATTTAATATATAATATTTAATTAGCTTAATCTAACAATTGCGCAATATTTCATGAATATATGACATTGTCAAGCTTTTTTCTTGTTCATCTGGGTGTTTGAACAATAACCCATGGCTTCGGCCACCGGCATCAGTGACAGGGCCTGACATCCAAATTGTATACGCATGTTTGCGACCCCATGCCGTGTTGCTGCTACTGATAATCCCCGGCAACACCAGTGCACTGCCATTTTCCCGAACGTTTGCTCAGACAGTTTTAAACAGCAGGCACATTGGTTCCGGGCATACGGGAACCGTATCAGGAATGGGCAGCACCATTGTTACCTGCGGAATTCTAACGGTAAAATGGTTTCAGGCATTGCCCTGCTCCCCCCTACATTTCCCTGGAATGTTTTCGGTCATGTACTGACCTCCAATAACAGGCCGCACCGGGTATGAAATATGCATGACTGCCCGCCAGAGCCGTTACCGGTTGCGAATAAAAAATGGAGGAATCCGCATGAAGACATCAGAACAATACACAGTGTGCACAATAACCGCTGACAGTTCCGGGCACCCTGTTTATCTTTGACATGGAAAAACACGACAACATCATTATCGGCGCAGGTCTCAGTGGAATTTATGCCGCATTTCTGCTGGCAAGAAAAGGGGAATCCTTTATGATGCTGGAAGCCCGGGACCGTTTCGGCGGCCGGATTTTATGTCCGGCATACAATGGATACACAGCCGATCTCGGCCCCTCCTGGTACTGGCCGGAGATCAATCCCAGGATAGCCGGCCTGGTGGAGATGCTGGGACTGACCGGGTACCCCCAGTATGATGCCGGCAACGGACGGTTTCAGACCATGGACGGGCGGGTCCAGACCATTTCCAGGTGTCCCATGGAACCGGAATCCTGGCGGATATCCGGCGGCATGATCACCCTGGTCAACGGTCTGCTGAAAACCATCCCCCAGGATGCGGTCCGGCTGAATCAGCCGGTATGTGAAATAGAACGAAAAGCAAACCATGCCATTGTCAATATCGGAAAACCAGGGCAATCCCCCTGCTGCCGATATCAGGCGTCCAGGATTATTCTGGCACTGCCGCCACGCCTGGCAGCTGCCACCATCCTGTTCACCCCTGATCTGTCCCGGGAATTGACCCAGGCCATGCTCAGAACCAGTACATGGATGGCAGGACAGGCCAAATTTTTCGCCCTGTACAACAGTGCTGGCTGGCGGAATGCAGGTTTTTCAGGTCAGGCTTTCAGCCAGTCCGGCCCTCTGGGAGAAATCCACGACGGGTCAAATCACACCGGCGGCCCATTCGGCCTGACCGGATTTGTGGGAATACATGCGGCCCAGCGCCGAAACAAACAGGCGGTGATTCAGGCAACCCTTCAACAGCTTCACCACCTTTACGGAGACAGGGCAGACGCACCCACAACGGTTTTTTACACCGACTGGGCCATGGAAAGGTACACTGCCACGGAATATGACCAAAGAGCCGCCCATGAGCATCCCCGGTTCCACTCCCCGTCGGGACACGCCTGTATCTGGGACGGGATCCTCTGTTTTGCGGGAAGTGAAACATCGGATGTGTTCGGGGGATATCTTGAAGGGGCCCTGGCCAGCGCTGAAAGATCGGTCCGTACCGCTTTCCCATGAAGCAAATGCAATGCCGGGATCACCAGCCGGGCGCCGGCGGAAATAGCAGAAGCACGGGGGTGTTGCCTTCCTTTTTCAACAACAGCCGTCCCCGCAGGAAGCATTTTCCTTTCCTTTTATCCAGACCTGGATAATATAAGTGGCTCACCCCACCCCGGGACAGACAGATACGGCATCCACCGGACAGTTGCTGACACATGCCCCGCACTCCATGCAGGCGTTGAAATCAATGATCACCGCTTTGTTTTCATGCATCTCAAACACGGCATGGGGACAGACCTGGGTGCACAATCCGCAGCCGATGCATTTTTGTTCATCCAGCACCAGGGTGGCCACATCCGCCAGATATCTGAAATCTTCCATTATCATCTCCTTTTTGTTGTGCCGTACTGAAAGGTCAGAATGCGCTGTAAATCCACAGGCCCGCAGACACCAGAACCCCGGCCAGCTGCACGGGAAGGTATTGCTTCATCTCTTTTTCCACCCCGGAAGGGGAGGTGAACGGGGTGGCGCCGGTGAAATTCATGGCCAGATGGGAACTGACCATCACAATGAAAATAATCAGGGCGGCTGCACCGGTCATGCTGCCGGCCCCTTTCAAAAGAAACGGCAGGAGCAGCAGGGTGCACAGACTTCCCAGCAGAATGCCTTTCACAGCAAATTTTTTTGACGGGATGTACGGCAGCAGCACCGGGGTCAGCACAGCACCGGAAACCAGCCCCGTGACCAGCGCGGACAGGGATATAAGCCCCCTTTCCCATGCCCCGTGAAAAGAAAATATCCCCGGACCGATACCGGAAAGTACAAACAGCACCAGGGCTGCAGCTCCAGCCATCTTCAACGCCCCGTGCAGTTCCACCGGGGTCAGCACAAACCGCTCGAACAGAGAAAAGGTCACCTGGCGCATGGATTTGTCCGCTTTTCTGCCGCTGGTCAGAAACGCCGGGATATCACAGGCCCGCACCGGGCCGTACACCACCCGGAAACCGGACAATTCCCTGACCTCCCGGGCCGATACCCCAGTGGCCCCCAGCTGGGGCACGATCACCCGTTTATGGGCCACCACCTTTTCAAGGAAGGATTCCTGGATTCTGTTTACCAGTTCCCGGGTGGAAAAGGTTTTTTTGCCTGCCGCGCACCAGACATTCACCCCCCGGGTGTCCAGTACCAGGATCCAGGCGCTGACCCGGCCGAGGCTGGATCTCAGATGATCAAAGGTCAGCTTGAAATTGGCTGTCACCAGCACCTCTGAATCCGGGTCCGGTGATCCAATGCCGTAGAGCCCGGGGCTCACCGTATACCGGTGCCGCCTGATGCCGCACCGGACCGCAATGGTGGACAACCGGTCCCATCTGTCCAATTCCCGCCGGACAACAGGCACCGGGCCGGCACCCGTATCAATGAAATGGTCCACATAGGGGCACAATGCATATCCGGGTTTTTCATTTGCGGCCAGGGGGCGGGTAACTTCCGGTCCGCATGCCGGACCGGGCATGTGCATGTCCGGCAGGATCTGCACATTGCAGGTTGACAGGCCGGGACCTTTTTTTTGAAAAGGATCGCTGTCCTGGATTTTTTGTTTTTTGTTCATTGGGGGTATTTGCATAATGTTTTCCGGTTTGCCTATTCCAACTTTTTTATAAGGTTTTCACATATTGCTTGAACTGTTCCAATACGGTTTTATCCACGCAAAAATAGGTTTTTGGGCCTTCCACCTCTCCGCAGACAATGCCCGACTCCTTGAGTATCTTCAAATGCTGGCTGATGGTGGACTGGGAATAGGGAAAAATACCCACGATCTCGCCGCAGATGCAGGTATCGATCGCAATCAGGTGCTGGACAATTTTGATCCGTGTGGGATGGCCCAGGGCTTTGAAAATTTTTGCAGTCTGTACCAGATCCATGGAAAAAATCCTTTTTATCGTTAATCGACTTTTAACGATGACATGTCTTTGTTTTCCTGTCAACCCCAAAAAGCCAAACTGGATATTTGCCATAACCATGTCAGGTTTCCGATCGCTTTGTGCAGGACTCTGTTCCAAAAGCACTGCCCCTGGTGGTGTCCTGTGCCCGGCCCGAGATGTGCGGGGACCTGTTGCCCGCACATCTCGCAACATTTGCCTTGACACCGGCTGATGCCGCTGGTAGGTTGAATTTCTCAGTCAGGTGCGCCACACGGTGCACAATAGGGAATCCGGTGAAGATCCGGAACGGGCCCGCCGCTGTAACCGGGGACGCGCGCCAGACAATGCCACTGTGGGATGACCATGGGAAGGCCCGGCGCTGGGATGATCCGGAAGTCAGAAGACCTGCCTGGCTGACAGGGACAAAGCGCTGCGGTAACAGTGCCTGTCCACCATCATCAGGACAAAACAGGGATGCCCTTGAGCGATGTGATATCGGTCAGGGGTTTTTTTATTTGACGTACCAGATACCGGACATGTGATGTACCGGACAAAAACAGACAGATAAGAGGTTCTTCCATGAAAATTCATAGGGTCAGTCTGGCCCCTCTGATACTGGCCGCCGCCGTGCTGCTGAGCGCCGCTGCTGTGACTTCGGCTGCTGCTGCATCCGCCGCCGTCACCATCACCGACACCCGGGGCCGGCAGATGACATTTTCATCCCCTCCAAAGCGGGTGGTCTCCCTTGTACCGGGAATCACCGACACCATCTGCGCCCTGGGGGCGGACCAGGCCCTGGTTGGGGTTACCTTTCACGGGGCCCGGCCCCGGCAGAAAAACCATCTTCCCATTGTGGGGGGATTTGCGTTTCCGGATGTGGACAAAGTTACGGACCTGGACCCGGATGTGGTGTTTGTGTCCCGTTTTCAAAAGGATGCGGTGGCCCGCCTGGAAGGCCTTGGCTGTAAAACCGTGTGCCTGGATACCACGGACTTTGACCAGGGTCTGAACACCATTGCCGTGCTGGCAGCCATCTTTGACCGGCAGGCGGCAGGCAGACAGATTCTTGATGGCATTCATGCCGATCTGTCCCTGGTCAGGTCCAAGCTGGACAAACTGGATTTGTCACAGCCCAGGCGCGTGTTCCGGCTCATGGGCCGTGACACAATCATGACCCCTGCAGCCGGTGCATTTCTGAACCAGCTGGTGATTTGTGCCGGGGGTGTTCCCATGGCGCCTCCCGGAGATGGTATGGTCACTCCGGTCAGCCTGGAACAATGGCAGCAGTTCAACCCGGAAATCATTTTCGGATGTGGAGAGGACCGTCAGGCAGCGGACCGTTTTTTCCACCGGCCCGGATGGCGGGAAGTGGACGCGGTTCAGAACGGACAGGTCCACTATTTTCCCTGCGGCCTGACCTGCCGGGTGGGGCCGCACACCGGATATTTTGTTCAGTGGCTGGCCGCCACCATTTACGGCGGGCAATTTTTCACCCCGGGAAACCAGGTCCGGTCCGATCAGTTGCTGGACAGCAAACCGCTGCCCATTGATTTGAACAGTATCCAAAACAGTCACATCCATACCAGCCGGATTGCGGATTTCACCCACAAAACCCTGGTGATCGATTTCAAGACACCCCAGACGGTGCTGTCCACCCTGGAGGGATTCAGAAGCGGCATCACCACCGCGGCCAACCATTACCTGCCCCCGCCGGCCTGGCAGATGGCCCATGCCATGACCCCGGAAGCGATGACACACCGTATTCTCGATGTTATTGAAAAAAAGCCGTCATCATCTGCTTTGCTCATGACCGGAGCGGACATGGACCATGTCACTGTGACAACCAAATCATTCAAGGAGATGACGGTCTTCGCCGCGGTGACCGCCGGGGTGGGATCCAATGCCCAGCGGGCCGGAAAATCCACGGGCAGCTATTATGAACCCGGCACCATCAACATCATTTTGATGACCAACATGGCCCTGTCTCCCCGGGCCATGACCCGGTCCCTGATCGCGGCCACCGAAGCCAAGACCGCGGCCCTGGCAGACCTGGATATCCGCAGCAGTGATGATCCGGCCGTCTGGCAGGCCACCGGCACCGGCACGGACAACATCCTGGTGGTCCAGGGAACCGGTCCAAAGATCGACGGGGCCGGGGGCCATACCAAAATGGGGGAACTCATTGCCAGGGCTGTGCATGAAGGGGTGACCCGGGCCGTATTCCTTCAGAACGGCCTTACTCCCGGGCGTTCCGTTTTCCAGCGCCTGGCGGAACGGCGCATCTCTTTGCACACCCTGACGGACGGGGTGGACTGCCAGTGCCGCGTCAATCCCGGCACCACCCTCACCGGAGCGCTGCAGTCCCTGCTCATGACACCCCGATACGCCGGCATGGTGGAACAGGCCATGGTGCTTGCCGATGCACAGGAAAAAAGGCAGATCGCCGACACGACCGCTTTTTCGGCAATGACCAGGGCCATGGCCGAAGAGATAGCCGGCAGGCCGGTGGCGGCCGTCTCCTCCCATGACACCACCCGGCACCTGCCAGGTCCCCTCAGACAGGTTTTCGATGCCATGCTGACCGGCATGGCCCAACGCTATGCTGTATCCTCCGGGGATGCGGCAGCTGGACCGAATAAAGCCGCCAGGATGGACATTTCAGGCACTGCGGATGCTCCGGAAGTACCAGATGCTGGGGAACCTGCAGATCAACCTGCAGCGGTGTCATCCATACCCGGCACGGCCCCCCGGCGGATCATCTCCCTGGGTCCGGTGCTCACCAAGACCCTGTATGCTCTGGGTGCCGGGAACCGGCTCATCGCCAACACCACCTTCTGCGAGACCCCGCCGGGATCCCCCCCTGTGGAAAAGATCGGAACCCTGCTCCAGGTGAATGTGGAAAAGATCCTTTCCCTGAACCCGGACCTGGTGCTGGCCAGCCAGTTCACCAAACCCGGACGGATCAAAGCCGTCAAAGGGTTCGGCATTCCCGTGGTCCAGTTTCAAAATCCCGTCTCCTTTGAGGAGATCAATGCCAATACAAAAAAGATAGGCCGGCTCATCCATGCCTCTGAAAAAGCCGAACAGATCGTGGCCCGGGCCGCAGAACAGGTGGCGGCGATCCAGTCCAGCATCACGCATTCACCCCCCAGAAAAGTTTTTATCCAAATCGGCATCAAACCCCTGCACACGGCCAATGCCGATACCTTTGTCCACGAGTTCATCCGCCTGGCCGGGGGCGTCAACATAGCCGCCAATGCATCCGGCGGGGTGTACAGCCGGGAAAAGGTGGTGGAACAGGACCCGGATGTGATCCTCATTTCCACCATGGGCACCAGCAAATCCGCCGGCATCAAGGAAAAACAGCAGTGGATGGCCTTTTCCGCCATGACCGCCGTCAAAGACCAGGCGGTCCACCTGCTGGATGCCGAACTGATCTGCAGCCCCACCCCTTTGATTTTTGCCCGGGGGCTCCGGGAGGTGGCAACCCTGATCCATCCCGGCCGCACCTGTCCGGCAGCCGGTTCCGGAAGCTGACCCCATGGCCCCTGGCGGAACCCATCAGCACCTCTCCTGGATCCTGACCCTGTCAGGACTTGCGGTCCTGCTGCTCCTGGTCAGCGCCATGGCACTGGCCACCGGCAGTGCGGATATCCCTGTGACCGATATTCCGGGCATTCTCCTGCATGGACAGGGTACTTTTGCCCATGACATCCTGGTGAAGCTGCGGCTTCCCCGGCTGATCCTGGGCATTGCCGTGGGCGGGTCCCTGGGCCTGGCCGGGGCCATTCTCCAGGGCCTGTTCCGGAACCCCCTTGTGGAGCCCTATACCCTGGGCATCTCCGGCGGGGCCTCCCTGGGGGTCTGTCTGAGCATTCTGTTCAAATGGCACCTGGCCATCGGCATCGTGGCCTATCCTTTGGCCGGATTTGCCGGATCACTGGCCGTCATCGTCACAGTGTACCTCATCAGTATCCGCACCGGCATGGTCAAAACCGATACCATGCTGCTCACCGGGGTGATGATCAGTTTTGTGTGCTCTTCACTGGTGATGCTGCTGATGGCGGTATCCAGCAGCGATGAACTCCAGCGCATCGTTTTCTGGATCATGGGATCTCTGGATGAAACCAATCCCGCCCTCATCCGGATCTGTCTGGCCGGTTCACTGACCGGCCTTGGGGTATCGCTGCTGTTCTGCCTGGACCTCAACGCCCTGACCCTGGGGGAAGAGGAGGCCTCCGGCCTGGGGGTGCCCATCGAGCGGTCCAAGAAAATCCTGTTCATCACCGCCTCCATTCTCACGGGCCTGAGTGTGGCCGCCGCCGGCATCATCATGTTTGCCGGCCTGATCGTTCCCCATTTCATGCGCATGACCGCAGGATCGGACCACCGCATCCTGCTGCTGAGTTCATTTCTGGGCGGAGCGGTGTTCCTGACCCTGTGCGATATCGTAGCCCGGACCGTCATCGCGCCACTGGAGCTGCCCGTGGGGGTGATCACCGGGATCATCGGCGGCATCGTGTTCATCTGGGTGCTGACCCGCAGGCAAAAGGGGGCGGCATGACCCCTGCACCCCCCATCATCGAGGCCAGAGACCTGTTCTGCGGATACGGCAGAAGCGCCGTGCTCAAACAGATCTCATTTTCCGTGGAAAAAGGGCAGATCATCGCCGTGATCGGGCCCAACGGGTGCGGCAAAACCACCCTGCTCAAAACCCTGGCCCGGGTGCTTCCCCCCGTCCAGGGCCAGGTCCTGATCAACGGCACGCAGATCCAACAGATCCCCCGCAACCTTCTGGCCCGGACCCTGGCCCGGATGTCCCAGACCCTGGATGCACCCCCCATGACCGTGGGCCAGTATGTGCTCATGGGCCGGCTGCCCTATTTTTCCCGGTACCAGTTTTTCGAGCAGGCCCGGGACCTGGAAAAAGCGGAACAGGCCCTGGCCCTGCTGGGTATCCGCCACCTGTGGGACACCCCCATGGCCGGCATCAGCGGTGGCCAGCGCCAGCTGGCAGCCATGGCCCGGGCCCTGGTCCAGGAACCGGACCTGCTGCTACTTGACGAACCCACCTCCCACCTGGATATCACCCACCAGGCCGTTATCCTCAAACAGATCCGTGAACGCAACCGGCAGCACAGCCTCACCGTGATCATGGTGCTCCACGACCTCAACCTGGCCAGTGAATATGCCCATCACCTCATTCTGCTCCACGGTACCGACGGCACCATTTTCCGCACCGGCCCACCGGAACAGGTGATCACCCCGGCCGTCATCCAAGCGGTCTACCACACCCCGGTGCTGGTACAGCGCCACCCGGTTTCCGGCAAACCCTATATCCTGACCACATGATGCCGCCGTTTCATGCCAACATCGGGAAACGCCTGGCCAAATCCAAGGAATCATTCCCGGCCGTGTCTTTCATAACGAAGTCCGGAAGGAGGGTGGATCAGATGACATGAAGTCATAACAGAAAATTCATACCTTTACTTTAAGATATTTCAAAGTTAAAGTTTGAAATATCTTAAAGTAAAGGAGAGCGATATGTGGATAGAGCGCCAGATCACAGACCAGGTAAACCGCTGTGTTCGGTCAAGACCAGCCATTCTGTTGAACGGTTTGCAGTATTTTGGCCCTGAACACGCCCGGCCATGAAATTTTGACACGCAATCACTTTGTCTGCTTCAATCCCGTGCATGCCGGCGCAGCTGACGCGATTGACCAGGCAATGGCATGACACAGAAGCGGCGGTCCGGCCGACGCCGGACCGCAATATATTCCAGCAGATCTGTACTTGAAACTACCTTTGGCTCTGTGATCCTCAGGTGCATTTCAATGGAAATGGTTCAGCACATCTTCAAGATGGGACAGCCATATATCCACGAATCCGTCATATTCCGCCGTACCTTTCAGGACTGTATGGCAGTGGATGCCGGCTTCTGAAAGAATGGATTTCCAGGAATCTGCTTCATCGCCGGCCATGTCATTTTTGGCATGATCTCCGGCCACGGACATGAAAGGCAGCAGCCACGCGGTCTTGATTTTCTTTTCCGCCAGCCAGGGCTGGATATCATCGATTTTTGGATAGCCTTCCACCCCGCCGATGAACACATGGGGATCCCGGCGCTGGGCCTGGAACATCAGGGCCGCATAAAATGCGTTGCTGGGGTGATGGGTGCCATGCCCCATGAAAACAACGGCTTCTTCTTTTTTCCGGTCCGCGGGTATCATATCAAACAGGGCATCCACGGTTTTTTCCATATCCGCCTGGGTGGCCAGCAGGGGATACCCCAGGATAATGCTTTGAAAATACCCCATGGATTTGAACGCACCCACCACGCGTCTCAAGTCATGGTATTCTGCTCCGGCAATGGTATGCAGGCTCTGCACCGCCACATGGGTAAACTGCTGGTCTGCCATGTGGGCCAGGGCCACGGCCGGGGAATCCAGGGTTTTTCCCTGTCCAGCCAGTTTGTGCCGGATGATGCGGGATGTATAGGCCCAGTATACCGGTACATCCGGCCAGGCTGCCTTGGCCTTGCGGTCGATATTCTCGAACGACACCTGGGCGCTGGCTTCACTGGAACCAAATGCCACCAGCAGAATACCGACTTTCTTTTCCTTGTGGGTGCCATGTTGGTGGGCAAAACTGCTGCTGCCAAAGGCCAGTACCAAACCCAGGGCAAGCATGCCCACAATCCATCGACGTAATACATGTTTCATTTTTTTGCTCCTCGAATAAAATTTGATAAAAATTTGAATTGAAAAAGGTTTCTGCCATTTTCAACTCGGTATTTTCCTCCAGGCAGCTGCACAGACTGGAGGCTGCAATCACTGTGATTGCTGGTTGTCAGCGGATCAGTCAGCATCCGCTGACAACATGCATGCATGTAGGCATAAACAAACGGTCGAACAGTCGATTCATCCGCTTTTTTTATGCATTATTTTTACCTGCCGGCACATTGCCGTCCTTCAGAAATACCCGGCCAACGCCAGTGCCCGTTCCAGGCGCTCTGCCAGAAAACCCGTGACTTCCGGATAAAAAGCCAGGCCCTTGAACAAGGGCTTTTTCTCCGACTCCACCATGGGACAGTCCACGGTGAAGCCCATATTTTCCAGGTAGGCACGCCAGCTGTCCTCCTCCCCCATAAGATCATCCCGGACATGCATGCCGGCAAAATACATCATGGGAAGAATCCGGACCTGTTTGACCCGGTCGGCCATGCCCTGATTTTTCATCCTGAGGAACAGGGCTTCCGGGTCCGGGATGCCTTCAACCGCTGCAGCCAGCACATGGGGATACCGGTCCGTCACCAGCTTTTCCACGCCCATATACACGATGTTCACCGGGTCTGCCGCAAGGGGGGTACCGTGCAGGGCCAGCAGGTTCATTCCCCGGTCCGGCGGCAGAAAATCCTGCTCCATCACCGCCAGGGTCTGCCGGATAAAGGCCCACCGGTGGCACAGGGTCTCTCCCATGAACACCCGCAGGCCGGGAAAATAGGCACAGGTTTCCTGGATCTGCCGATATTCGGTACCTGGAAAAACGTGCAGGGGCTGCACCACCGCCTTTCTGAAACCGGCTGCCTCCACTTGGGCCAGGGTCTGGTGCAGGCTGGGCAGGCCGGTTTTCCGGCGGATGATCTCCGAGGTATAGGCCCAGAAGATCTCGTGCGCTGAAAAATGCCGGTCCAGGTGTGCCTGAAACATATCCAGGGCGGCCCGGGCCCGGGTGGTGGAGCCGAAGGCGGCGATGATGACGGCGGGTTTTTCCTTGAGCGGGGGCAGGTGCATCTTGCGGCCGATATATCCATTGGGGTGCATAGATTTTTCCTTAATTTCCGGGTTTACCGTTCTATTGCGGTGTTTGGTGCCATATATCTCATTTTGTGTCAATACAACAAGAAAACGAGGCGAATCACCCGAGTTGCGGGTTTCCCGCGTTGGTTTACGTTTCTTTGACAGTCCGTTTCATTCCCCAGACGGCCAGTGCGATCATGAGCACCACCATCAGCCCGGCCAGCCATTCCACACCGGATGAGGTCAGCCGGGTGGTGTCATCCATGGTCTGGATATTTTCCATCTTGTATCCTTCCACCATCTCCCGTCCGTCTGCCTGCCGGCCGGTACCGGGGTCGGTCTGTTCTGCCCGGTGCGTTTCAGTCGGCTGGCGGGAAGGGGCTGCAGCCGCCTGGCTAACAGCTTTTTTTTCTTCGGCCTGCCGGTCCAGTGGCTGTTGAACCGCCTGTTCCACCGCCAGGGTGAACTGTTCCACCATTTTTGGGTTCAAGACACCGGGCAGGGAGATCAAAGACACCACCATCTGGTTCAGCAACGGATTATTGCAGGTGTGGTCACAGCAGGCAACCCCCTTTTCCACCACATTGACGGCATATTCAGCCGCCAGCTGCTGTTGAACGGCCTCATCCGCCGGCCAGTATTCCTTGCGCACCGCCTCCAGCATCCGGGCGGTGATGGACTGATAGGCCCAGGGATTGGCCTGGTTGAAAAACGCCTTAAGTTCCAGTCCGTATTTGTCCTGCACGTAGACCTCATGGATCTGCTGCCACTGGGCCGGGCTGACCTTTTCCGGGGTGGTGACCTGCCATCCCCAGAAATACTGCACAAACTGATCCATGGCCCGGGCACCGGCATAATCCTCCTGTTTCATATCCCGGATCCATTTGGGGTTCAGGTACCGGGACC
>DATFJY010000087.1:0-12331 GCA_035268905.1 Desulfotignum sp.
ATACAACCAGCATGGGAATACTGTCGGCAAGGGCCTGGCCAGTGGCGGTTAAAATATTTGTAACCCCGGGGCCTGTAATGACAAAGGCAGCCCCTGGTTTACCCGAAGCCCGGGCATAGCCGTCAGCCATGAAGCCCGCCCCCTGTTCATGGCGCGGGGTGACATGACGGATGCCTGATTCCCCGAGCCCGCGGTACAACTCCAGGGTGTGAACACCGGGAATACCAAAAACAACGCAAATCCCTTGGTTCTCCAGATACTGCACCAGGGCTTTGCCCACAGAGATGCGGTTACGGTCTTGCCGGTTATCCTTTGTTTTTTTCTGCATGGGCAGCGATCCTTTTGCAGCCTTCATCAAAGATGTCATCGGGTCTGGTCAAAGCAATGCGCACCCAGTCGTGCAGAGACTCTCCAAAAGCGTTTCCCGGCATTACGCCCACGCCGGCGTTCAGCAGCAGATCCATGGCATAGTCAGTGCCGTTCATGCCGGTGCAGGACACATTGACCAGAGCAAACATGCCTGCTTCCGGTTTCTGTACTGTCAACCCTGTCCGGCTGTGCAGGATATGCTCCAGCCGTTGGGCACGGTGAAAAAAACGCTCACACATACCTTTGGCAACCGGAGACGGCCCCCTGACCGCTGCCGCCGTAGCATCTGCAATGAACGGCTGATTACCGAACAGCATCGCTTCAGACATGGGCAGCAGCCTGGAGCAGAACCCGGCAGGGCCGACACACCAGCCGCTGCGGAACCCCGGCGCAGCGTGTGTTTTTGAAATGGAACTGACAACAATAACACGATCCGCCAGATCCCCATGGGAAAGGGGGGTGAAAAACGGCGCATTGTCAAACACCATCTCATCATATACCTCATCCACCAGCAGCCAGAGATCATGCTTTTTTGCCACCGCACCAATGTCTGTGATATCCTGTTCAGTCAATACGGCCCCGGTAGGGTTATGGGGGGTATTCAGAAAAATCAGCGATGTCCCGGCTGTAATCCGCTTTTCAATATCTGCCGCCTGCATGCGGAAACCATCTGCCGCCTGTAATGGAACACGCACCATCTTCGCCCCGGTTGACGCCATCACCGAAGGATAGGTGGCATACATGGGGTCTCCCAGAATCACCTCATCACCGCATGCGGCAACAGCGCTGATAACCGCGTAAAGGGCTGTCTGGGTACCGGGGAAACACAACACCTGCTCAGGCAGGATCTCTCTGCCTGCCTGGCGGGTATACCGTTCCGCCAGGGCGTGCCGCAGACGGCTCTCACCTGGACTTGCCGCATATCCTGTACGCCCTGCCTGCAGCGCCGCCATGGCGGCGTCGATCACATAATCCGGCGTTGGCACATCCGGTTCACCAATTGCCATTTCAATAACATCTTTGCCGTCTGCCATCATCTGTCTGGCCATTTTGTACACGGCCCATTTATCGCCGCCCAGCGCATCCAGCCGTTCCATTGCATCTGTGTATTTCATATCATTTCCATGTGTTTGTTCAGCATTTTGAAAATGTGGCATTCAGCCATTGTGACAGCCGCTTAAAAAAGCGGATATATCTTCCGGTGACGGCGGACAGCCAGGCAGGTGGCAGACAAAATCTGCTGTACAGTCACCGATTCCCAAAAGATCCGGGCCGCCTGTGCTGCCTTGATGGCCCTGGCCCATGGCGATACGGTCCACTGGAATGGACCTCTTTCCAGCCTTGTTCAAGTGGTTCAGGGCCGCAACCAGGCTGCTGCGGCAGGCGGAACAGGCCTGGGATTCATGCACGATCTCCCCCGGCAGCGGATCATGGTCCGGAATATGTGCCCGGGGCATGCGGGGGCCTGTATTGAGGGAAACGATCTGGTCCATGGACTGCAAAGGCTGCCCCACACCGGCTTTTTCGGCCATCCCGATATAGGGAATGTCAGCCGGATCCAGCCCCAGGACACGGGCGGCCCAGGAATCCATCAGCACCGGGTCGCATCCGGCAGCAATGCAGTGCAGCCGGGAGGGCCGACCCCCTTCCTCAAAAAAGGGATCTGGACAGATGCCGTCGGCAATAATCAGATGTTGTTTCACAACAGTATTGAGCAGGGCAATGGGCCGGTGCAGCCCCATGCGGTGAAACCTGCGTTTTTCCGCATCCGGAATGACCCCTTTGAGGTTTTTGAGGGCACAGGTGAGCCGGGTCTGGCAATGGCCTTTGATCAGGGGCACATTGATCAGATAATCAATGGTTTCCATCTGCCGGCATACCTGAAGATCCATGTCATGGACCTTTTTTCCCACGGTTTCATCCTGCTTCAGATCCTGAAGGGGAATGTTGTATTTTTCGGCCAGTGCCGTGTAGCCGCACACCGCGAACGCCTTTTGTGTGCTCTCCCCCACCCAGGCGCTTTCAAGGATTTTTATCCGGGAAAACCCGCCGGCCTGAAGAAAGGTCACTACCGCTTCCACAATCTCAGGATGGGTGGTGGCACCATGCCCGGCCGGGGTGGCTGTCACCAGATTGGGCTTGATCCCGATGACCGCATGGGCCGGCAGGTGCTTGACCGGCTGCAGATATTCCAGCAGACGGCAGGTCATTGTCCATGGATCACTGCCATGTATCACGTAAATGCGTTCATGCATCTGGAATTTACAATTCAATTGCCACCCTAAAGGTTTTTTTCATCCGTTGCATAGTGTTTCTGGCTTATTTGCTAAACCGGTTTTAAAATCCTGACAGATGTTTTTTCAACAATGGTTTTTGTTTTTTCCTTGTATGCAAGCATATGGGGTGCAGACATATGTGCCTTCAAATCATCCAGACTGTTCCACTTTTCGATGACTGTGACAACATGGTCTTTTTTCTCCTGGGGAGGCAGATCTGTGGGAATATCGACGCCCGGGACATATTCGATACACCCCTTTTCTTTGAGGACCGCCGGCATATTGGATCTAAAAATTTCCAGGAACCTGGATACTTTTCCTTCTTTTATCTGTATTGACGCGATGACATGGATCATTTCATTCACCTCACATAATTTCTGGAATGGTCATATGCTCTATTCATGATACTTGGCCTTGAGGAACGCCAGGGATTCATCAATGGCGGTCATGGCCAGATCCAGGTCCGCCCGGGTGTGGCGGAAAGATATGTAGGCGTGGTGAAATGGGGTGAAAAAGAACCCTTTCCGGATGAGCTGGGTGTAAAAATCTGTGCGTTTGGCCTTGTAGGTGCCATCCGGGTCCTTGTCAAAGGTGATGTAGAACATCGGGGGGATCCCGGTGAGTTTTGCCCCCACATCATGGGTGTCCATGGCCTGCTGAATTTTGGCCATGAATACTTCCCCCTTTGTCCAGATATCTTCCAGGACCTGGTTCCGCTCCAGGATATCGATGGTTTTCAGGGCAGCCACGAATGCATCACTGTTGGGAAAGAACGTGGAGGAGATGAACAGCTTGTGGGCCGCGGCCATCATGATCTCTTTTTTCCCCGTGACCACGGAGATGGGGTACCCGTTGGCAATGGCCTTGCCCAGCACGCTGATGTCCGGGGTGACCTTGTAATACTTCTGGGCCCCGCCCATGGATATCCGGAACCCGGTGCGGATCTCATCATAAATCAGGACCGCACCGTATTTACGGGCGATATCTTTGACCCCTTCCAGGAATCCCGGCTCCGGGACCTGCATCTCCTGGTGATTGGGATGTCCGAAAGGGGTCATGATAATGGCGGCGGTGTCTGATCCGTGCTCTGCCATGAGCTGTTCCAGCTGGTCCAGGCGGTTGTACTGAAACTCGAACACATCTTCATAGAATTTGCCCGGTATCCCGCCTTTCATCTCCACGCACCAGTCATGCCAGCCGTGATATCCGCACCGCATCACCTTGATTCTGCCTGTGTGGGCCCGGGCGATACGGATACTGGCGGTGGTGGCATCTGATCCGGTTTTCAGAAAAACACTCATCTCTGCCGATGGTACCAGCGCATGTATCTTTTCTGCCAGCCGGTTCTGAAACTGCTGGGTCAGGGTAAAGCAGAACCCTTTGCCCCTGACCTGGTCATACACGGCCCGGTCCACCTCCTCTTCCCGGTATCCTAAGATGATGGGCCCGTATCCACACAGAAAATCCACAAATTCATTGCCGTCCACATCCGTGAGACGGCAGCCTTTGCCCGACTCCAGAAAAATGGGGTATTCTTCGTTGATGAAATCCGTGGGCTTTCTGGCCCCCAGAACTCCCCCCGGCACCAGGGTGCAGGCCTGTTCGAACAGTTCAAGGCTTTTGCTGATATTCAGCCTGGGTGTTTCTTTCATAACATTGCTCCTGTGATGATGTCATTTTTGTCAAAAGGAAAGCCCTACTTGTCCGGCGTAAACAGGGATTCGATCTCCTCTTTCTGGTGGATCTTCGCCCCCCTGCCCAGAAATATCTTCAAGAAAATATCCGGGTCGATGCAGCCCTCCGGTGCCACCACCCCCCTGGCTGTGACATGGCCCTCATCCATCATCAGGGCGGCAATGGATGCAGGCAGACCCGTGCCCGGTGCCATGCGGCCCACCATGTCCGCAGTGTAGGTGACACGATGGTCCCCCCGCCTGCCCTTGACAATCACCTTCAGGCCCGAGGACTGGGGGCCATTGTCACGGTTTTCCGGAATAGTCTCCCACAGCTTGAGGGCCAGATCATACGGGGTGACCTTGACCCCGTTGATGTCAACTGGTTGCGTGCTCAGCAGGCCGGTGGCTTTCTGTTCAGCGATCAGTTCATCCACCCACAGGGGGATAAGGGCCCCTTTGATGATGACATTTTTAACTTTCTTGATGTATTTGGGAAGGGTCAGCGGCTGGGGATGGCCCACATACCTGACATGGCAGACACCCAGCGGTTCCAGAAACTTTTCCGCCACCGGCTCGGTGCCCCCTTCCACATGCACCAGCTCACCACCGATGTACTGGGGGATTTTCCCCAGGGTCATGTGCAGGGAGTGATCCCAGGCAGCCCCGGCCAGTTCGGCAATGCTCACCACCCAGTACAGATAGATCTCATCCACCGCATCCAGGCGGTCTGCATACCACTTCACCAGTACATTGTTGGTGCCCGGATCCGATCCCATGCCGGTGAGTACAGTGATGCCAGCCTCTTTGGCCAATGAATCGATTTCGGATTCAAACAGAATCTGGGTGCCTTCATAATCATCACAGATATCGATATAATTTTTTTTCGCTGCCACCGCCGCCTTTGCCACAGGCACAGCGGTTTTGTAAAAAGGGCCGGCGGTGTTGATCACCACATCGGTATTTTTGAATGCCCTGACCATAGCGTCATGGTCGTTGACATCCATTTTCTTCAGGCTGGTTTTGTCACTTTCCCGCAACTTTTTTGACAAACGATCCGGATCCGGGTACAGGTCTGCCAGGATCACTTGATTCACCTTGTCTTGTTTCACAAGATCCCGGGCAACCCCCTGCCCCATTCCGCCGACACCACCGATAATCAATGCACGCATGCAGTTTCCTCCTGTATAAGTGTGAGATCAGGCCAGGCCAGGCTTTCTGTTGAGAGGGGCAAACCCGGCCTGCTGACGTATGGAATTTTCACCTTGATATATTAACAAGCAGGCCTGACCTGATCTGTACATCACCCCGCCTGCAACCTTGTGGGTTTATATTTTCACTACCAGGGCCGCACCGGTATCGCCGGCGGCACAGCCGGTGAACAGCAGATACCCCCCGCCCCTGGCAGCCAGTTCCTCAACCCCTTCAATGATCAGCCGCCCGGCTGTTGGCGCCTGGGGATGTCCGTACACCAGAGATGACCCATAGTTGTTCATGGCGGAAAGTTTGATTCCCATCTGGTCTGCCAGAAAAATATCATTTGCCGCAAACGGGTTGTGGGTCTTGATAACCGCCACATCTTCTATATTTATGTCCGCCTTTTCCAGGGCCATCCGGGCCGCCGGCACCACGGCCATTGCCATGAACCCTTTTTTGGCCCGGGCATATCCATAGGACACCACTTGTGCATCCAGGTCCGGATTATGGCTCATTCGGGCCGCCTGTTCCTTTGTGGTCACGATCAACCCGCAGCTGCCGTCCGCCGGATGGGTCTGGGACCCGAAAGTGTGGGTTCCGTCCGGCAGTACCGGCCGCAATCCGGCCAGGCCTTCCGCTGTGGTGGGCATGATCCCTTCATCTGCTTCCACGGTAACGGTTTTCTTTTTGGATACCTGCAATGTCACCGGAAACAGGTACTGTTTCTGGAATGCCCGGTCATGGGCCAGGGCATCCTGGTACTGGGCATACCGCATCAAAGCCACCGCGTCGCACTGTTCTCTGGTGATGCCGGCTTCTTTGGCCACATTTTCAGCGGTTTTTATCATGGCATTTTTGGCCCAGGGGTCATGGTTGAACTGGTCCATGACCCAGTTTTCACTGACCACCTGGCCGCCGGGACCGTTGGGATTGGGCCAGACCGTGTGGGGTCCGTTGGAGCACCGGTCGGTCATCAGGGTGAAAACACAGGCATAACAACCGGTTTCGATCCCCATGGCCGCCTGGAACACGGCGGTGGTGGAGGTGGAGCAGGCCTGGGACAGCCAGGCACCGGAGATGGTGTCCGCCCCCAGCAATGCCGAAGCCCAGGGGCCCCCGTAAAAGATTTGGGGCTGCCCCACCGTGGCCCCCAGGATCAAATAGTCAAAATTGTCCGGGCCGATATCCCGGGATGCCAGCCAGGCCCGAGCTGTAGCCGCCCCCAGCTTGATGGCGTGGTCATTGGCAAAACTGCCCTGCCATCGGGCAAACGGTGAGGAATAATAACCTTGGTAAGGAATGTACGCTTGGGTCAACATAATGAATTATCCTGAAAAATCTGCATTGAAAATAACATACCATCAACGGTTGTACCGGCCCAGTATTGCCTCCAGTACCGCCCCGCCGACCGCCCTGGCTTTTTCTGAAATGGTGTCGTGAACCACTCCGGTACCCCGGGGATCAATATCCCCGATCTTACATCCTGCCGGCACCCGGGTACTGTTGCGGATCAGGCCGCGGATCATACCGTCGATTTTTGCGGTCACCGGCATCTTGTCCACATGTCCCAGGACCTGGTCTTTTGTCACCAGATCTCCGATGGTGTTGCTGGATTCAAATACCCCGGCACAAGGTGCACGCAGCACCCGGTCCCTGGACACCCCGCAGATGGTGCCGGGAATACCGGTATCTGCCTGGGCCGATCCCCGGGAGATGATCCGGCCCAGGTTGTGGCCCCGGTTGGTTTCGATGACAAAATGCACGTCCGTACCCGCGGAAAACCCCGGCCCCAACCCGATGACCAGGGGGGCCTCGGCCATATCCGTACCCAGATTTTTTTTGGCAATAATGGCATCGATCACCACATGGGGCTGAAGTGC
This sequence comes from Desulfotignum sp., assembly GCA_035268905.1. Lineage (GTDB taxonomy): Bacteria > Desulfobacterota > Desulfobacteria > Desulfobacterales > Desulfobacteraceae > Desulfotignum. The sequence goes on from DATFJY010000087.1 coordinate 7,396, forward strand.
CGGAACCACGACCCATTCCGGATCCACCAGCACCGGGACTTCTCCGGCCTGCCATATCCGGGGAATTTTGGAAGACCTATCTGCCTTTCGGGCGGTGATGCCTTCCACCGTGACGGCACCGTCATACACGGCCTCACAGAAACTCACACACCGCCGCACCGCCATGGGCATATCCGTTTCCAGCATCACCAGATGCCGAAAATTGGCCCTGAACAGCCGGCAGGCAATCCCGGTAGCCATCTCCCCGGCCCCCTTGATCACGATGACCAGATCTTTGAGAAACGGTAGATGGCCGCCCTCATTTACCTGTGCGGCATCGGTCATATTGTTTTCAATGGCATCCATATTATGTTCATCTCTTTCTTATTTGAAAGGCCATCTTGTCAACCTTTTCTTTAATGAATGATTGTTACCTCCGCCAAGGAGACAGCTCTCCAGGAGCAGTCTCTATCCGGACCCAAAGCCTTCTCATGAAACCACATCCTGTTCAGCTGTTTGATACCCGCCCCCTTGGGGTGTCTTATGACCGGCCCGAGATTGGCATCTGACGGTCCTGTCATAAGACACCCCAAGGGGGCTGTGTCAATATATGTGACGCTGCATCTCCATGTGATTTCCCTGTATCCGGCCCAAGATACCTGGGGCTCTGACAATCCTGATACAGAACACAGCCGATGGCTCCGACAGTTCAATCAGATTGACAGCGTCCAGTGTCGGGCGGGTCTTGTGGGTCGAATCCCATTCTGACGCGGTTGTTACAGGGTGTTGGGCATGCGAAGCGTCAAGAACGGCAAACTGTTTGAGGACATACCTGCCCGCAGTTTTTGCCGTTTAGCACAGCATGCCCTACACCCTGTTCAACTACGTCAGAGGGTGAGGCCCACAAGACCTGCCCGGCACGGGTCCAACACCGAATGCTTCAACCTGCCTGGAAAACCGGCGGATCACTTTCACGCCTGCCGCTTTCCCCGGATAGCCGCCACAATCTTGTCCGGTGTCAATGGAAAACTGTCCATATACACCCCAATGGCATTTGAAACCGCCCCGGCATAGGCCTGGGCCGCGGACATGGCAATGGACATCCCGGCTTCTTTGGCACCGTACGGTCCCATGGGGTTCTCGGGATATACAGATTCCACAATGATATCGGTAATCTCCGGCATGTCACAGGCCAGGGGCACCTTGTACTCCAGCATGGTGGGGTTCAGGCACCGGCCCTCGCGCCAGTCATGGTATTCGGTGAGCATCCCCCCCTGCCCGCCCATGGCCACGGATCCTTCAAACTGCCCTTCCAGCACCAGGGGATTCAACGCCTTGCCCACATCCTGGCAGGCCACGGCATTGAGCACGGTTACCCGGCCGGTGTCCGGGTCCACCTTCACCTCGATGATGGTGGTACCAAAGGAAAACGCTTCGCACATCTGGCCGTAAGGGTTGGACACCCATTCCCGCTTCATGTCCACCTTGGGCCAGTACCCGCCTTCGGCGTTCACCGAAGTGAAATTGAGCAAAGCCACGCGCACGGTCTTTTTGATGGACACGGATTTTTCCGGATCATCGGTCACATAGATCATCCGGTTTTTGGCGGTCAGTTTGTCGGGGTCGGTCTTCAAAATTTTGGCTGCCACTGCGAACAATTTTTTGCGGCAGTTGGATGCAGCCACTTTCACCGCCTGCCCCCCCACAAACGTGGACACCTGGGAATAGGACCCGGGATCCGACGAGGTGGTTTCCGTATCCGCCGACACCAGGTGGATGTCCTCGGGCAGCAGCCCCAGTTCTTCGGCCGCGATCTGCACCAGCATGTTTTCATTGCCCTGGCCGTTGTCCACCACCCCGGACATCACCGTGGCTTCCCCGTCCTCATTGAACTTGATAAAAGACTGGGACCCGCCCCGGATTCCCATGGGAAACCCGGTCTGAACCGAGTTGGTCCCGATGCCGATGCCGTGGAACGGCGGCAGTTTGGCAAACTTTTCCGACCAGCCGGCTGCGGCTGTCGCCTTTTTGATGGTCTCATCCATGGCGCAGGACCATACCTGGGACCCGGTACTGGTAAATTCCCCCGGCTGCCGGGAGTTTCTCAGGCGCATCTCCCTGGGGTCGATCCCCAGGTGTTCGGCGATCATGTCCAGCTGGGTGTCCAAGCCGCAGGCAAACCCCCGGCCGTGAACCCGGATCATCCCCCGGATGGGCTTGTTGGTGTAGACCCGGTACCCGTTGTACCGCACCGATCCCATGCGGTAGGCCTGCTCCATGGACAGAAACGGCACAGAGGTGGCAATGGGGCCGGTGGAGGAGTAGGCCCCGCCATCCATATAGCAGGTGGTTTCTCTGGCCAAAACCCTGCCCTCCCTGTCCACCCCGGTCTTGTGGGTGGTGATCATGGCATGGCCCTGGCGGGTGGCAATGGTGTTCTCCTCCCGGGTGAACACGATTTTTACCGGATGCCCGGTCTTTTTGGCCAACAACGCACAAATGTAGTCGGCCGGGCAGATCTCGGACCGGCCCCCGAACGCCCCGCCGATGGTGATCTTTTTCACCTTGACCTTGTGCAGCGGGATCTTGAAGGCATTGGACAAGGGCTTGGATTTCATGTGGGGTCCGCCGTTGGGCATCCAGATTTCCAGGCAGTCGTCATAATCAAACCGGGCCGCCACCGCATAGGGCTCACCATGGAAATAGGATTCCTCTGGCGCGGTAAAGGTATCTTCCCGGATATAGTGGGCCTTGGCAAAATTCTCCTCCACCGACCCGGTATCAATGTTCACATGGATATTGATATTGTTGGGAAACGCCGCGTGGATGGGCTCTGTATCCGTGGTCATGGCGGTCATCGGGTCGAACACCGCGGGCAGCTCCTCATATTCCACATGGATGAGATCCAGGGCTTTCAGGGCGGTTTCCTCGTCCACCGCTGCCACACCGGCCACCTCATCTCCGATGTACCGCACCTTTTCGGTCTGGATGAACTGCTGGTCCCGGGTGTAGGCAAACACCCCCCATTTGACCCCTTCGGTATCCGCGCCAGTAACCACGGCCTTAACGCCCTGCAGGGCCAGGGCCCTGGAAGTGTCTATATTCAATATTCTTGCATGGGCATAAGGACTGCGCAGAATTTTGCCCACCAGCATGCCCGGCAGCTTGAGGTCGGCCGTATACCGGGCTTTTCCCATGACCTTGGCCCGGGAATCCATCCGGGGCATCCGTGTTCCTATCAGGCTATAATCAGTCATGGTCCCCTCCTGTGTCTTTGGTATGACAGTCCGGACACCCGGATGCCGGCCGGGCTGCATGTTCCACAGCATCCACGATCTTGGCATACCCGGTGCACCGGCAGATGTTCCCGGACAGGGCCTTGCGCACTGCTTTCCGATCCGGGTGCGGCTGCTCTTTCAGCAGGGCCGTGGCCGACATGAGCATACCCGGGGTGCAGAACCCGCACTGCACCGCCCCATGGTCGATAAAGGACTGCTGCAGGGGGGACAGCGTGTCTTCGTCTGCCAGGCCCTCCACCGTGGTCACGGCAGATCCGTCCGCTTCCAGGGCCAGGGTCAGGCAGGCCCGGACCGGGTGTCCGTCCAGGAGCACGGTGCACGAGCCGCACACCCCTTCTCCGCAGCCTTCCTTGGATCCGGTCAGATCCAGGTAATCCCGCACCACCTCCAGCAGGGTGTCATTGGGTTTCACGGCAAGGATGTGTGTCTGTTCATTTATAGTCAGTGTGATGTCTATTGTCTGCATGGCTACCTCGCTTTCCGGGTGAATACCCGGGCTGCCGCCTGTGTCAGGGCCCGGACCACCATCTTTTCTACCATGGCCTGGCGATAGGCCAGTTCCGCCCCGGCATTGTGGGCTGCAAACGCGGCTGCCGCGTTCATGGCATCTTTAGCGGCTTTTTCCAGGGCGGCAGTATCATCGAACGCAACCCCGGCCAGAGACCGGGACACCTGGGCCAGGAACAGCGGTGACCGTCCCATGGCCCCCACCACGATACGGGCCGAACCAATGCAACCGGAATCATCCGGATTCGGCACCAGGCGGACACCGGCACACACAATGGGGTAATCGATGGCAGACCGGAATGAGAGCCGCTCATAGGCGGACACCGCCCCCGGCACTAACGGAATGTCGATTTGGGTCAGCAGTTCATCGGGCTGCATGTCAAAGGGATGGATCCCGTCCGTGGTGTAAAACGCATCCAAAGCCTCCCGGCGTTCTCCCCGGATGCTGTTCAGGACCAGGTGCGCATCCAGGGCCGTCAGAGCCGCTGCCCCGTCCGACTGGCAGGTGGAGTTGCACCGGTCTGCCTCATCCCTGGCATAGCAGATCTTGCCCCCGTCCTTGTGGCAGGGCTGCCTGCCGGACCGGTGAAGCAGTGACTGGTTGTAGTGGATGCACCGGTTGTCCTGGAGGATGTTGCCGCCAATGGTGCCCCGGAAATGTTGGATAGAGACCGCGCCGATGCGTTCACAGGCCTGGACCAGGGCCGGGGCCTGCTGTTGAACCTTGTCTGACCGGATCACATCGATGATGGGGGTTTTTGCCCCGATGCACAGCATCCCGGGCGCTTCTTTGATATACGACAGGGTGTCCAGGTGTTTGAGACTCACCAGCACCTCCGGGAGAGCCAGCCTGTGTTTCATGCGCACCAGCAGATCGGTGCCCCCGGCCAGCACCTCTGCCTGGTCCCGGTATTCATCCAACAGCACCAGCACTCCTTGAAGGGTGTCGGGGCTGTGGTAGGTAAATTGTGGTAACCGCACGTGTCTTTCTCCTTTGTTCGCTTTTAGCTCTTAGCTTTTAGCTCTTAGCTGTTAGCTGTTAGTAACCAGCTGGCAACTGCCTGTGCCGAGGTACTGGGTCATTGTAACAGACCTGGCAGGTACAATACAATCTGGGGGAACAGCATCATCAAAATCACGCTGAGGATATA
>DATFJY010000088.1:0-16915 GCA_035268905.1 Desulfotignum sp.
TTTCCGCCAGGGCCCGGGGCAGGGCTTCCACCAGGGCCAGGTCCCCTTTGGCCATGCCTTTTTCCACCAGCGCGGAAAACCCGCCGATGAAATCGATGTCCACAGTCTGTGCAATATCATTGAGTTCATGGGCGATCTCCACCATCTGGTCAGGGGAAAAAGCCGCCCCCACCAGGGCGACAGGGCTTATGGAGATACGCTTGTTCACCACCTGGATCCCGTATTTGTCCCCCACCTGGTCGCACACTGTTTTAAGGGAGGCGGCATGGGTGAGGATCTTGGTGCGGATGTTGTGCCGGAAGGTGGCCAGGTCATGGCTGATGCAGTCAAACAGGTTCACCCCCAGGGTGACGGCCCGGACATCCAGGTGTTCGTTTTTCACCATTTCTATGGTGGAGATGATCTCATGGTCTTCAAACATGGTGGTTCCTCAGGTTAAATTTTGTTGATGGCATCAAAGATGTTTTTGTGCTGGATCCGGATGTCCAGGCCCAGTTCCGCAGCCTTTGTGCGCAGATCGGAAAACATGGCACTACTGTCCAGATCCGGTGTCACCCAGACCTGGTAGGACATGACATTGTTCCTGGGATCCGGCCCGCCCTTGAACACGGCCTTGAGGTTGAGGATGTTGCCGTGATGCCGGGCGATGATGGCGGAAAACCTTGCCACCAGGCCTTTCTGGTCCGGGCCGATGGTGGTGATCAGAAAAATGTCTCCTTTTTGGTCCATGGCGCTGCCGTTGTTTTCATCCAGGTCATTGACATGGATGACCAGGCCGGTGTCTTTTGTTTGGTCATCCAGGGCCGCCTGGAGCCTGTCCCTGTCCAGGGAGGGCAAAGATTCCACCAGGAAGAAACCGGCAAACTGGTCCTGGAGGATCATCTGGTTGACATTCTCCAGGTTGCATTCCAGGGCAAACAGCACCTGGGTGACATGGGCGATGATGCCGGGCCGGTCTTTGGCCAGCACCGTGATGATATGCTTGTTCATGGGGTTACCTTTCTGCTGCATCACGCGGTTTTGGATCTATGGCATCCCGCAGTTTTGCAATGGTGCCGGCATAGTCCTGCGTGTTGAAAACCGCAGATCCTGCCACGAAACATGCCGCCCCGGCCTGTGCCACCTGATCGATGGTGTCAGCGTTGATGCCGCCGTCCACCTGGATGAGGGCATGGGAATCCTGTTCTTTGAGCAGCCGGGAAAGCGCTTCGATTTTTGCAATGCTGGACCGGATGAATTTTTGCCCCCCGAACCCTGGGTTCACGCTCATGACCAGGATAAAATCCAGCTGGTCCACGATATGGGCAATGGCAGACAGCGGGGTGGCAGGGTTCAGGGCCACCCCGGCTTTGACATGAAGTTCTTTGATGAGCTGCAGGGACCGGTGCAGGTGGGGGCAGGCTTCTGCATGCACGCTGATGTAATCTGCCCCGGCCTTTGCAAAATCCGGGATCATGAGATCCGGGGTTTGAATCATCAGGTGGACATCCAGGGGCAGGCCGGTGGCCCGTTTGCAGGCTTCCACAATGATGGGGCCGTAGGTGATGTTGGGGACAAACTGTCCGTCCATGACATCGATGTGTATCCAGTCGGCACCGGCTTTTTCCACGGCGGCAAGCTCACTGCCAAGGCAGGTGAAGTCAGCGGAAAGAATGGATGGGGCAATAAGTTCCATGTTGCACTCCTGTATCATACCCCGGCTCCTGCAGGGGAGTCGTATCATTTATGAAAAAGCCTAACATAGTGGTTATTTTAAATGGAATCAATATTTTTATGGGGACACGGTGAATTCATTCTGACCGCCATTCCATCCATTTCAGGCCGTCAGGGCCATAAAATCATTTTACCACGAAGAACACGAAGAGCGCGAAGGACAGAAAGGACGGGTTTCTTCGTGTCCTTCGTGCTCTTCGTGGTGTATAAATCAAGTCAATATAAGGCCATAAGCATAAATGTATCCTTATTGTCAAGACTCCCGGGTGAACCGGGCTGCAAAAAAGCCGTCCATGCCCATGGGGGCGGGAAAGGTGGTAAAAAAACGGCCGCAGGCACGCCCGTAAAAATCCCCCACAGGATTCAGGGCAAAGTCTTTGCGCTTTTGCAAAAATGCGGCAATTACCGCCTCATTTTCTTCTTGTTCACAGGAGCACACCGCATACACCAGGGTGCCCCCGGGTTTCACCAGGCTGGCGGCCCTGTTGAGCAGCCGCTTCTGCCGGGCCGCCATGCGTTGGATATCCTGCACAGCGCGCGTCCATTTGGCATCCGGGTTTCTGCGCACCACCCCTAAGCCCGTGCAGGGGGCATCCACAAGGACCCGGTCGAAAAATCCGGGAAAATCAGACACATCTGCCTTGAGCAGGTCCAGAACCTGTGTTTTGACGCAGGTGATGCCCAGTCGCCGGGCTTCAGCTGCCAGCTGGGCCAGCTTGTTTACGTCCGTGTCCACGGCAAAGATCTCTCCTGTGTTTTCCATGAGCTGGGCCAGGTGCAGGGTTTTCCCCCCGAGCCCGGCACAGGCATCCAGGATGGTCTCTTTTTTTTGGGGATTTAGTATCCGGGACACCAGCTGGGCTGCCTCGTCCTGGATCTGGAAAAGCCCGTTGGCAAATCCGGTGAGCTCCTCCACATGAATGCCCGTTCCTGCCAGCAGAATCCCGTCCGGGCTGCACAAGGTGAAGTCGGTCTCATGGCCGGCGTCTGCCAAAAGACGGGCCAGTTCGGTGCGGCTGGTTTTCAGGGTGTTGGTGCGCAGGGTGACAGGCGGGATCTGGTTGACATACCGGCACAGATCCAGGGTGGTCTCAGGGCCGTACCGGTCCAGCCAGCGCCTTGCAAGCCACAGGGGAATGGAGTGCACCACATTGATATACGCCAAAAGATCTTTGTGCTGATCCGGCCACACCAGGGTATCGATCTTCCTGGCCGCATTTCTGAGCACGGCATTCACAAATCCGGCAATTTTTTTGCCGCCCCGGGGCTTGGCCAGATCAACCGCCGTGTTGATGGCGGCAAAATCCGGCACCCTGTCCAGAAACTGCATTTGAAACACTGCCATGCGCAGCACATAAAGCACAGACAGGTCCATGCGGGAAATTTTGGTGTTGGAAAAAGCCTGGATGATGAAATCCAGATAACTGCGGTGGCGCAGCACCCCGAACACAATGGCATGGCACAGGTTTTTGTCCTGCTGGCCCAGGCCTTCCAAAAGGGGGCGGCAGGCCTCCAAAGCCCGGTCCAGGGTATGGTTTTTTTGGGTGCAGTCCAGCAGTATGTTCAGGGCTGTCCTGCGGGTATCCAATGCCATGGGTCACGCAAACCGTGCAGGCAGGTTAATGGGATGTCCCCGCAAAAATGCGTCAGCAAAAAGCCGTTTGCCGGAGGTGCCCATGATCTCCTGGACAATGACCATTCCTCTGCCGGCAGCCACATGGATGCCCTGGCTGTCCAGGGCACAGATAGTTCCGGGAAGGGCAGGGGTGTCCTGGTCAATATCGTCGTCAAAGTCCCCATCTTCGGCTGCAGCCGCAAAAATCTTCAGCCGGGTCTCCCCGAGATGGGTGAATGCCCCGGGCCAGGGGTTCATGGCATTGACATGGGCCACCACCTGTTCGGAGGAAAGCGCCCAGTCGATGCAGCCGTCCTGTTTTTTGAGCATCGGGGCATAGGAGGCATTGTCATGGTCCTGTGGGGTCGGGGTCAGGCGGCTGGTGTTGATCTGGTCAATGGTTTTGACGATCAGGTCCGCTCCCATGGCAGACAGCCGGTCATGCAGGCGTTGGGCCGTGTCTTCCGGTTCGATGGGGGTCTCCGCCTGCAGGAGTATGTCACCGGCATCCAGGGCCTTGGCCATGACCATGGTGGTGATCCCGGTCCTCTTTTCCATGTTTTGGATGGCTGCCTGGATAGGGGCGGCTCCCCGGTATTTGGGCAGCAGGGAGGCATGGATGTTCACCGGGTATTTTCCGGGGATGTCCAGGATGCGCTGGGACAGGATCTGGCCGAAGGCTGCCACCACAAAATAGTCCGGTGCCAGGGCAGACAGCCGCGCAGCCGCGTCATCGGTGTTGCGTTTTTCCGGCTGAAAAATGTCCAGCCCCAGGGCCTGGGCAGCTTTTTTCACCGGCGGGGGCGCCAGTTTTCTGCCCCTGCCTTTGGGCCGGTCCGGCTGGGTGACCACCAGGCTGATATCAAAATCATCGCGGGCTGCCAGGGCCTGCAACGGGGGAACGGCAAAGTCCGGGGTGCCCATGAAAATGATACGCGTTTTGCCTGTATCCATTATGATGCCCGGGCTTCTTTGATCTGCTTTAAGATCCGTTTTTTGTACATGGCCCGCTTCAGGGCGCTGATCCTGTCAATGAACAAGACCCCGTCCAAATGGTCGATCTCATGCTGCATGATCACGGCCGGCAGTCCCTGTGCCTCAAAGTCCAGTTCTTTGCCGTCCAGGTCCCGGGCCCGGACCCGCACTGTTTCATACCGCTTGACATCTGCCCGGAAATCCAACACGCTCAGGCATCCTTCATTTTCAGAAAGATAGCTGCCCGAGGCCTCGATTATCTCCGGATTGATGAGGGCGGCGATTTCTCTTCCGGTGCCCTCATCTTCTGTACTGCCCTCTTGTGTGCCGCGATCTTCCGGATCAGCCGCCCTGGGGTTGTACACCAGTATGCGCTTGTTCACCCCCACCTGGGGGGCGGCAAGCCCCACCCCGGATTCATGGTACATGGTTTCTCCCATGTCCTGGATCAGCTCCCGGATCTGTTCATCAATGGTTTCCACTTTGGCGGAAGGCTGTGACAACGATTTTTCAGGATAGGTGATGATTTTCAATAAAGCCATTTTTTGTGAGTATATCCTTTGCAGTATCAATATCTTTCTGGATCTGGTCAGACAATTCCCTGATATTGGAATATTTTTTTTCATCTCTCAGCCGGGCCACCATGTTCACCCGGATTCTGGTGCCGTAAATATCCTTGTCAAAATCCAGGATATGCACCTCGATGGTGAATATGTGGTCGTCAAAGGTGGGGGAATACCCAATATTGGCCACCCCCATGAACCTGCCGTAAACCGTTTCCACCGTAACGGCATAGACCCCGAACCGGGGGCACAACTCATCATGCAGCTTGATATTGGCAGTGGGAAATCCCAGCTCACTGCCGCCCCGGTTGCGGCCCCGAACCACCTTGCCCCGGATCTGGTAGTGGCGGCCCAGGTATTTTTTGGCCTGTTCCACCTGTCCGTCCATGACAATTTTCCTGATCCGGGTGCTGGAGATGCGGTCTTCCTTGTCCGGTGCATCTTTGATCCAGTCCGCCACAATGGTTTCAAATCCCAGGATCTGCCCCTTTTCCCGTAAAAGGGCAATGTTGCCTGTCCTGTCTTTTCCGAATGTATAATCCGGTCCTATGATGATCGCTTTCATGCCGATTTTATTCACCAGGATGTCCGCGATAAAATCTTCCGCAGATATGGCGGCAAATTCCCTGTCAAACCTCAGGCAGACCACCACATCAATGCCGGATTGCGCCAGAAGTTCCATTTTCTGGTCATGGCGGGTGATTAACGGCGGACTGGAAATGCCCAGGGCCCGCAGGGGGTGGGGGTCGAATGTCAGGGCCACAGAGGTGCCCGCGATCTGTTTTGCTTTTTGGATCACCTGGCGGAGCAGTGCCTGGTGCCCCTTGTGCACACCGTCAAAGTTGCCGATGGTGACAACCGCATTACTGAATGGTGCGGGAACCTGATCCAGAGTTTCAACAAATTGCATATGATCCTTTGTATATTTTCCTTCACCCATGGTAATAATATTCTTGACAAAACATCCAAACACATATATATATCCCAACCATCGCTTTTACGCAATGCATAAATTGCCGGAAAAAAAGCGGTAAACAGATATGCCGAAGTGGCGGAATTGGTAGACGCACCAGTTTCAGGGACTGGCGAGCGCACGCTTGTGGGAGTTCGAATCTCCCCTTCGGCACCATCTTTTCTTTCAGATCAGATCCAAAGCCGAAGTGGTGGAACTGGTAGACACGCTAGACTTAGGATCTAGTGCCGCAAGGCGTGGAGGTTCAAGTCCTCTCTTCGGTACCATGAATTGGGGTCAGAAGTTAATTTTTTTACCTTTTTTTGTGGTCAGATCCGTTATCTGCGACCCCCTCTTTGACCACTTTGACCAGGAAATATCCTGAATATGATAATTTCCCCAAAAGGTAAAAAAGTTAACTTCTGACCCCCAAATGGTATATGCCGACCCCGGCAGCAGCCCCGACACTGTTCAGCAGAATATCCAGCAGCCCGCCATAGCGCCCCGGCACAAAGCTCTGGTGAATTTCATCCAGGCATCCATATCCAATGGTGACGGCAAGGCTGAAAATAACGGCCCGGATGAAAGGCCGGCTGCCCTTATCTGCAAAAAACAACATCCATAAAAAAGCGAGCAGCCCGTACAAAGGGATGTGCAGAAAATTTTGCAGCCCCGGATCAAGATCAGTCAGAAATGCAATGTTATCATCCCCGCCATCCATGGGAATGGAAGACATGATAAAAATAAACCCCATTAAAATAAGGGGCCGTATCATCGATGTGCCGGATGTTTTTGTTTTCAATTCAGTTGCCTTGTATTCCATGGCATATCACAAGTCCAGGAAATTTCAGTTAAAGGATATGCGGCATTACAGCGGATAACCAGCCTCATCAGGTGTGTTGAAATCCCGGATAAAGATCTCCCAGAATGCCACAAAAAGGGCGGCCAGCAGAGGGCCGATCACAAAGCCGTTGATGTTGAACAGAACAAATCCGCCCAGGGTTGACAGCAGTACCAGGTAGTCCGGCAGCTTGGTGTCTCTGCCCACCAGTATGGGCCGCAGAAAGTTGTCCACAAGGCCGATCACCCCTGCGCCGAATCCTGTGAGAACAAGGCCCTGTATCCAGCTGCCTGTTGCAAACAGATAGACAGCCACCGGTACCCAGATCAGGCCGGCCCCCACCATGGGAATCAAGGACAAAAGGGTCATGACCACCCCCCACAGCAGGGCCGCCGGGATGCCCAGAATCCAGAAGATAATGCCCCCCAGGCCGCCCTGTACCACCGCCACTACCAGATTGCCCTTGACCGTGGCCCGGGTGACCTCTGCAAATTTGGCAAACAGCAGACTCTCCCGCTCATCTCCCAGGGGCAGGGCCTGTTTCAGCAGGATTACAAGCTCAGATCCGTCCCGGAGCATGAAAAAAGCCAGATACAGCATCAGGCCGAGGCTGACAAACCATTGGGCCGCATCCTGGCCGAACTGCACCGCATTCTGGGCAATGAACTGGCTGGCGGTAATGGCGGCACCGGACAGCTGGGAGGTAAAGGTTTTCAGATCCAGGTTGAACCGGTCCATGAGCAGCTGAAGCGTTGGAAATGCCTGGCGGATCTGCTCGATCCGCTGTCCGATATTGATGTCACCGCTTTGCAGGCGCTGGTACAGGGCAGCCCCTTCCTGGAAAAAAGAAGCAAGCACAAAAAGGGTGGGGATGACCCCGATGGTAATGACCACCATCAGGGTGGACAATGCAGCCAGGGTGGACCGGTTTTTCCACAATTTTACAAACCGCTGCTGCAAAGGATAAAACAGCAGGCCGATGACACAGGCCCAGAACACTGCAGCAAAAAAAGGTTTGAGCAGGTAAAAAAACACGGCTGTCACCAGGACCAGCATGGCCAGAAAAGAGCCTTGTTCCAGTTTTTTCATGGGGATGTTTCCTTTCGGGGTGATGCAGAATAGCCGGCTGCCACTGTTGCACTGATGATGATGCCGCCGCCTGCAAGGGTGGTGACCGCCGGTGTTTCCTGAAGAATGAAAAATGCCAGCACAATGCCGTATACCGGTTCAAGACCTGCGATGACCGATGCGGTCTGGGCCCGGATCTGTTTGAGGGAGCTGATGAACAGGGTATGGGACAGGGCCGTGCACACCACTCCCAAAAAAATGAGGGCCGGCAGATCAGATACTGCCGGGGCCGGGGGACGGACCAGGGCCAGGGGCAGCACCAGGCACAGGGCTGCAAATGCATTCTGGAAAAAGGCCACTGCCACAGGATCCGATACCCGGGCGTTTTTCCGGTTCACCAGGGCCAGGAGGGCAAAGGTGAGACCGGACAGGATGCCCAGCAGCGCGCCGAATGTGGTCTGGTTGGTCAGATCCATGTCCGGCACCACCAGGCAGATGCCGGCAAATACGGCTCCTGCGGTAATGATATCACGGCGGGTCAATGGTTCTTTGAATACCACAGGTTCCATAAAGGTGACAAACAAAGGAAACGATGAAAATGTCACCAGTCCCACAGCCACACTGGACACCTGGATGGACCAGAAAAAAAATACCCAGTGGGCTGCCAGCAAAATTCCCTGGAGAATGAAAAGCCCCAGCGTCTGTCCGGGAAAACCGGCAAGGTGTGTGCCGGACACGGACCGGGCATATACTGCCAGGGCCGCTGCCCCGAACAGGGTTCTGCCAAAAACAATCACCAGCGGGCCTGCGGCGATGCATTTGCCGAACAGCCCGGCCAGGCCGAACAAAAATACGGCACAGTGTATCCGAAACAAGGGATGGGTTACCATAAGGGGCGGTTTCATGATTGGCATCTGCACAGGGACCATCTCATGCCACAGCCTACCGGGTCAGCTGGCGGTACTTGATGCGGGTGGGGGCATCTGCCTTGATGCCCAGCCTTTTTTTGCGGTCCTTTTCATAATCGGAATAGGCCCCGTCAAACATCAGGGTCTGGCTGTCCCCTTCAAAGGCCAGTATATGGGTGGCGATACGGTCCAAAAACCACCGGTCATGGCTGATGACAACCGCGCATCCGGCAAAGTTTTCCAAAGCTTCCTCCAGGGCCCGCATGGTATTGACATCCAGGTCATTGGTGGGTTCGTCCAGGAGCAGGACATTGGCTTCCTTCTGGAGCATACAGGCCATGTGCACCCGGTTGCGCTCCCCGCCGGAGATCTCTGCCACTTTTTTCTGCTGGTCGGTGCCGGAAAAGTTGAATTTGCCCACATAGGCCCGGGCGTTTATCTCACGGCCCCCGATGACCAAAGTATCACTGCCGCCGGAGATGACCTCATAAATGGTTTTGTCCGGGTCCAGAGAATCGCGTTCCTGGTCCACATAGGCCAGCTTCACACTCTGGCCCAGTTCTATCCTGCCGGCATCGGGTGATGCTTTGCCGGTGATCATGTGGAACAAGGTGGTTTTGCCGGCTCCGTTGGGGCCTATCACCCCTACGATAGCGCCGGGGGGGATGACAAAATGCATGTCTTCCACCAGCAGCTTGTCTTCAAACGCCTTGGTGACATGCTCGGCCACAATGACCTTGTCCCCGAGCCGGGGTCCGGGCGGAATAAAGATCTCCATCTGTTGTTCCTGGTCTTTGGCATCTTTTTTGAGCAGGTCTTCATAGGCTTTGATTCTGGCCTTGGATTTGGCGCGTCTGCCCTTGGGGGACATGTTGATCCATTCCAGTTCCCGTTCCAGGGTTTTCTGGCGTTTGCCCTCCCCTTTCTGCTCGATGGCCAGGCGTTTTTGCTTCTGTTCCAGCCAGGAAGAATAATTGCCTTTCCAGGGAATGCCTTCGCCTCTGTCCAGTTCCAGGATCCATCCAGCCACATTGTCCAGAAAATACCGGTCATGGGTCACGGCGATGATGGTGCCTTCGTACCGGTTCAGATGCTGTTCCAGCCAGGACACGGATTCTGCATCCAGGTGGTTGGTGGGCTCATCCAGAAGCAGGATGTCGGGTTTGGACAGCAGCAGCCGGCACAATGCCACCCGCCGCTTTTCCCCCCCGGAGATCACCTGCACCATGGTGTCTTCCGGCGGGCACCGCAGGGCATCCATGGCCATTTTCAACCGGGCATCCAAATCCCAGGCATCCAGATGGTCCAGCTGTTCCTGTATCCTGCCCTGGCGTTCGATAAGTTTGTCCATCTCCTCATCTGACATGGGTTCTGCAAACGCTTCTGAAACCTTTTCATATTCCGCCAGCAGGTCCACGGTCTCCTGGACCCCTTCCTCCACCACCTGTCTGACGGTTTTCGTGGATTCCACCAGAGGTTCCTGTTCCAGAAACCCGATGGTATAGCCCTTGGACAAAATGGTTTCACCGGAAAACTCCGTATCTTTTCCCGCCATGATCCTTAACAGTGAGCTTTTGCCTGATCCGTTGAGCCCCAGTACCCCGATCTTGGCCCCGTAGAAATAGGACAAAGAAATATCCTTGAGCACCTGGCGCTTGCCGTGGAACTTGCTCACGTTAATCATGGAATAGATCACTTTTTTGGTATCTTCGGTCATGGTGTTTTCCTACCCTGTCACAGCAATGCATTCAATTTCCACAAGGGCATCCTTGGGCAGCCGGCCCACCTGGAATGCGGATCTGGCAGGTTTGTGGCCGTTCAGGGCTTTTTCATACACTGCGTTCATGCCGGCAAAGTCCGCCATGGATGCCAGAAACACCGTGGCTTTCAGGATTTTGTCCAGGCCGGAGCCGGCAGCCGCCAGCACAGCCGCCACATTCTTCATGACCTGTTCGGTCTGGGCTTCTATGGTGTCTCCTGTGATTTCCATGGTGTCAGGATCCAAAGGGATCTGGCCGGAAGCAAACACCAGGTTTCCCTGGACAATGGCGTGGCTGTATGGGCCGATGGCGGCGGGGGCTTCGGGTGCGGTAATAATATTCATGATATCTCCTTAAAGGTTATGTTTGTTTTATTGTTTCACCGTTATAAATTATGTGTTTGATATAAAAGCCTTCAGTCCTCAGCCAACAGCTAAAAGCTAAAAGCTAACAGCTAACAGCTAAGCGCTAACAGCTAACAGCTATGAACTAATGATACTGGGTGATCACCGGCTCCTTTAAGATCAGGTCAACGGCTTCTTTTGCCGCCCGGGCCACCCGGGGAAAATTCTGGTCGATCTGGGCCACCTGGCGCAGGTTTTCGGCAGTGCGCAGGATCAGCCGTGCAAAATCACCCTCTGCATAGTCGGATCCTGTCATAAGCTCTTCCCAGGGGGTGTCATGGGCCCAGGAATACATGAGAAATGCCGGCTGGACAAAAAGATTGGGGGCGGAAAATCCGCTGGACAGCAGTTTCAGGGCAAAGGGTTTCAATCCTTTTCTCACAGAAAGAAAGCATTGTTTGAGCCGTTTGGGAAGGGCCCCTTCAAACAGCAGGTCATCCTTGAACTCTTTTTCATTGACAAAGGCGGCCATGATGGCGGCCATCAATGCCGGGTCCTGGTCCGGCAGCAGGTTGTGCCGGATACCTTCTGCCACCAGCAGCGGAGAATCGATCCTGAGTTTGGAGGCCCACAGGCCGTCTTCGGTCAGGCTCCCTTCAGGGGTGATAAAGTCTTCTTGTGCCAGAAAATCCATATGGGCCAGAAAATCATTCCACAGCAGTGCCAGATCCTGGCCGAACCGTTTTCTGGCCGCTTTGGAGCGTTTTTCTCCGGCCGATATGAGATAAGAGGCAAAGGAGTTGTCCAGCAGGGTGCGGATCTGGTCCGGATTGTGGGAGAGCAGCAGGTTCAGGACCATGGAAAAATCGATTTTGATCTGGCTGTCCACATCCAGGGCCGGGGCGTTCACCAAGGCGGCAATATGTTTGACATCCATGAACTTGCCCGGCAGCACCAGGGCAAATCCGATATTGTCCATGCCCCTGCGGCCCGCCCGCCCGGCCATCTGCTGGAATTCACTGGGGGTCAACGTCTGAAAATCCACGCCGTTGAACCGGTCGGAATTTAAAATCACCACGGATCGGGCCGGAAAATTCACCCCTGCCGCCACCGTGGATGTGGCAAACATGGCATTGAGCAGCCCTTTGGCCATCAGGGTTTCCACCACCACCTTCCAGGCGGGCAGATGGCCGCTGTGGTGGGCGGCACAGGCTTTGCCGGCCAGGTCCTGCCGGTGGGGATGGCTGCTCAGATGGGGATTGCCTGCCACCAGTTCATCCAGGGTTGCTTTCAGGGCCGCCTTTTTTTCGGGTGTTTTGTTGAGCAGGTCGGCATTGCACAGTTTCAAGGCATTGTCGCATTCAGCCCGGGATTTTAAAAAGAAAATAGCGGGCAGCAGGTCATACCGGTGCATGACCTTGAGGATCTCCCCGAAATTGGGGAGCCGTCCCGGCGGTGCCATGACAGGGGATTTTTTGTTGTTTGCAAATGCAAATACCTTGTCATGGAGCCGGGGTTTGGCGCCGGTATGTTTTTTCAGCAGCGGATACAGGGTGCCCGATGGATGGAAAAATACAGGGAACAAGGGCACAGGCCGCCGCCGGTTTTCCACGATGCGGCAGGTCTTTCCCCGGATGGCGCTCAGCCATCCGGCAATCTGGTCCGGGTTGCCGATGGTGGCGGACAGCAAAAGGATCGGGATGCGCACCGGCAGGTAGATCATGATCTCTTCCCAGACAACCCCCCGTTCCGCATCCCCTAAGTAATGGGCTTCATCCAGGATGATCAGATCGCAGTTCAGGCTTTGTCCTGTATGCATGGCATCATACAGCTGGTTGCGCAAAATTTCTGTGGTGCCGATGATGACGGGGGCATCGGCATTTTCCTTGATATCGCCGGTGAGAATGCCCACATTTTCAGGCCCGAACAGCTGGGAAAACCGATTGTGGATGGAGTTGGTCAATGCCTTGAGCGGGGTTGCATACCAGATCCTGCCGGTTTTTTTCAAAGCGTTTCTGGTCACTTCTTCGGCAATCCAGGTTTTGCCGGCACCTGTGGGAGCGGTTACCAGGCAGTCTGTCTCCTGGATGGCCGCAATGGCCTCCATCTGGAAAGGATCGGGCACAAAGGGCTTGTCTTCCGGCACACCGATTTTTTCAAATATGCGGATCAGACCCTTGTCTGCCCCGGGCTTCATGGGCGGTATGTTCCTGGGTTTGGACCGGGATTTTGTGCCCCGGTAAAAGCGTTTTGTTTTCATATGGGGCAAGTGTAATCAATAATGGCAAATAGTGCAAGACTTGATGGCAGCACTGGATATTTGCCATAGGCATGCCATGTTTTCGATCGTTCTATCCAGCAGGCTTTCCCGGGCCCCGCCCCTGTTGGTGTCCTGTGCCCGGCCCGAGATCTGCGGGGCCTGTCTGCATAAGAACAATTAAGTGCAGCCACCCGCCCTTTGTTTGGGATCATCCCGGCAAATTTTACCAGGCCCCTCCGGATCTGACGGTCCGTTCACAGGACACCAACAGGGGCTCCCCATAGCGGGTACGCTGCTATGACAAATATCCAGGGCAGTAGGGAATTCAATGGGGCATAGACGTATTAAACGGCATTTTTCAAGTTCAGTATTTTGGCTTGTGATGATTCCAATATGGAATCACGAAGAAAAGCACTTGCCTCTAATATTTCTATCCCGATTAATTCGCCGCTTTCATTTAATTCGGCTGTAATATTTGGGCTCAGCTCAATGCTGTCTACTTCGTTTTCCTCAGAGATAACTATGTGCAGGATATCTTCATTTTTAAAGTATGTCATTTTTGTTTTATCCATATATGAACCTCCCTGTTTTAAGCCGGAAATTAATTTGTTGTCGCGTTGTTGCATGAATTGTGACAGGGGTTATTTCTTTTCCATGCTTCTCATAAGGAATTATAACCAGCCTTTGATAATGTTTGCCTACTGCAATTATACGTTGGGTTGTCGTATCGAAGTATTTTTCTTCAGCGTGCCGTAATATAATTTCAAGTTTTGAAAGTTCAAATCCCCTTAATTCTGCTCTATATTTCATATATTCAGTCCATACAATAACAGCCTTTTCAGGGTTTTCCACATTCCCTCCAATCGATTATGGTTATTATACCCCATTTCTTCCACTTTAGGCTAATGTTATTTTTGGGATAAGACCACTTTGCGTAATTCTATCCGGGTGTCCGGGCCGGCTGCCGGGGAAAGACAAGGGGAGCTGCAACAGCCCCTTTAGGGTGTCATCTCATAGGTGTCTTTCAGGGCCAGGACATGGTTTTCCCAGATCCGGTGGAACCGGTCGGGATCGGTGACCGGTTTTTTGATCATGTTTCTGCAAAAATCCATCTGGGCATGGGTGGTGCCGGGTTTGGCATACAGCTTCAGCGCAAATTCACTGAAGTCCCTGATCATGACATCGAATATCTGTTCCAGCAGGTCCGGGTCCATGCTGTCCATGTGAAATTTTTCAATGATGAGCTGGCCGTATGCCACCAGGGTGAACAATTCCCCCAGGTACAGGAGAAAATCCATGTTTTTGGCCTGGTCCTTGTCCGGGGTGGCTTTCATGAGCATTTGGGTCAGTTGGTCGATCTGTTCCTTGAAAATGGTGACATTGGGCAGGTCTACGCTGTCATAGGCCAGGTGGTAGTCATGGAACTGGATGTTGCCCAGGCCTTTGGTTTCCCCCTGGTTGAACAAAAAGGTGTCACAGCCGGGATCATCGCGCCGGGGGATTTCGGGAAAGGTGCCGGGGTTGAAAAAATAGTTGGCCATGAACTTGATGATCAGCGCCATGTTGACATGGACCGTTCCTTCCAGCTTGGGCAGGGCCCTGATATCGGTGGCTGCCATCTCAAAATAGGTGTCTTTTTCAAAGCCCCTTGCCGCAATTACATCCCAGATCAGGTTGATGACGTTTTCGCCTTCACAGGTGACTTTCATTTTGACCATGGGGTTGTAGAGCAGATACCGCCGGTCTTCAGGGGATGCACACCGAAAATAATCAGATGCTCTCTGGGAAAAGAGCTTCATGGCAGCCAGACGGACATAGGCATCCACAAACAGCTGGCGGATATGGGGAAAATCCGTCACCCAGCGGCCGTACAGGTTCCGGTTTGCGGCATGGTTAAGGCCTTCATAAAACGCATGGGTGCAGATGCCGATGGATGCCCACCCTAAGTTGAATTTTCCCACGTTAATGGTGTTCAGGGCACTGTCCCAGGCAGCCCGTCCCGTGGACATGATGTCTGCATCGGTAACCGGGTACCCGTTCAGGGCATATTCCGCCACATACCCTTCCCAGTCCACCACGTTCTGGACCAGCTCATAATTGTCATGGGCAGGGTCTGCCGCAAAAAAAACATATGCATCGGTTTCCGAGTTTTTCCCGAAAGTGGACACAATGCCGGCCTGGTTGGCATTGCCGATATAGTATTTGCCGCCGTCTGCCACGTATTTTCCGTCTCCCAGGGGGGTCAGGGCCATATCCGAGGCGTAGAGATCTGCGCCGTGATCTTTTTCAGACAAACCAAAGGCAAAGATATGACCGTCTTTTAGAAGCTGTGCGGTTTTTTTCTTGATCTCCTCGTTGTCCCCCATCCAGATGGGACCCAGTCCCAGAATGGATACCTGCCAGGTATACCAGTGGGCAAGGTTGTAGAACCCCAGAATTTCATTGAAATCACAGATCCGCCGGGTATCCCATCTGGCGTTTTCATTGCCTGCAGCATATTGTTTAGGGGTGAGCAGGGTGGCGAATATCTGGTTTTCCTGCAAAAAATCCAGGAAATCCTGGTACCATACCCGCTGGTGAAAATCCGCTTTTAACTGATTTTTGCCCCGGTTTTCAAAATAGGCGATGGTTTTTTCCATGATCTGGCGGGATGCGGCATCCAGGTGGTCATAGGTGGCGGTCTTTGGATTGAATAGTATCATGCGCTGGTTCCTTTATTTTGGTTATATACAACTTACTTTACTGTAACCCGGCCCAGCCGGTGCATGGCCAGGCCTGAGCCCACAATGAGCAGGCCGCCGGCAAACAGATGCCAGGAGACCGGTTCCATGAGAAAGACAATGCCCACCACGGCGGTAAACAGGGTTTCACTGGACATGTAGGCAGCCCCTTCAAAGCCCCTGCAGAAGAAAAATCCCTGGTTCATGAACAGCTGGGCTGCCACGGACACCGCAATAATGCCTGCGATCATGGCCCATTCCACCGCAGATGCTGGAACGATAGGGTGGGACAGGCAATAGGGCAGGGTGGCCAAAGTGCCCATGGTACAAAAATAAAAATAGATGATCACCGGCCCGTTATGCTCCCGCAGAGAGCGGATAATGGTGACCGTGAACCCTGCCAGCAGGGCCCCGATAATGGCCATGGCCTGGCCCAGGGCATTGGTGGAGAGCCGAAAGTCGAAAAGGATGGCCACCCCGGCCAGGAGCACGGCAATACAGGCTATCTGCAGGTGGTTCACCTGTTCTTTGTATATAATGAACCCGAACAGGGCGGCAAAGGCAGGATAGGAATAAAACAGCACCACTGCCGTGGACATGGGCAGGGTGCGCAGGGCAGACACCACAAAAAAAAAGGCCAGGGATCCGACAAAGCCCCTGAGGATCAGCAGCGGGATCTTGTGCCCTTTAAAGGGATTTTTTCTCCGGCTGAACACGGTTGTCAGCACCAGCATGCCGCCGAAACAGCGGATGAATCCCAGGTGCCAGACCGTGTAATGGTCCGGCATCAGTTTGACCATGGTGGACATGAGGGTGAAAAAAAGGGCGGCTGACAGCATGAACAGCGGTCCGGCTGTACGGGCATCCATCAAAACGATTCGGGCTTTGGATTGTTGCATATGTCAGCGGTCCCTGAAGTCCATGGGTCAAATCAAGTGTGTAACATAGACCTGGCAGCCGTCTCTGTCAAACGAATTATGGCGCACACGGTGAATTCATTCTGACCCTCAATCCGTCTGTTTTAGGCCCTCAATGCCGTCAGATTTTTTTACCACAAAGGTCACGAAGAACACGAAGAATCCCTTTCTTCGTGTTCTTCGTGACCTTTGTGGTTTTTGAAAAAATTAAAACAGTGTAAGACCATCCGACATTAGCCATGACTTGCTTAATCTATGATATAATGATGAAAGAATGCA
>DATFJY010000089.1:0-13800 GCA_035268905.1 Desulfotignum sp.
ATCCAGGGCCCTCCCACAGCCACCACCATGGTAAAAATAGTAACAAACAGGTAAAAATGCAGAGCTCCGTTCTGTATTTTTCTGGTAAAACTGCCGGCAAGGGAAAGAAAAGCTTCCAGGGCATGCTGGTAAAGCCCGGGGGTTGTTATCCAGAGCCGTTTAATAAAGGTTGCAACCCAGTGCCGGAGCAGGATACGGTAACAGTAGATGAGACTGCCCAGGGCCAGGGTAAGTATGCTCAGCAGAAGGGGCAGATTGATGCCGTGGAAAAAGGCCAGGCGGATGACTTCCCTGTCCGGGTGAAAGGAGAACACGGCCGGCTGAACCAGATGTGCGGAAACCCATTCCGGTATGATGCCGAATATGATGCCCAGGGTGCCCATGACCGCCGGACCCAGGCGCATGGTCCATGGGGCTTCCTTAAAGGTGTGTATCTCTTGTGATGATTTTTGCAAAAATGGGGTGATAAAGATGATGGCTGCCACCGCCGTCATCAGGGCGTTGGATACCAGGGTGGCCAGGGTGGCAAAAACCGGAAACATCTCTTCGGCCAGTGCGCCTTCATACATGATTTCTTTGCCGATGAATCCGAAAAACAAAGGAAACCCTGCCATGGACATGGTGGCGGCTGCCACGGCCAGGGCTGTCAGGGGCATGTGTTTCAACAGCCCGCCCAGATGTGCAAGGTTTCTGGTGCCGGTCTGGTGGTCAATACTGCCCGCAGCCAGAAACAGGGCTGCCTTGTAAAGGGCATGCACCATGAGAAAGGTGGCGGCAGCTGTCAAAGAAAGAACAGTCTGTCCCCCCAGAAACAGGGTCAGGATACCCAGGGCCATCAGGGTGGTATAGGCCAGAATCCGCTTGAGATCACAGGGGGCCAGAGCCTGGACCGCCCCCCACAGGGCAGTGGTCCCGCCAATGACCACAAGGGTGCCCATCCACAGGGAGGTGCCTCCCAGCACTGGGTGAAACCGCATGAGCAGGTAAATGCCTGCCTTGACCATGGTGGCGGCATGGAGAAACGCACTGATGGGGGTGGGGGCGGTCATGGCATTGGGCAGCCAGAAGTGGAAAGGCACCTGGGCGGATTTGGTCATGGCCCCCACCAGAATACAGATGAAAACAGCCGGATACAGGGCATGGCTGCGGATGAGATCCCCGGAATCTGCCAGGAGGCTCATGGTCATGCCGGCACCGCAGGTTTTCAGCAGAAGAATGCCCATCAACAGAAAAAGACCGCCGCCGCCGGTTATCAGAAGGGCCTGGCGGGCATTTTCTCTGGCAGTTTTTTTTTCATGGTCAAACCCGATGAGCAGAAAGGACAAAAGGGTGGTGGCTTCCCAGAAAACGAAGAGCAAAAGCAGGTTGTCAGATAAGACAATGCCCAGCATGGCCAGCATGAACCCGTGCAGATACAAAAAGAACCGGCCCAGGTGTTGATGCCCGGCCATATAGCTTGATGCATACAGGCAGACAAAAAAACCGGTCATGGTGATGATCAAACCAAACAGAAGCCCCAGGCCGTCCAGGCGGAAGGCCAGATCCAGGTCCAGGCTGGGCACCCAGGGCCACTGGACAGCAAAGATATCTCCATTTGCCACCCGGGGCCAGGCAAAACACAAAAGCCCGAACAGCGCAAGGGGCAGAAAACTGGAAAAAAGCCCACCCCTGCAGCATGCCGGCGGTTTTTCAATGTCTGGCAGGGGCGGTTTCATGGCTATTGGGATAAAAACAAAGGAATTTCCGCTGAATGGATGGTTTCCAGCACCGTATCTCCCAGCAGGCTCCGCTTGATGATGTTCTGGGAGCTGTTGCCCATGACGATAAGGTCGGCATCATGGTCATGGGCAAAAGAGAGCAGATCAGACCGGGGGCTGCCTTCCACAAGGTCGGTATCCACGTCAAATCCATGGGACTGGCAGTAATCAGCTGCTTTTTCCAGCAAAAATGGTTCCGCTTCCTTGTGCTTTGTAAAGTGGACAAGGCGGATCGCAGCCCCGGGCCAGGGATTTAACAGCAGGTAATCTCTGGTGGCCCTTGCAGATTCCATGGAGCCGCTCAATGCCACCAGCACCTTTTTGACAGGGCGGTATTTCTCCGCCACCGCCAGGATGGGACGGACCCCCTGGCGCAGCAGTTTGATGATGGCCTTGTCCGGATCTGTGACATAGCCGTATTCAAATATACTGCGAAGCCCGAAAATGGTCAGGTCATTGAAGCGGTCTTCATCGATCATGGCTTCAAAGGTGTCCCCCTGTTCATACTGGATACGGCGGCACACCACCTGCTGGTTGCTGCAGTGTTCCTTGAAAGCGGCGATGGCCTGTTCCGTGCCTTCTTTGGTGACCTGTATTTTTTTTTCGCGCATGCGCTGGGCATAGACACCAGCTCCGGCGGGGACCGGCCCCACATTTTCCAGTTTTTTGGTGTTCACAATGGTAACACCGGTGAGCTGTGCCTGGTGGAGGTCTCCCAGTTCCGTGGCCCACTGGGTGGCGGCTTTGGTAAATGGTGTTCCGCCCAGTCCCACAAGTATCCGCTTGATCATATATTGGTATCTCCCTTGCAATTTTGGTTGCTGTTCAGTCTACCAGACCCAACGCGGCAGTGCAATTGAAATCTGGTCAGGCCGGGGTCAAAAGCGGTTTTCCGCAAGCTTTCTGCGCTGGTTTTCGGTCCAGTCGATGCGGCTCATAAGACCCTGGAGTATCCGGACATCCCGGGGGGTCAGGCCGGCATCCCCGAACAGGCGGCGGAAGGTCCGCAGCAGATGGTCCGGGTTCTGGGGGTCCAGAAAATCGATGTCCAGCAGGGTTTTGCGCATGTGGGCATACAGGCTTTCCATCTCTTTTCCCGAAGCCGGCTGTTTGGGTTTGGGATCGTGAAACGCGTCGTTGGTTCCGGATTTGAGAAAGACTTCATACAGCAGGACCGCCAGGGCATGGCTCAGGTTCATGGAGGGATAGGCATAATGGGTGGGGATGGTGACAAACCGCTGGCACAGATCCAGGTCCCGGGTTTCCAGACCGGTGTCCTCTCTGCCCAGCAGCAGGGCGCAGCTGACATCCGGTCCGGATGCACTGATCTGCCGGGCCGCCGTGGCCGGGGTGAGAAAATGTTTGCGGTATTTGCCGAACCTGCGGGTGGTGCCGAAGGTGAGATGGATGTCGGACAGGGCGGCTTGCAGGTCTGGAAAAATGGCTGCATTTTCCAGTATCTCCACCGTGCCCAGGGCCATTTTCCGGGCCTCCAGGGACCGGAACTCTTTGCAGGGATTCACCAGCCGCAGCCGGCTGACCCCGAAGTTCATCATCACCCGGCACACCGAGCCGATATTCAAGGGACCCTGGGGTTCTTTCAACACAATGACAAGGTTTGGATCATTCATTTCATTTTCAGCAGCCGGGGTACCGGCCAGTCGGTGGCAAATCCCATTTTCTCCAGCATGCGGATGCCGGCATCCACATGTTTCCCTGCCTGGGCAACCCCGTGGGAATCATCTCCCGGCACCATGGGGATCTGTCGGGAGTGGATCTTTTCTATAATGGATTTTGCCGGATAGGGTTCTGCCTCTCCCCGGGCCAGGGGGCGCAGGTTCAGGTCCATGACAAGATTCAAATCTTTGATCAGGTCCAGGTTCCGGTCGATCTTTGCAGCGATATCCGGCTGCAGTACCCGTGCGGTATAATCAGGATCATGGATGCGGACCAGGTCGAAATGGCCCACCACAAAGGGCTGAACTGCCTGGATCATTTCAAACTGCCGGTCGAAATATGCCAGGTAGAGATCCGCCACAGACCCGCAGGCCCTGACCGCCGCCCCATAGGATTGCGCAGAATAATCAAAGCAGATATCTGCCACATGGTGCACCGATCCCACCAGATAATCCGGGGAAAACGCTGCCGCCAGGTCCTGAATATGGGGCAGATACCCGGTGAATGCTTCTGTTTCCATGCCGGCAAAGATCCGGATCCGGTCCGCCATATCCACCTTCAGCTGCCTGACAGTTGCAAAATACCTGGTAAACCGTTGATACATATGGTTCACGGTCAGGCCCTGTTCGATCTCTTCCGGATACAGAAACGTCGGGTGATTTGGCGGGATATGCTCGGTGATCCCCACCTGTCTGAACCCCAGTTGAATATACTGCTGGATGATATCTGCCAGCCGGTCTTTGGCATGGCAGCAGAATTCACCGGAATGTCCGCCGTGCAGGGATATGGGGCCAAAAAGGGTCATGGACCGGTTTGTACCATTAAATGCGGTCAATGAAAAGGGTTTTTACGACGTCACATGCCGGTGAGGGTCAGGGCAATTTTCCGGGTTCGGGGGCCGTTGTCATGGTTGATTACCACCACCTGCTGCCAGGTTCCGGTGACAAGCCCTCGGTCTCTGACCGGCACACTCAGAGACGGCCCCATCAATGCGGCCTGGACATGACTGTGCCCGTTGCCGTCATGCCAGGCCTGCTCATGGGCATATTCTTGATCCGGGGGTGCCAGGGCCGTGATGGCCCGCTTGAGATCCGCCACCACACCGGGTTCATACTCGATGGTTGTCAAAGATCCGGTGGAACCGATGACAAACAGGTGCAGCACCCCGTTCACCACCTTGCTGGATGTGACAAACCTGCGCAGTTCCGGGGTAATATCCCGGATATCCGGACCGGTCTTCAGGTCCGCTGTAATGGTATGGCAAACACTCTTGAATTCTGACATCGCCTTAATTCTCCGCAAAAATACCTGTTGGTATTGTGGTGTTTTTCTTGACGTCTGACATGAGGGAAGGAGGTCGGTGATTTTGAGGTGTTTATCAGCTTTCGGATTGTTCTGGTATCCTTCTGGAAATTCAGGTCTGAATCCTTTTGCTTTGGATAATGATCCTTGAGCGCCCGATTTCACAAATCAGATCATCTATGTGCAATATCTAATGTTTCTATTGTTTGGACTGTAAAATGAGACATTTTTCATTGTGATGGTGTGTAAATCTTTTCCGGGTCAAGCATGTAGGTCCAGGGCAGATTCGCGTTTTTCCAGCCATTAACAATTCGACGGCCATGTTCAGGATGGCCAGGCTGGTTGAAAATATCACCCTCAAAGCCATCTGTTATATTGTATACCCCCTGAACCCGGCTTTTGCCAATTGATTAACTGACCAGGCGCTGCGCTGGCCTGAACGGCACAGAATCAACAGGGTCTGATTTTTATTAAACCGGCTGGCAACCATTTGCACAAAATCCGGGGTGGGCCGCATATGATATTGGCGGTTGCGGATATCAAACTGATGGGTCATAAAAGCCACCGGGATATTAAAACCCATGAGCGAATGCCCCGTAAAAAAATATTCTTCAGGAGTCCGGATATCAATAATAATTACGGAGTCCGGATTTTTTAGCCACATGGCATGGGCTTGTTCTGCCGTGACATACAGATTTAGAATGGTTTGTTTGCCTCTGGGAATATCTGTGCCAGTATCACAAAAGATCTGTGATGCACCCAAAAACGCCCAGATGCAAAAGACCCATCCAATTTTTAAAATCAACGGCTTCACGTATTGTTCCATGCTAATATTTTTATTGGTTACATACCAGGTGCAAAAAATTTATTTTTGGTTCCATTCATATGTGAATTGATGGACTTCAGGTAACGAATATCCAGAAAGCAGACCCCATAAATCATCAGGTATTTCAAGCTCATATGTTTGTATGAATTTTATCAGTTTGGGAAAACTTGAAATGAACACGTAAGCATTACGCACTCCCCGCACCGGCAAGCTCCATAGGTCAAATCCTTTCTTGGTTCTTATGGTAAACGCATAAGGATATCCTGACAGGAACTCATAGAGTTCAAGGATTTTTTTCTTGTTACCCGAAAAAATAAAATTTAGGACAGGCTTTTCCAAACGGTCGATCAGCTCAAACTGTTTCAGATCCTCAAAGCCAGTATGAAGTATACCTTCATATTTTTGCAAAATGATATCGCCCAGATGGGGCCTATTTTTTACAGGCTCACCTGGTTTACCTATCCCAGTAGCATTTTTCATTGCAACTGTGGCATGTCTATTTGATGTTTTTACCAGAGGAAAGATCATATTCGTTGAGCTTGGAATGGTTGGTAAAGGCCACAAAAATGGTAGGAACGGCCGGCATGATGGTCGGCTTATACGTCAGGACTGCTTTGAGAACCTCGGTAAATGGAGGATTGCCCGCCCTTGGGTCAGGGATGCAAACCAGGCGGCTGCCCGAGGCTGTAGCAGAGAGCAGGGCCACGGTGATGCCGAAGCTGTGGTACCAAGGCAGGACGCCCAGGAAACAGTGGAATCCGCCCATGCGCGCCCGCTCCGGCGGTTTACCCTCTTCATGGACCAGGCGCAAACATTCAAACAGGGCCTCCACCTTTCCAATGCCTTTGGCTGCAAGAAAATTGGCAATGCGATCGGCAGTGTTCCTTACTTGAGCATAGGTTTTTGTGGCCCCGTTGAAGATAGTATACACCTGGTCAGGATACTTGGCTGCAGAGTCATCCAGTAATTTAAAAATGGGATAGTGATAGTCAGCCACTGTTCTGGAAACACTTTCGGGCCAAAATGGGGTGTTCCAATCGGTCATCGGGACCTCCTTTATCTATAGTCGAAATGCTCTGCGGCAATAGCAGCATTTTATTTGCAACGGAACAGGGGTACCTCAATCATGAAACAAGGTTTATTTCCTTATATCGTGGATTCCTTGCGTTGAAAAGTGGTTTTTGATTATTTTTCTACCATACACAAAGGGTTATCAGTGTGACCCGTCCTTTTATTTTCGGCATGCTGCCGATTCTTTTTATTTTGATATCATTGAATGGCGCTGGTTTCTTGTATATGACCGATCAAACTTGTTATCTCTGCATCAATGGCCTGGCGGTCTGCCAGTTGATTGAAAAATGCATCCACAGTCTGGCCTGTACCAAGTCCCAGGATGAAACCCAGTACTGCGCCCCGGTGCACATTGTCACCTCCCAGGTTGGTATTGGCCAGCAATGCGGCTTTCAGGTCGTCTGCATATACATAGGCAAGATACAGAATGACCGGCCAGGAATCGGTGATATAGCAGGCCGTGGAATAACGGCCGCCCGCTACTTCATTGTCGGAGCGCACCTGTGAAGCAAGCCGCTTCAGATCGAGCCCCATGGACCGCCGGGCGGTGTGGGCAATAAGCTGCTGCAGCGGCTCATCATTTTTTCTGAAAAGCAGCCCTTGCACCAGTTGTACAAAGGCATCACTGATCCGGGCAAGAAAGGCATCCGGATGGGTGAGAAACAGGTGTTCCCGGCAGAGCTCCTGTACCTTTTCCAAAGAATTTTTCTGCAGAAACCCGGCAATGGCAATGGGACCCAGCATCACCAATCCCCCCACCGAGGGGGTGTCATGGGTGACAGCCCCGCATTGCGCAGGTGCCTTTCCACGTTCCAGGTTGGCAAAAAATCCCCGGTGAAAGGATTCTGCATAGGTGTCGGGATGCCGGGGCGGATCAGCTGTCATGAAATCTATGTAATCGCTTAAAAACCGCGCTTTGTCGCAGCATCCGCCGGCGGCTGTTATGGATCTTGTCACCACCCTGGCACAATGGGCGTTGAGGGTGTTTTCCCCGGCTTTCATTCCCTGGTGATAATGCTGATTCGGAAGGCGCCAGAATGATCTTTTGCCCTTGAGTATCACCTTGCCCACAATTTCCCTGCCCGCACCGCCGGCCTGACGTCCCCGGCCGCCTTTTGCCGTGGAATGCAGTGCCATGATCGAAGATGGATGATATCCAGGGGCATCTTCAAGCTGTTGAATCCCGCCGGGAAACGCTTTGAGAATGTCCATGGGATTGTAATACCAGTGAACCGGCATGGCCAGAGAATCCCCGACATACAGGCTTTGCAGACCTGCTCTGGCTCTCTGAATCGTTACCCTGTCGTGCTTGTTGAATGCGGTTGATGGCACCATTATCTCCTTTGGGCCGGCGCGTTATTGAGCCCCCTTTTTTATGACCTCTGCCTTCGGACGCAGGGCAGCTGCCCAGATGGCGGCCATGTCATTGCTGAACAGATATAAATATGTCATCACCGGCTCATATTCCGGTCGTGTACATACAGTAACGGCAATACGGGCCGCCTCCTTTGGGGGATACCCGTAGACACCGCAGGAAATGGCCGGGAATGCAATGGACTGGCACCCGCGTGACAGGGCCAGGTCCAGACTGTTCTGATAGGCTGATGCCAGCAGCCTGTCAGCTGGTTCATCAACCCCATACCTGGGTCCCACCGTATGGATGACATATTTTGCTTTCAAATTTCCGGCCCCGGTGATCCTGGCCTGGCCGGCAGGGCACCGGACCCCGTTTTCCGCCGGCAGCTTTCGGCACGCTGCCAGTAGTTTCGGGCCGGCAGCCCGGTGGATAGCACCATCCACCCCGCCGCCCCCGAGCATTCGGGAATTGGCGGCATTGACGATGGCATCGACTTCAGCGGTAGTGATATCCCCCTGGACAATTCTTATGTTACCCATATCATCCTCCCTGGCATCTCAACTTTTTTATGACCTAAACCCCTTTACTAACAGGCAGACTGCTTAATTTTACGGATTAACTCAGGCCCCTTCTAAAATCAACACACACACCGGGCTGATTTCATACCAAGACAGCCCTGTGTTTAAAGATCGGGCTGGACAGGGGCTCATGACACCGGATATCACAAACAAGTCCAGAATATCATGTAAACAGACACGAGCATTGATTTGTTGATGATACAGTTCCAGCAGGCCTGCCTCGAACACACGGTTGCGGCTGTTGGCCATGATTGTTGTCAGCAGCTGAACCATATCGCTGATATCGGATGAAGGCAGTTCCTCAAAGATGCTTGCCGGCAGAAAATTTGTCTGGAGGCTTTCCCCGCTGCCAGCCACCCTGGTAATTTGCCTGACAACCGGGGGGATCTGAAAAACTGCCGCAGCATCAAAAGTGAGTATCCTGTCTTCCCAGGCCGGCCCCTTTCGGGTCTTTTCCGGCAGGATCAGCCGCTGGTCAAAACATAGCATTAACAGATCTTGGGCTTCTTCCTGTGGCAGCTGTAAATCCTTATATGAAAAACACTCCGCATCTGCATGGTTTTGAAAAAAATATACCAGCAGCCGGGCATCTTCTTCCGGGAAATAATTCCTCAAAAGATCTAAGAAGGATCCTTTGTTTATTGCCGGGTTATCCTTTTTCGCCTGATCTTTCATCCGCTCTCACCATAAATGCTGGGATTGAATTCATACAGCGGGGAAGCTGACTCCATTCTGCTTCGATCCATGGCCATCAATTTTGGACTTATAATACCGGCCCCCTTCAATACAGCAATCAATGCTCCGGTTTTTTCCCTGAGGCCATGATGTCCACATGCAGATCCGATTCTCGTTCCGGAAATTACATTGTGAACGCAACTGTCTTTTAACTCACGGACCAGTATCGGCATTTTCTCCCAGTCTGGTTCTCCCATTTTTTGAAACAGTTGGCGGATGGCCCAGATGGTGTCCCATTTTCCGGATTGGATGGCATTCGTTATCAGAACCCGGGAAATATTGGGCATTTCAAAGACCTC
This sequence comes from Desulfotignum sp., assembly GCA_035268905.1. GTDB lineage: Bacteria > Desulfobacterota > Desulfobacteria > Desulfobacterales > Desulfobacteraceae > Desulfotignum. The sequence goes on from DATFJY010000089.1 coordinate 9,603, forward strand.
GCCAGGTTGCATCCACATAATCCTGGCGTCCCATTCTCCGCACTTGGATGAGCGAACAGGCAGCAGCAGTCTCCATTCCCACAGTTCCAGCAGTACCTCCCCAGTTGACGGGCCGGCAGCTGCTTGAACAGAATCATAGTTAATAGTGTCATTGCCCGCCGCATTTACAAGCACACTGCAAATCGAATCCAGGTGAGTGAAATCTTTGATCACTGAACGTATGGCTTGTTTGATATTTTCCATTTTCTAATGATACCACGGTCCCAAAAAATTGAAAATATTTGAATTGGCTTGAGTGAGCAGATGAATATGCAGCTTTCAATGAAAACTCACGCAATGGACCGACACCCGTGGGACAGGGCCGGTCCCAGACTGTTCTGACAGGCTAATGGCGGCAGCCGTTCAGCGAACGCATCAATTCCGTACATCGACTCCGGCGTAAGATCAAAAACAATGTGCGGTATATTTTCACAAAATATGGCACTGGAACAAATCCAGCACCATTTCCCCAGAGATGTTCACACCGCTTTGGGCGGATTGACATTTCCATCCAGATCATCAGGCTTTATATCGGATTGGGGCAAAACACACGCGATAACACCCGACAGATCAGGGTCCGGAGCATGCCGGCCGTCCGGCACCGGTACAGCCGGACGGGGATACCGGGCCTGACCCTCAATTGTATTCAGGTCCAGATGTCCCCGGATATATTGCCGGCTGGCGTCGGTGAAGGGTTGAAAGTCCCAGGAAACAGGTCGGCCCTTTTTCATGGATGCAGCGATTACCCGACGTCTCGCCTGGCTTTCCATTATATTTTCATGCAGCAGAGCCAGATCCCATCTGGCTGCCGTCTCATCCCGGAATTCCCTGAGACGGCTTTTATATTCCGGCAGGATAGCACAGTTAATCCTTTCATCCGGATCTTTTTCAAGGTCGTACAATTGCTCTGGATCCCGGTCACAATGGATATATTTATACACGCCTTTGCGAATCATCACCACCGGAGCAATGGCACCTTCACAAAGAATCTCACTGTAAACCGTTCCCTGTTCATTTTCTTTTTTTCCTTTGAGCAGCGGCACCAGGCTTTTCCCGGCCACCTTCCCGGGGAAGGCCCGGGATGCATCTTTTCCCCCCAGATCCACCAGCGTGGGCATTATATCCACTAAGGATACCGGCTGTTTTACCCTGCGGGGGGAAAACCGTCCAGGGGCATGAATGATCAACGGTACCCGGGAAGCCCCTTCAAAATGCGACATTTTATACCACAGCCCCCGTTCTCCCAGCATTTCGCCGTGATCTGAGGTGATTACAATAATGGTATCCTTTAGAAGATCGGTAACTTCAAGAACCTGGAGCAGCTGACCCACCTTCTGGTCGACATAAGAGATTTCACCATAATAGGCCCGCCGGGCTCTGCGTACCCGCTTTTGTGTCTGGACATAATCATGCATGGCAGAAACATGAAACAACCGCCTGCTGTGTGGGTCCAGATCTTCATAGGAAATCGGCGGCACCCGGGGCATATCGATTATATCATCCTCGTAAAGATCCCAGTATTCTTTTGAAATGGTGAACGGGTCATGGGGATGGGTAAAGGAACTGACCAGGAAAAAAGGCTGTCGGTTCGGGTCTTTTGCATAGGAAAGAAGACGGTGGCAGGAGGAAAAGGCGACTGTTTCGTCAAAATCGATCTGGTTGCTGGTGATGCAGGGTCCGGCCAGGACCACGCTTAACATATCATGGTACCAGGAAGGGCGGTGATCAGCATTTTTCCAGTCCGGTACCCAGCCAAAATCTGCAGGATAGATGTCTGTGGTAAGGCGCTCCTCAAATCCGTGGCACTGGTCTGCACCGACAAAGTGCATTTTGCCGGCCAGGCAGGTACGGTATCCCATATCCCGTAAATAATGTGCCATAGTGGGCACATCTTCGGGAAAAAGGGAAGCATTGTCATAGGCTCCGATATCTGACGGCATCATTCCCGACATCATGGAAAACCGTGAAGGTGCGCAGAGCGGACTGTTGCAGTAGGCATTCTCAAACACCACCCCCTGCCTTGCCAGTCGGGATATATGAGGTGTTTTTACAATGGTGCGGCCATAGCAGGAAAGGGCTTTTGCCGTCATCTGATCAAACATGATAAACAGGATATTGGGAGAAACAGAATTCATTGCGCCGCCTTTTCAAGAATGTAGTTTTGTCCGATGTCTCGACCGTTTCAATCTCAATTAAGTTCAGAATTGCAAAACCTGTACCACTTGACGTAAATGATGAAATCGCAAGGATTGTCGGCATATTTCAGTCGACAGACCCTAAAAAGTATGCGACAATTATGTCGCATACCTGAAGTTTGGCTCAAAAAATACCATTTAATAAAGACGTTTCATGCATACGACAAAATTGTCGTAAATTTAGAACTTTTAGTCCTATCTGGTTTGCCGCCACTGGTTGTCAAATGTTGAATTTTTTGAGTTTCCGCTGGAGGGTCCGTGGGGTGATTTCCATCATTGCTGCGGATTTTCCTTTTTGCCAACGGCATTTTTCCAGAACATGCAGGATATATTTTTTTTCAAACTGTTCCACTGCCGTTTTAAAATCGGTATGGTCAGTCTCCAGAAGAATATCCTGGACCGGTATCAACTGATCCGGACCGGTTCTGTCCAGCTCTTCCAGAAAGTCTGCCTCGCCCAGGACCATGTACCGCTCAAGCACATTACGCAGCTCCCGCACATTGCCAGGCCAGTCATATTTTTCAAACCCCATCCGCAGCCGAGGCGGTATGGATTGGTATCCGGCATCCTGGCTGAATTTTTTTAGAAAATGATCTGCCAGCAACGGGATATCTTCCATACGATCCCTTAATGGCGGGATATGGATGGGAATGACATGTATCCGGTAAAAAAAATCCTCGCGCATCTTTTCCCGGGCGATGAGTGTTTTTATATCCCGGTTTGTGGCACTGATGATCCGGATGTCCGGTTTTTTGATACTGTTGCCGCCCACAGGCATATACCCCATGCCATCCAGCACCCGGAGGAGCTTCACCTGGACATTCAGGCTTATCTCTCCCAGTTCATCCAGAAAAAGCGTGCCCTTGTCCGCTATGTCCAGAACCCCTTTTCTGTCTGCATAGGCCCCGGAAAAACCCCCTTTTTTATAACCAAAGAATTCACTTTCCATAAGGGTTTCCGGAATCGCACCGCAGTTAACCGGAATAAACGCCTTTCCACTGCGGTCACCAGTTTCATGAATAGCCCTTGCCACAAGCTCTTTCCCGGTTCCGGATTCACCATAAATAATCACATTGGCATTGCCTGAAGCCGCCCGCATGATCAGGTCATACACCCGCTGCATTCCCGGACTTTTCCCGATGATGTTCCTGATCTTATACCGTTCACTCATGGAGGACAGCAGCAGGATATTTTCCCTTTGCAGGGTTATCTCCCTGATTTTCTGGTCACTGATATCCGTGATAAATCCTTCCAAGGATATGAGTTCACCCCTGTCGGAAAAAACACCTTCTCCCCGGTCCAGTACCCATTTCCACTGATCATTTTTTTCGTGGTGGTGGTCTGCACTGGTTTTGATACGATACACCAGTTCATATGATTCTTTTTTTCCCAGGGCCTTTTTAATGACGGTCAGGTTGTTTTGTTTGTCCTTGGGATGAATAAGCTCCATAAAGGAGACCAGAGGGTCGCCTTCCAGTTTTTCCGGCCCAAAACCCAGCAGATCATAAGTGCCATGGCTGACAAATTCCATGGTCCAGTTCTCATCGTTGGCACAGCGATAAACTATGCCGGGCAGGTTGTTCATGAGGGTTGAGAGCATACGTCTGCTTTCCAGCAGTTCCTGGCTAGACTGCCGCAGGCGGCGCACCTCTTTTTTGAGTTGCGTCACCTGGTCCTTCAGAGGTATATGGGAAGAAGACCGGGTCATTGCAATTTTTATATTAACATGGTTTTTTGAAATTGCCAGTAAAAGGAAGGGTGCATTCCAGATGTAGCCTCCGGCTGGTGATCACCCGGCACAATTGGTCAAAGCCTTCCCTGGTATTGGTGAAAAATGTCTTCAGGCCCGGGCAAAGACAGCTCAATGTCCGAGCGTCATTGTTCTGATACAGCCTGTTCCTCAAACAATCTCCCCAGCAGAGTGGCAGAAATTCACAAGTGCTGCAGGCAGCGTTTATATTTGC
>DATFJY010000090.1:0-2406 GCA_035268905.1 Desulfotignum sp.
GTATATAGTTGAGATCGCAAGCGAGAATTAGTTGATATTCAACCTCTTGCAGACCCGGCTGCAATACTCATAAATCTGGCGTGTTCTCGCTCGCTGTCTCTTCCGCAACCTTCAGCAATATTTGTCGGAACCGATGCCGCAGCTCTACGTAGCTGAGCCGTAAGTCCAAATCGTTCATCAGAAGGAAAATTCCTTGTGAGTCTATAGACCTGTAGTGTAAAATTATGGGCTTTCTCCCATACTTTACATTTTCTAAAGTCTTTCATTTCCACTCCTTCTAAAAGCTAAAAGCTTATAGCTAACAGCTAAAATCTAACCATACAATTTTTCCATATACCGCTGTGCAGCATGCTGCCACGAAAACCGGGCTTCGGCAGCATTGTTTTTTATCTGCTGCCATTTGTCCGGATCGCTTTTGAACAGGTCAATGGCCCGGCACGCGGTATCAACAAAATGTTGTGCCTGGTCATCCAGATCGCTGCCCCCAAAACAAAACCCGTTCACCCCGTGAATGACAGTATCGCGCAATCCGCCGACAGCATGCACCACACAGGGTTGTCCATCCCGCATGGCCAGCATCTGACCGATGCCGCAGGGCTCAAACGAACTGGGCATCAAAAAAAGATCCCCATTGGCATAAAGGACCCGGGCCGCCTGATCTGAAAATCCGTGAAGAAAAATAAAATTGGGAAACCAGGCTTCCAGCCGGGTAAAAAACCGCACAAACGCGTCATGGCCGGTTCCCAGAAGCACATACACCCCGTCGTCCCCCAGTGCCGTCAGAATCCGGGCCATGGCTGACATGCCGCTGTCCTGACCATGGCGCATGAGCAGCACCTTCTGTTCTGTCAGACGCGTGACACTGGTCAGCACCATTTTGGGGTGGTTGCGTCGCTGTAACAGGCCAGACAGGTTGTGGCTGGCAATAAAGTTTGCACTGGACACTGTCTGCCCCCCGGCAGACCACTGCATGATCTTGCGCTGAAAACCCCGGAGCATTTCCGGCTTCTCCATGACAGGAGGATGCCGGTTTTCCGGATATTCGCAGCCATTGAGGATGCCCTTCAGGTTCCCTGTATCATTTTCATGGGCCAGCACGGCTTCCAGCCCCTGGGCACCCTGGAACCCGGGCAGATCATCCGGCCGGCAGATCTCCCGGGCATAGGTGGAGGACACCGTATGCACCCTGTCTGCCAGGCGGATACCGCAGGCCATCAAATTGCAGGCATCCGGCCACCGCGGATCCGCCACATCCAGCCAGTGCCAGGAGATATCAGGAAACCAGGCCGACAAAGAGGAGCTGCTGCCGGCCAGGGGCCGTACCCCCTGCAGGGCCAGATTGTGGATGGTGAACACCGTCCGCACGCGCTGCAATGGGGCGCAGGCAGGGTGGTACCGGCGCAGCAGCGCCACAAGGGCCGTATGCCAGTCATGCAGATGCATTACATCCGCCCGGGGTATAACTTCCTGCACCAGCGCCGCGGCAGCGGCACTGCAGAAGCAGGCAAACCGGGAACCGTCACTGAAAAAGGGCTGATCATCCGGATCATGCACATAGATCTGGTGGTTTCCTGTGCCGGCATGCACTGCCGCCAGCACGGGGTGCTCAATCACCAAATGGCGTACATTTTCATGGGCGGTTTTTGCAGGCACTGTATATAATTGTGCTTCCTGTACTGTTCCACGGAAAGCAAACCTCATGTCCGCCACCCATTGCGTGCCGGTGTGCTGGTGCAAAAAACCGTAAGATGGTATCAACACAGTTATCTGGTGACCGAGATCTCCCAATGCCGGTGCGATATCCCGCACCACATCTGCCACGCCGCCCACCTTGGCACCGGATAAACTGTCATTTTCCGCAGCTATATGTACGATATGCATGTTATTTTTTTCCCCCTTTACCGGACAACCGCTTTGTTACCCATATATTTCCTGCAATCATCACAACTGCCAGGGCTGCTGCAATGAGTCCATTCACCCAGCTGGGATGCTGTATGGTATGCAGCAGGCGATCTGCAAATAGGGTAATGACCAGAATGCCCGGCAGCATGCCCGCAGCCGTTCCCAGAAGATAGTCTTTGAGCCTGATATGGGAGGCCCCGGCTATGAGATTGACAAGGGAAAACGGGGCAACCGGAATATTTCTGATAAGCGCCACTGTCAAAATACCCTGTCTGGCCATTTGCCGGCTGATATGGTTCAGCTTTTTTCCCGCCACTTTGCGGACCGTCTGCTTTCCCAGACCGGCCCCTGCCCAGAAGGTGATCAGCGCGCTCACAAGGCACCCGCTCAAGGCATAAAGCGCCCCCATGACGGGATCAAATACCATGGCGGTCACCCCCACCAGCAAGGTGACCGGGACCATCAAAAAGCCGCCGGCAATATACACCCCCAAAACAATCAGAA
>DATFJY010000091.1:0-27223 GCA_035268905.1 Desulfotignum sp.
ATTCGGTTTTAAAGTTGATCAGGGACCAGTAAAGTTTCTGCCGGGAAACAGGGAAATTGGATGCGATGAAACCAAGCCGGTTCTCCGCTTTATACCGGGTCTCCATCAACAGCCGGGTTTCGCTCACCGGCACCATCAGTCGTTTGCATATCTGCTCACACACGTCAAACGGACACCGGTGCAGCAGCACCATGAAATACACGGCCCACCTGGGGTATTTTTCATCCACATACAGCAGGTCATGCCATGCCAGGGTCTTGTTGACCGATTCAAAGGTGATATAGTCAGCAGGGGAGATCTCCAGCCGGGGATGAATCACTTTTTCAAGGCCGTAAGATGTCATGGTCTGGATGGCGGGAATGGGGTTTTCCTCGCTGAAAATCTGTTTGAGTTCCGACAGCACCCGCAGGCCGCTCAGGTTCCTGAAACAGTCCACCTTCATGGCGTTTTTAATGAGATTGGATGTTACCTTGCCGATCTTGAACCCGAACCGGTTGGAAAATTTGATGGCCCGAAATATCCGGGTGGGATCTTCCACAAAACTTAGGTTATGGATGGTGCGGATGGTTTTGTCCTTCAGGTCCCGGTTGGCACCGAAATAATCGATCATGGTGCCGAAACTGTCCGGATTAAGGCTCAAGGCAAGGGTGTTGATGGTGAAATCCCTGCGGGCCAGATCTCTTTTGATGGAGCTTTTTTCCACAATGGGCAGGGCAGCCGGAAAATTATAATATTCCAGCCGGGCTGAAGCCACATCCACCTTGACATTGTCGGGAAAAATGATGACAGCCGTGCCGAATTTTTTATGGGTATTTACCCGGCACCCCATTTTTTGCGCAAAATGTCTGGCAAAAAAGATGCCGTCCCCCTCCACCACAATGTCAATATCATCCACCCTTCGCTGCAGCATCAGGTCCCGGACAAATCCGCCTACCACAAAAAGCCTGAGATGCAGGTCATCGCCTGTTTTTCCAATGGCCTTGAGCAGTTCCAGGGTCCGGGCATCCAGCCGCTGTTCCATGATATTATGGATTTGCCGCTTTTTAATGTTCTGCCGTTTGAACAGAAGCTGATCCGCGTGTTTGACCGCCTTGTTGTGCTGGACCAGATAATTGAGCAGATCGGTACGGGTGATGACACCGGTAATGGTGCCGTTGTCAATGACCGGGATGATCCGCTGTTTTTCTTCGATGATCTTGTATTCGATTTCATCGATATCCGCATCAGATGAAACAGATGAGGCTTCTGAATTCATGTATTCTTCCACCGGTCTGTCCTTGAGCTGGTGAAAAAAAATTTTTTCCACCACCTGGCGGGTAATATAACCTTCATAAAGGTTCTTGATCACATCCACCACCACAAGGGTATTGATGTTGTAGCGGGTCATGATGGTACCGGCCTGTTCACAGGAAGCGGTGGTGGGAATGGTGATGGCAGGAGCGGACATCAGGGTCCTGGCCACCTGGATTTTTCTGGTGGCCTTTTTTATCTGGTCAATGACCAACAGTTCCACCTGGGTGAGGGTGTGGTTCTCCACCTTGGCGGATGCGGCATAGGCATGGCCGCCGCCGCCAAAGGATGCCAGGATTCTGCCCACATCCACTTCCGGTATCCGGTTTCTGGCAATGATATTGATTTTGTTGCCCATGAGCACGATGGCAAAGTACAGATCCAGGCTTTCCATGCGCACGATTTTCTGGACAATGGATGCCAGGTCTGTGATGTAGTATGATGCGGAAATGGTGGAAATATGGACTTCAATGCCGTTGATTTTGTGCACGGTCATCTCGTTGAGCAGCTCATTGAGCCAGGTGACCTGTTCCGCCTTGATCTCCCTGACCACCAGGCTCACAATGGTGTTGAGGCTGGCACCGCAGGACAGCAGGTACCCTGCCTGCATAAAATCCGCCCGGGTGGTGGAGGCGTGGGTGAACATGCCGGTGTCTTCATAAATGCCCAGGGCCATGACAGTGGCTTCTTCCGGTGTGGGAACCATATTTTTTTCCTGGAGGATCTCCCCCAGTATGGTGACGGTGGCCCCATAGGGTTTACAGACTTCCATGTCGGCAGTCACGTCATCCGGTCCGGGTGGGTGGTGGTCATATACATGGATGGCCACCTGTTTGTTTTCCAGCAGATCATCAACCCCCAAAAGGCGGCTTTTCTGCCGGGTATCCACCAGCACCAGGATACGGGTATCTGTAAAATCAATGGATGCCGGATCTGCCATGTTGAACAGATAGCTCATGGAGGAGATAAAAAAATCCCGCAGATTTTTCTCCTGGGACCCGGGAAAAATGATCAATGCCTCTGGATAAAGCTTCTGGGCTGCCAGCATGGCGGCAACGGCATCATAATCGGCATTCACATGGCTGGTGATAATGGTTTGGGCACGGACAGTTTTTTTGGCCTGCACAGATCAACTCCTGTTGAGATTGCACAATTGATGTTATATAGACTATCTGAATCAATTTTACAAATCCTGCTGTTCTGATATAATCAGACACGATGGAAGCCTAAGGATTATTTACCCAAAACATGAAGGAACGTATATGCCGGTTATCTATCAATGGAAAGGCAAGAACCCCAGAGGCAGAACCGTAAAAGGTGAAATGGAGGCGGAGACCGTTGAGCAGGTCCGCCAGAGCCTTGTCAGAAGAAAAATTATCCCCGGCAGAATCAAGCAGAAACCCAAGGACCTTTTTGAAAATGTGTCATTTCTGCAGCCCAGTGTAAAAGAAAGTGATGTGATTATTTTTGCAAGGCAGTTTTCCACCATGATAGATGCCGGCCTGCCGCTGCTGCAATGCCTGGAAATCCTGCATGCCCAGCAGGAAAACCCCACCTTTAAAAAACATTTGAAAAAAATCAAGGAGTCTGTGGAATCCGGGGAAACCTTTGCCGATGCTTTGCAGAAATTTCCCAAAGATTTTAATGAACTGTTCGTGAACATGGTGGCGGCAGGTGAAGCAGGGGGTATTCTGGATGTGATTCTGGGGCGCCTGTCTGCCTATATGGAAAAAATGGCAAAGCTCAAAAAACAGGTCAAAGGCGCCATGACCTATCCCATCATCACCATTATCGTGGCCATCATTGTGGTGGGGATCATTCTGGTATTTGTCATCCCGGTATTTGAGGAGATGTTCGCCAGTATGGAATCTGCCCTGCCTGCCCCCACACTGATGGTGGTGGCCTTGAGTGACTTTGTGGTGGCAAATGTGCTGTGGATAATCCTGGGAGGTGCAGCCGCAGGTTTCATCATACGCCGCATCTACAAGACGCAAAAAGGCAGGATTTTCATGGATGACATGTTTCTGCGGCTGCCGGTTGTGGGCATGCTGATCCGGAAAGTAGCGGTGGCCAAGTTTACCAGAACCACCAGCACCATGATCTCATCCGGGGTATCCATCCTGGATGCCCTGGATATTGTGGGCAAAACATCCGGCAACAAGATTGTGGAATTCGCCATAACCGATGTCAAATCCGGGATTGCCGAAGGCCGGTCCATGGCTGATCCCCTCCTGGAAAGCGGGGTGTTTCCCTCCATGGTCTGCTCCATGATCTCCGTGGGAGAATCCACCGGTGCCCTGGATACCATGATGGAAAAAATTGCGGATTTTTATGATGATGAGGTGGACCAGGCCGTCAAAAACCTCACGGACATGATCGAACCGTTCATGCTGGTTTTTCTGGGTGTGGTGGTGGGGGGGCTTGTCATTGCCATGTATCTGCCCATATTCACCATGGCAGGCAACCTCTAGTTTTGAACCGCCAGATATCATCTGATCCGATTCAGGGACAGTTCGACATGGTGCGGCAGCTCAAGTGGATCATCCTTGCCCGGGTGGTGTTCTGCATTGTCCTGATCTTTTCCAGCCTGGTGTTTTCAACCGGAGAAAATCTGTCCTTTTTTTCCCAGCCCTTTGTCACCTTGTATTATCTGTCTGCTGTCATATTGTTTTTATCCGTTGGATACGGCATCTGGCTCAAACAGGGCCAGAACCTTGTGCAGCTTTCCTATGTCCAGACCCTGGTGGATACCTTTTGTGTGACCATCATCATTTATGTCACCGGCAGTTTTGACTCCATGTTCACTTTTTTGTATCTGCTGATCATTATCTATGGCGCCATGCTGTTGCTGCAGAGGGGCAGCCTGGTCATTGCCGGGATATCCGCTGTTCAGTACGGACTGTTGATTCTTCTGGAATACTACGGGGTTGTTCCGCCGTTTCTCGGACACCATTCCGTGCCGGTAAACCTGGATCCCACCCATATCCTGTACCGGATCATCATCATTATGGCTGCATGCTTTGCGGTGGCTTTTTTGAGCGGACTGCTGGCCATGCAGGTAAAGAGGGCCCGCCAGGATCTGAAAATCACCCAGGCCCACTTCCGGCGGGTGGAAAAAATGGAGGCAGTGGATGAAATGATTTCAGGGATTGCCCATGAGATCAAAAATCCCCTGGCATCTCTGGCAGGATCCATTCAGCTGCTCCAGGAGGAAGCGTTGCCCGGCAGCCATGAAGAACGGTTGATGAAAATCATTCTGCGGGAAACCGAGCGGCTCAAACACATTGTCAATGAAATCCGGCTGTTTGCCAAACCCAGCCGGGCAAACGCGCAACCGGTCATGATCCATGAGGCTGTCACAGATGTGGTTTCCCTGTTTTTGAACACCGCTGAATTCAAGGACCGGATTCAGATTTTCACCCATATGGATGACAGATTGTGTGTCATCATCGATCCTGTGCACCTTCAGCAGATCCTGTGGAATCTGATCAAGAATGCAGCCCAGTCCATTATTGGTAAGGGAAAAATTATCATAACCCTTACCTCCCCCAGAAACAACCGGATTTACCTGACTGTTCAGGACAACGGCCAGGGCATCGATCCAGGAAAGACCAGACATATTTTTGATCCGTTTTTTACCACCAAGCCGGAAGGCAGCGGGCTTGGCCTGTGCATTATCCACCGGCTCATCGATCTCTATGAGGGGATGATCGATTTTGATTCCATCCCGGGCAAGGGAACGCTTTTCACCATTATTTTCAACAACGCATCTTCTGGAGAACCGCCAACAAAACCTTGACAAACACCGGTAAATCAGGCTATTTAGTTATGTTTTATCATTTACAACCTATACTGGTAACCTGACAATACAGGTGTGCCCAGGATGTCAGATATGGCGCACACCGTAAATGAAAGCAATATACCCCATGGACAAAGACAGCCAGATCATGCAGCTTCGAAAAGAAAAAATTCGGGCTATCAAGGAAAACGGGATACCCCTGTATCCCAATGATTTTAAACCCTCCTGCACGTTGGCCCAGCTTAAACAAACCATAGCCGACAATCCTGACGCTTTAGGGGAGAAGGGTCAGACCTTCCAGGCGGCCGGCAGGATTATGGCCGTCAACCGTATGGGAAAATCTTCTTTTGTCCGGTTCAAAGACGGTTCTGATGCCATGCAGGTCTATATCCAGAAAAACACGGTGGGGGATGACACCTATGACCTGTTTAAAAAACTGGATATCGGTGATTTTATCGGCGTGGCCGGCCCGTTATTCCAGACCCGCACCGGGGAATGGACCATCCTGGCAAAGGTTTTCCGGCTTTTGTCCAAGGCTGTCCGGCCCCTGCCGGAAAAATTTCACGGCATCAAGGATCCGGAAAAACGGTACCGCCAGCGGTATCTGGACCTGATAATGAACGATGCCGCAAGGCACATATTTGTCATAAGAAGCAGAATTGTGGCGGCCATGCGTCGGTTTTTCGAAGACCATGGGTTCATGGAGGTGGAAACCCCCATGATGCAGCCGCTGCCCGGCGGTGCGGAAGCCACCCCCTTTAAAACCTGGCACAATGCCCTGGGCATGGAGCTGTTTTTGCGCATCGCTCCGGAGCTGTATCTGAAACGCCTGGTGGTGGGCGGGTTTGAAAAGGTGTTTGAAATAAACCGCAATTTCAGAAACGAAGGGGTGTCCACCCGGCACAACCCGGAATTCACCATGGTGGAATTTTACCAGGCTTATGCAGATTACACGGATTTAATGGACTTCACCGAAAAGATGTTTGCCGCCATTGTCCAGGACATTACCGGGGGCACAACAGTGGCATACCAGGGCCACACCATTGATTTTGCAAAAGGCTGGCAGCGGATTCCCATGATGGAATCCTTGTGCACCATTGGTGGAGTGGACCAGAAGGATCTGAATGATACCCGGGCCCTGCTGGATTTTGCACAGAAAAACGGCATCCAGATCACCAAAAAAGAAAGCCACGGCAAGGTGTTGACCAAACTCTTTGATATCCTGGTGGAACCCAGACTGGTTCAGCCCACCTTTATTACCGGATACCCTGTGGAGGTGTCTCCCTTGTCCCGGAAAAGTGATAATGATCCAAAGCTCACCGATCGGTTTGAACTGTTCATTGCCGGCCGGGAGATAGCCAATGGATTTTCCGAAATCAACGACCCGGAAGACCAGTACAACCGGTTTCTCATGCAGGTCCGCCAGCGGGATGCAGGAGATGATGAGGCCCATATCATGGATGCGGCGTATGTGGAAGCCCTGGAATACGGCATGCCCCCCACAGCCGGTGAAGGTATCGGCATCGACCGCCTGGTGATGCTGCTCACAGACGCTGCTTCCATCAGAGAGGTGATTCTTTTTCCCCATATGAAACACAGCAACTGATAATTGATGGCGGTTGAACTGTTCATAGCCAGGCGTTATCTCAAGGCAAAACGCAAAGAAGGGTTTATCTCTTTGATCACCTTTCTGTCCGTGGCCGGTGTCATGGTGGGGGTGATGGCCCTGGTGGTGGTGATCGCGGTGATGAGCGGCGCTGAAAGCGAATTCCGGCGCCGGATCCTGGGCCTGGAACCCCATATCCTGCTCATGAACTACAATGGCACCTTTGGCGGTTATGACACAATGTTACAGGACCTGCAGGCCCACGCCCGCATCAAGGATGCCTCTCCCATCCTGTTCGGACAGGCCATGATCCGGACCCGCCACGCCTTTTCAGGGGTTATGGTCCGGGGAATCATGCCTGACAGCAGTGCCGCCCTGATCAAGGGGTTTGATACAGATGCACTGGAAACCGCATTATCGCTTCATGAAGCGGCTGACAATCTGCCCGGCATTATTTTAGGGAAATCACTTGCCGGTTCCGTGGGGGCAGGGCCGGGTGATACCATTATTCTTATGTCCACGAACTCCTTTGTTTCCCCCATCGGCCAGATCCCTTCCATGAAACGCTTTGTGGTAAAGGGCACCTTCAGCTCCGGCATGTCCGAGTATGACGGCATGCTGGCCTATGTTCACATGGACCAGGCCCAGATGCTCACCGGTGACAAGCAAAAAATTTCCGCCATCGGCATCTGGGTGGATGACATTTTCGCAGTAAAACAGATACGCCAAAATGTGCTGCCAGACCTGGAATATCCCTTTTATGCCAGGGACTGGATGGAAATCAACCACAGCCTGTTTTCCGCCTTGAAACTGGAAAAGACCGCCATGTTTATCATTCTTACCCTGATCATCCTTGTGGCGGCATTCAATATTGCCTCAGCCTTGATAATGATGGTCATGGAAAAAACCAGAGACATTGCCGTTCTCAAGACCATGGGCGCCACTCACGGAGTTATTGGAAAAATATTCATTCTCAAAGGCCTGGTCATCGGTGTCCTGGGGACCTGCCTGGGAACCATATTCGGGGTGGTGGCCTGCTGGCTGCTGCGGCACTATGATTTTATCCGGCTGCCGGAAGCATATCCCTTTTCTACCCTGCCGGTGCAGCTGGACCCGCTGGATGTCATTCTGATTGCCGTGAGCGCTGTGGGTATCTGTTTTGTATCCACCCTGTACCCGGCATACAAAGCATCCAAAATGGATCCCCTGGAGGCTATTCGGTATGGATGACACAGGTTCTGTTCTCATGCACCTGGAACAGGTCAGCAAGATTTTTGAAAGCCCCACCGCCACCATTCCCATTCTTACGGATGCAGATTTTTCTATTGCCAGGGGCCAGACCCTGGCCGTAATAGGGGCATCAGGCATCGGCAAATCCACCCTCTTAAACATCATCGGTACCCTGGACAGACCGGACCGGGGACGGGTGATGTTTGAGGAACAGGATGTTTTTTCTTTTGCAGATGATAAACTGGCAGCCTTCCGCAACGCACGCATCGGTTTTGTTTTCCAGTTTCATTACCTGCTCCAGGGATTCACTGCAAAGGAAAATGTCATGATTCCCGGACTCATTGCCCAAAAAAACAAAAAAACGGTTGAAAAACAAGCCGCAAATATGCTTGAAAGGGTAGGGCTTGCTGACAGGCCGTTTCACCGGGTGGAGGATTTGTCCGGCGGAGAACAGCAGCGGGTTGCCATTGCCAGGGCTTTGCTGATGAAACCGGATCTGCTGCTGGCGGACGAGCCCACCGGCAATCTGGATGAAAAAACATCTGACAGCATCCATGCATTGCTGGACCAATTGAACAAGGAACTGGGCATGACGGTCATTGTGGTCACCCATAACATGAAGCTGGCCCAAATGATGGAAAAAATGGTCACCATCCACAGGGGCAGTATCGTACCGGCATTTACAAAGGAATGATATGAGAAAACTGCTGAAAACATTTGGTTTGATTCTGATGGTATGTTTCTGCCTGAGTCCCCGGCTGTCTGCGGACCAGCAGGTCAGTGTCGCGATTTTTCCTTTTTCCATCCAGGCAGACCGGCCCCATGAAAAACTTGCCGATGATCTGCCCCTGATGCTCAAAAATACCCTGGAAAAAGAGGGTGCAAAGGTGATCTTTGTCAAAGATTACACAGACAAGGAAGCCTGGGATGCAGCCAGATTCAGACAGGAAGGCATTCGTCTGGGTGTGGATTATATCATTTTCGGCAATATTTTTATGGCAGGTCAGGCTGTCAGCATTGATACACTAATGTATGACATTTATGAAACCGGTCCGCCCCTGACCTTTTTTTCCCAGGCAAAACTGACGGAAGGCCTTTTTTCCGCAGTCACCGACCTGACCAGGGGTATCATCGGCCAGCTGTTTGAAAAACGGATCATTGCAGCCATTTCCGTGACCGGCAACCGCCGGGTGGAATCTGATGCCATCTTGCGGACCATCACCTCTGTGCCCGGTGAAATCATGGATGCACAAAAATTATCCAAAGACCTGGCATCGGTATACCAGATGGGATTTTTTGATAATGTGGTGGTCAAAAAAAAGGAGCTGGACCAAGGGGTTGAAATCATCTTTGACATAACGGAAAAACCCAGTGTCAGAAACATCAAGTTTACCAAAAACAGGGTATATAAGGACGATGAACTGTTCGGGGCGGTGGATACCAGCACCGGTTCCATCCTCAATGTTTACAAGATAAACGCTGATGTCGAGAAAATAAAGCGGCTGTATACGGAAAAAAATTACCACAACTGCACGGTCCATTATGAAATCAAATCCCTTGAAAACAACCAGGCAGATATTGTTTTTGTTGTGGATGAGGGCGATAAAATCAAGATAGAATCCATTGCCTTTGAAGGCAACACCTATTTTGATGACAAAAAGATCAAAAAAACCATTCAGACCAAAGAAAAGGGATTCTGGTCTTTTATCACCTCTTCCGGGGATCTGGACAAAACAGAGCTGGACAATGATGTCATCCGCATCGAATCCCTTTACAAAAACAACGGGTTTATTGACGTCAAGGTGTCTGACCCCAAAGTGGAAATGGGAGAAGAAAGTATCGCCATTGCTTTTAAAATTGAGGAAGGCAGCCAGTATACAACCGGAAACGTGGATATCACCGGTGATATTTTGACCTCCAAAGAGACCCTGCTTGAGAAATTGCAGTCCCAAAAAACCACGCTTTACAACCGGGAATTGATCCGAAAGGACCTGCTGGCCTTAAATGACTTTTATGCCAACCAGGGATATGCCAATGTGACGGTGTCGCCTCTGGTGGATAAAGATGCGGCTGGCAAAAAGGTGCATATCACCTTCCAGATCGACCAGGGGGAACTGGTTTATTTCAACCGGATCATCATCACGGGCAATACCAAGACAAGGGACAAGGTGATCCGGCGTGAGCTGGCGGTAAAAGAGCAGGGCAGGTATTCCATGTCCGGTATCCAGCGGTCCTACCGCAACCTGGGGGTAAAAGATTATTTTGAAAACATTGACATCACCCCGGTCAAGACCGAGATTCCCAACCAGCGGGACCTTGCGGTCACTGTCACGGAAAAAGCCACGGGCAACTTTTCTTTCGGTGGCGGATTTTCCACTGCTGACGGCCCTTTCGGCCAGGTATCTCTGGAAGAAAGAAATCTTTTCGGACGCGGTCAAAAAATCAAACTTCTGGGCAGGATTTCGGATGAAACCACCCTGTATGACCTTGGTTTTACCGAGCCCTGGATTTTTGACAAGCCCATCTCTGCCGGGATCAATATCTACAAATCTGAAAAAGAGTTTGAACATTATGACCGCAATGCCATGGGTATGACCCTCAGCTCCTCTTACAGACAGCTGTGGGATTACACCACCATCGGTATGGAATACAACATTGAGGATTTTGAAGTGGACAATGTGGAACAAGCCTTTACCAATGTTACAGAAGGCACTTTTCTCACATCCAGCATCAAACCCTTTATCAGCTATGATTCCAGAAACCATTATTTTCTGCCGACCAGGGGAATTTTCAGCAAATTTTCCGTGCAGTATGCCGGAGAGTTTCTGGGCGGTGACATCGATTACACAAGATACATTGCGGAAGCCGGATTCTGGAAGCCGCTGTTCTGGAAATTCACCGGGGCTTTTCATGTGGAGGGGGGCTACCTGGATGACCGGACCAACGGAGAGATCGATCTGGACTGGGAACGGTTTTACCTGGGGGGGATCAATTCCGTCCGGGGATTTGACAAATATGATATCAGTACCCAGGACAAGAACGACCCGATTTTGCGGGGCGGGGAAAAATATATCCAGTTCAATCTGGAGCTGATTTTCCCCATCCAGGCGGATATGGGGGTCGCAGGTGTCCTGTTTTATGACAGAGGAGATGTATACCGGGTCAGTGACGATATTGACCTGGCAGACCAATTTTCCACTGTCGGATTTGAGTTGCGGTGGAATTCGCCCATGGGTCCCATCCGGCTTGCCTATGGTATCGTTGTGGAGGGCAAGGATGTCCAGGATACCGGGGATGGGCAGTTTGATTTTTCCATCGGTGCATTTTTCTAAATTTTTTTATTTTTTGTGGAGGAAACCATGAAGCGTATACGTATTGCAAGTATCATATGGCTGGTGTTTCTGGGATGTATACCGGCAGCCTTTGGTGCCGGTGAAACAAAAATCGGCGTGGTCAATTTTGAACAGATCATGAAAACGTCCAGTGCCGGCAAGATGAACCAGAAGATTCTCAACGACAGAGGCCAGGAACTCAAGGGCAGACTGGAAAAAGAAAAACAGACCCTGGATGAGGCCAGCAAGGCCCTTGAAAGAGAATCTCTTGTGCTGAGTGCCGAAAAAAAGAGAGAAAAAGAACGGGATTTCAGAATTCAGATCAATGATTTCAAAAAAATGCAGGAAGATTTTACCGATGAGCTAAAACAACTCGAGGTCAAACTGATCAATGAAATGCAAAAAGCGGTATTTGATATTGCCAATGAGATCGGCAGAAAAGAGAACTTTTTGCTGATCATTGAAAGAAAGAATGCCGGTGTGATCTATATTGCCGACCATGTGGATATTACCGATACCGTCATCAAAAAATACAATGCCATGACTTCCAAGGCCGAGTAACGGCAGGGCCCCATGAAACTTTCTGTCCAAGATATCGCAAAAATCATAGATGCCCGGTTGTCCGGCAATGCATTGACACCCATCACAGGGGTTTCTTCCTTTGATAATGCCACATCATCGGACATCACCTTTGCCGGGGAAGCCGCCTATCTGTCAAGGCTGGCCCATACCCGTGCCGGAGCGGTGATTGTGCCGGAGGATTGTGATTGTGATCCCGACATTCACCCTTGTCTGCTTGCGGCAAAAAATCCCAAACTGGCTTTTTTTGAACTGGCCAACCGGTTTCATCCGGCACCGGCCCCTGCACCCGGTATCAGTCCTTTGGCCGTTATCGGTGATAACTGCACCCTGGGGGCGGATGTCACGGTAGAGGCCCATGTGGTCATCAAACACAATGTGGTCATCAAAGACGGCACCCATATCATGCCCCATGTGTATATCGGAGAAGGATGTGTTGTGGGAGAACATTGTGTTATCAAGCCCAATGTCACCCTCATGGACCGCTCCTGCCTGGGGAACCATGTGGTCATCCATTCCGGGTCGGTTATCGGATCTGACGGATATGGGTTTGTCCAGGAGGCCGGCGCCCACGTCAAACTGTCCCATACCGGGTCTGTCAAAATCGGGGACCATGTGGAAATAGGGGCCTGCAATAGCATTGACAGGGGTACCCTGGGCAACACCTGCATCGGTTCGGGGGTAAAGACCGATAACCAGGTGCATATTGCCCATAACGTGACCATCGGGGACAACACCCTGGTGGTGGCCCAGGCAGCCATTGCCGGTTCCACCCGGGTGGGAAAAAATGTTATTATCGCGGGAAAAGCCGGCATATCCGGCCATCTGACCATTGGTGACAATGCCATAATAGGTCCGTATGCCGGTGTTTCAGCATCTGTTTCCAAAAATGACATTGTATCCGGCATTCCCCATATGCCCCATAAAACCTGGCTGAAAGTAGCCAATATCATTACCCGGCTGCCGGGCATGAGAAAATCTCTTTTGTCCCTTGAAAAGCGGCTGGATGCACTTGAAAGCTTCATAAACAAATCGGAGTTCCAATGATTCACCCCACAGCCATTATTGATGGATCGGCTGAAATCGGTACCAATGTTACCATCGGTCCCTATACCATTATCAAATCTGATGTACATATCGGGTCCGGCACCACCATCGGCCCCTTTACCACCATTGAAAACTATGTTGCCATAGGAGAAGACTGCCAGATATTTCAATATGCCGCCATCGGCGGTGCCCCCCAGGACCTGAAATTTCATGGGGAAAAAAGTTATTTGAAAATCGGGCGGGGATCCATCATCCGGGAATTTGTCACCATCAACCGGGGAACTAAAGCCGGCGGTGGTATCACTGAGGTGGGAGAAGAAAATTATCTGATGGCCTATACCCATATCGCCCATGACTGCAAAACCGGCAGACAGGTGATTCTTGCCAACAATTCCACCCTTGCCGGGCACATTGAAATCGGGGACCATGCCACCATCGGCGGACTCGTGGCCATACACCAGTTTGTCAAAATCGGGGACTTTGCCTATATCGGCGGCAAGTCCGCCGTTGTCAAGGACATTCCCCCCTATGTCATTGCAGCCGGAGACAGGGCCGCTCTGCACGGCCTCAACAATGTGGGGCTCAAACGACACCAGTTTTCTTCCTTTGCTCTTGGAGAACTCAAAAAAGCCTACCGCATTTTTTTCAGGATCGGGCTTACCGTAAAACAGGCATCGGAAAGGGTGAGGGCGGAAGTGGAGCAGATTCCCGAAGTACAGAATTTTACAGATTTTATTGTTAATTCAAGCCGGGGCATTACCAGATAAACCAGATGAAAATCGGACTCATCGCAGGTGGTGGACAGTTTCCGCTGCTGTTTGCAAAAAAAGCCGCCCAAAAAGGAATTCAGGTTGTTGCGGCCGGTTTTTTTTCAGAAACAGATCCTGACCTGGCAGATGCAGTGGATGCATTTCAATGGTTGTATCTGGGCCAGGTATCGAAGCTGGTGAAACACTTCAAACGCCATGGCATTCATGAAGCAGTGATGCTGGGAACCATCCGTAAAACCAGTATTTTCAAAGACATACGGCCTGATTTCAAGGCCCTGGCTTTTATTGCCAAAACCGGTTACAGCCACGACAACACCATTTTGAGCGCATTTGCCGACCTGATGCAAAAGGAAGGCATTGCCATCAGGCCGTCCACATTTCTGATGCCGGATTTGCTCAGTCCGGCCGGATGCTGGACCAGGCGGTCATTGGACAAGGCGGAAAAAAAAGATGCGGTTCAGGGCTGGAAGCTGGCCAAAGCCATTGGCGATCTGGATATCGGCCAGTGCATTGTGATCAGCAATGGCACGGTTCTGGCCGTGGAGGCCATCGAGGGCACCGATGCCGCCATCATGCGGGGAGGGCAGCTTGCCAAAGGAAACGGGGCTGTGGTGGTAAAACTGTCCAAACCCCAGCAGGATCTGCGGTTTGATCTGCCCTCTGCAGGGGCTGATACCATCAGGACCATGGTAACAGCCGGTGCCACGGTCCTGATCCTGGAAGCAGAAAAATCCCTGGCATTTGACCGCCGGCAGATGGTGGACCTGGCAGATCGCAATGACATTGCCATTGCGGCCCTGACAGATGATGATATTCCATGAGCAGGACCAACAGACATATCATGGTATTGACCGGAGAACCCTCCGGTGATGTTCACGGGGCTTCTTTGGTGAAGGCCCTGCAGCAGCGGGACGCAGGGTTGAAATTTTCCGGCATCGGCGGCCCCTGTATGGCAGAGGCTGGTGTGGACCTTTTTTTTTCCATTGAAAATCTGTCCGCCATGGGGCTGACAGAGGTATTGTTACAAATCAGGTCCATCAAAAAAGCCTTTGACAGTTTCGCACGGCACCTGATGACAACCCGTCCGGATCTGCTCATTCTCATTGATTACCCGGGATTCAACCTCAGGGCTGCCCGGTTTGCCAAAAAACGCACCACAACCAAAGTCTTTTATTATATCACCCCCAAAATATGGGCATGGAACCGTTCCCGTATCCGGCAGATCAAGCGGTTTGTAGACCATGCCGGGCTTATTTTTCCGTTTGAAGAAAGATGGTATAAAAAAGCCAACATACCTGCGACCTATGTGGGAAATCCGTTGATGGACCAATACCCCCATGCGGTGACACCCAGGGCAAAAAAGAGGGAAACACCTTCAGATCCCTGGACCATCGGACTTCTGCCGGGATCCAGAAAAGCGGAGATACACCATCTTCTGGACCTGATGGTGGGTGCAGCTCAAATGATCCAGAAGCATCAGCCCTGTATCCGGTTTCTGGTATCTGCTGCCGGATCAATTCCATTGGAGCATATTGAAAAAAAGACGGTACCCCATAACAAATCCGGTTTGTTTGAGATTGTCAGCGGCAGTCCCAAGCAGATTTTTGCCCGGGCTGACATGCTCATTGCTGCATCCGGCACTGTCACCCTTGAAGCAGCCCTGTGCCAGATTCCCACAGTGATCATCTATAAAATGTCCCCGGTCACCTTCCAGTTTGCAAAGGTTCTGGTCAAAGTAAATTATGCCGGTCTGGCAAATATCATTGCCGGCAGACAGGTGATGCCGGAACTGCTGCAAACCGATGCCAGCCCTGCAAAAATATGCGCCACAGCCCTTTATATGCTCGATCACCTGGCGGAGTACAGACAAAAACTGAAATCAGTCAGGCTGCTGATGGGCTCTTCCGGGGCTGCCGGACGGGCGGCAAAAATTGCCCTGGATCTGTTGCACCCGGCCGGTTCCGGCAATCAGGCAACTGGATATTTGCCATAGCAGCGTACCCACTATGGGGAGCCCGGGAAAGCGCGCTGCATAGAACGATCAAAAACCTGGCACGCCTTTGGCAAATATCCAGATCAGGTAAATCGGTGTTTGACAAACACCACCAAACCTTACTAAAATAGTTTATTCATCTATATATTTTGAAGGAAAAAAATCATTTTGATGCCATTTAGTGTGACATTGCTGATCATTTGTCTGGTGTTGTCCGGTTTTTTTTCATCTTCTGAAACCGCGCTTTTTTCCATTTCAAAGATCAAATCACTCCATATAGCGAAAGACGGGTCCAGAACCGGGCATCTGATCATGAAAATGAAACAGGATCCCCACACCCTGTTAACCACCATTCTTATTGGCAACAACCTGGTGAACATCGGGGGATCGGCACTGGCCACATCCATTGCCATTGCCTATTTTGAATCCAATGCCGTGGGCATAACTACCGGTGTCATGACGTTGGTCATTCTGGTATTCGGAGAAATTTTCCCCAAATCTTTTGCCACCCAGAACAACGTGCTGGTGGCCAGGGGGGTTATTTTTCCGCTTTTCTGGCTTTCCAAAATCTTTTTGCCCCTGATTCTGGTCCTCAATTTCATTCCCAAACTCCATGGGTCGGTAAATCCGGCATACCATGCAGTGACTGAAGATGAACTCATGACCATGGTGGAGGTGGTGGAGGAGGAAGGGGAGATCAAGGAAGCGGAAAAAGAGTATATCACCAATATATTTGAATTTGATGACACCTCCTGCTGTGAAATCATGACCCCCAGGGCTGACATGTATGTGGTGGATGTGGAGCAGAATCTGGATATTCAGGCAATCCTGAAAACCGGGTACTCCCGTATCCCGGTCATTGAAAACAGCATTGACAATGTTATCGGCATTCTGCACCTGAAAGATCTGTTTGCCAGCTATCAAAAACTGACCACATCAGAAGAGAAAATCAGGACCCTGGATATCAAAACCATTATGAAAAAACCCTATTTTATTCCTGAATCCAAAAAACTGGACTCCCTGCTCCAGGAATTCAAAGCCCAAAAAAGCCATATGGCCATTGTGGTGGATGAACACGGGGGGGTGTCCGGTCTGGTAACCCTGGAGGATGTGGTGGAGGAGATCTTCGGCGAGATCATTGATGAAACCGACCGGCTGGTGCCGGATATCGTCCGTCTCAAAGGCAACAAATGGCTGGTGGCCGGCAGGATTGACGTGGATGACCTGAACAAGGAGATTGACATCAATATTCCGGAATCTGCCAGTTATGACACCTTTTCCGGTTTTTTTCTCGAGCAGATTGACCGGATTCCCCAGTCCGGAGAATCCATTATCATTGACAAATGGACGGCAACCGTCAAGGAGATGGACGGCAACCGCATCCAGTCCTTTATTGTCAAAAAAGAGTGATTTTACAGGCAAAAAACAGGGGGCATGAACTGGTACCCGGTTTTTGTCCAGGAAGCGTTACAACCATGCAGGCAATTACAGCAGATACACAGCTTTTCTGTGTGCTCGGCAACCCGGTGACCCACTCCAAAAGCCCTCTGATACATAACCGGGCCTTTGCCGATAACTGCATCAATGCCGTGTATCTGGCGTTTGCGCCCGGCAACATCGGACAGGCGGTTGCAGCCATACGGCAGCTGCATATCCAGGGGGCATCCATAACCATTCCTTTCAAACAGACCATCATGGACCATCTGGACTGGATCGATGACCAGGCCCGGACCATTGGTGCGGTCAATACCATTGTCAACCAAGAGGGCCGACTGCTGGGATACAATACCGACAGCCAGGCGGCAATTCAGCCCCTGGCGCCTTTGGGTATTGCGGGAAAACAGGTTCTGGTCATCGGGGCAGGGGGGGCGGCCCGGTCAGTGGCCTTTGGCATTCATCGTCACAAAGGGCGCCTGACAATAGCCAACCGGGCGGAAGACCGCGGCCGGGCTCTGGCCACTACTTATGGTGTCCGGTTTGTTCCCCTGGAGGCGCTCACCAACCCGGAGTTTGACATCATCATCAACACCACCGCCATGGGCATGGACCCGGATACAGATGTGCTGTCCTGTCCTGGTGAATGCCTTACCCCGGATACCGTGGTCATGGATGTGGTGTACTCTCCTCTGGAGACCCGGCTGATCAGCCTTGCCCGAAAAAAAGGGTGTACCGCCATTGACGGACTGGCCATGTTCGTGGCCCAGGCAGCTGCCCAGTTTGCTTTGTGGACCGGGATTGAGCCGGACATGGAAAAGATGCGGCAGTCGGTTCTTGACCATCTGAATGTTCAATCCTTTTAACCAAGGAATAATGTATATGAAACAGATTTTTCCCAGGCAGATTTCTGATCAGATCGTGACAGTACCGGGATCCAAAAGTATTTCCCACCGCATGCTCATCTGTGCGGCATTGTCCGGCGGCACATCCTGTATCACAAATCTGCTTTCTTCCAGAGATATTGATTTAACCCTGCATGCGTTGTCCTGCATGGGGGCGGACATCACAAAAACCGGTCCTGACAGCGTTTCTATCACAGGTTTTTCCGGATGCCCCAGGCCATGTGACGTCCCTGTTTTTCTGGAAAACTCCGGCACCTCCATGCGCCTTATGGCCGGGATCGCCGGTCTGGGAACCACCCCGTACACCCTCACCGGAAATGCGCGCATGTGCAACCGTCCCATGAAAGAGCTGCTGGATGCCCTGGGCCAGATCGGCATTGATGCCGGATCCGACAACCCCGAAGGATTTCCTCCGGTGACCATCCAGGGAAAAAGCCGGCAGGGCGGGATGTTGCACCTGGATTGTTCCAAAAGCAGCCAGTATCTGTCCGCCCTGCTCATGATCGGGCCTTTCATGGCCGATGGTCTGACCATAAAACTTACCGCCCCTCCGGTTTCCTCCCCGTATATTGACCTGACCCTGGATGTGATGAAACAGTTTCAGGTGAATGCCCATAAACTGAATGATACTACCTATGAAGTCCCGGGGAATCAGACCTATGTGGCCGGTAACCATGGGGTGGAACCGGATCTTTCCAATGCCGGATATTTCTGGGCAGCCGGTGCTGTCACAGGACAGAAAATCGGGGTGGGCAATATCCGTTCCAGTTCGCTGCAGGGAGATGTCAAGCAGGTCCATATCCTGGAAAAAATGGGATGTTCCCTTTTTTTCAAAGGGGACAGCGTGGCTGTCAAGGGTGGATCTCTTCGGGCAGTGGATGTGGACATGTCAGACACCCCGGATGCTGTGCCGGCCATTGCTGTGGTGGCAGCCTTTGCAGGAGGCACCACAAGCATCACCAATATCGGGCACCTTCGGGAAAAAGAGTGTGACCGGATTCATGCGGTTGCCTCCCAGCTGGAAAAGATGGGCATCCGGGTATCCCAGGGAGACGACCGGCTTGCGATCACCGGAGGGAAACCAGCAGGTGCTTTTATCAACACTTTTAACGACCACCGCATTGCCATGGCCTTTGCCGTTGCCGGCCTTGTGGTGCCGGGCATGGAGATAGAGAATCCCACCTGTGTGGAAAAATCCTTTCCTCATTTCTGGAATCTGTTTGATGCCCTGTAATGCAAAGACAAAAAAACCATGAACACGGTGCTCATTGGATACCGGTGTTGTGGCAAGACCAGTGTGGGAAAGTATCTTGCAGATATTTTGTCCTGCAGGTTTATGGACACAGACAAACTGATTGCATCCGCCTGCTGTACCAGCATTGACAAACTGGTGGCAGAAAAGGGATGGGCGCATTTCAGACAAAAGGAAACACAAATTTTTCAAGCGATCATGCACAAAGAAAACCAGGTGATTGCCACCGGGGGCGGCATGGTACTGGCAAAAGAGAACAGATTGCGCATCAAAGATGCAGGGTTTGTGGTGTGGCTTTTCGCTGATGTGAATACCATTGTCCAGCGCATGGCCGCTGATCCACAAACCCCGGCATCCAGACCCAGGTTCAGCTCTGGATCTTTGTTTGAAGAGACCTGCGAAACCCTGGCCATCCGGAGCCCTTTGTATGAAAATTTGGCAGATATGACGGTGGATACCACCTGTCATAATCCCCGGGACATTGCCAGGATGATAAAAAGGAGATTGGACCATGTCCGGTTCTAGCTTTGGCAAGGCATTTCAGATCACCACGTTTGGAGAATCCCATGGCCCGGCCGTAGGCGTGGTAATCCAGGGGTGTCCCCCCGGCCTGCCCATAAACGAAAAAACAGTTCAGAAAGCGCTGGACAAAAGAAAACCAGGGAAAGGCATTGCCGGCACCCGTCGAAAGGAACCAGACACCCCGGTTATCCTGTCCGGTACCTTCGAGGGCAGTACCACCGGTACCCCCATAACCATCCTTATTCACAATACAGATGCAAAATCCACCGCCTATGCAAATATTGCCGGTTTATTCCGGCCGGGACACGGAGATTTCACCTATGAAAAAAAATACAGGATCAGAGATTTTCGGGGCGGGGGCAGGGCATCAGCCAGAGAAACCGCAGCCCGGGTAGCAGCCGGGGCCGTGGCCCAGCTGGTGCTGGACCCTTTGGGGGTAAAGATCTGCAGCTTTACCATGGCCTTAGGGGGTATCAGGGTACAGCATTTTGATGCCGGAGCAGCCGTAAAAAATGACCTGCAGTGTCCGGACACGGCAGCGGCACACGCCATGGAAGACCGCATCAAAACCATAAAAGCGCAGGGAGATTCTCTGGGCGGGGTGGTGGAAGTCACGGCAACCGGGGTCCCGGCCGGCATCGGTGATCCCGTGTTTGACAAGCTGGATGCAGACATTGCCAAGGCCATGATGGGAATTGGTGCTGTCAAGGCCGTGGAGATCGGTGCGGGTATAGCAGCTGCTACCCTGACCGGATTTGAAAACAATGACCAGATGGACAGCACCGGGTTTTTGTCCAACCATGCCGGGGGAATTCTGGCTGGCATCTCAACAGGAGAACCCATAGTTGTCCGGGTGCATGTAAAACCCATTCCATCCATCGCCCGTAGCCAGAAAACCCTGGACCAGAATGGATGCGAGACAACCATCTCCACAAAAGGCCGGCATGACATCTGCGCCATACCCAGAATCAATAAGGTCTGTGAATCCATGCTGGCATTGGTACTCACAGACCATTTGCTGCGGCAAAAAATGTTTGCATAACAGAGGGGTTATTTGTGGATGATATCTGATTCCAGTTTATCGGCTATTTCCAAAGCGGAATTCAATACATCGTTTATTGTAAACAGCTGAATTTTGAGGGTTTTTAAAGATGCCGGGGTAGCGGATATTTTTTCATCCGAATCCAGCAGCCTGGCCAGTTCCTTTGATTTTTTGGCAAATTCCATCAATTTTTCACTGAAATTCACCACCTCACCCGCCCATTTGCTGCGTTCCTCTTTGGTCATTTCGATATTGGCATTGTCTGTTCCGTTGATCAACTGGTCAATCTGATAGTCTTCCGGGTTTGCAATTATCTCATACATGTTTCTTCCTCCTTACAGCAGGTTTGTCTGTGTATTTTTTTATATGAAAGTAGTGAGATATGAGGTTTGAGGTTTGAGTAGTGAGAAAAAATATCAAATTAGCTTCTCTCAATACTCATAACTCACCCCTCATAACTTTCATAATTTGTTGTGCCCGCCAGGGCATGAAGGTTTATATGAAAGCCGTCAGCCATCAGCCATTAGCCAGAAGGCAGGGCAGGGGCTTATGCACAAAACGGCAAAACCCCGGGCCTAATCCAGCAGATACGCCACCAGTTCACCCTGGGTATGCAGTATTTTATACATTGTCTGCATCAGGGCATACCGGGCATTGGACATGCTGCGTTCAGCCTGGACAAGGAGCGTATTGGCATCCATCATATCGATGATATCGGCCATGCCGTACTGGTACTGCATCTGGACAGCCTTATGGTTTTCCTGTGCAGCCTTGAGTTCATCTGCAAGGTTTATCAACACTTTTCTGGCGGTTTCATAATCTGAAAACGCCACTTGTGATTCCAGGATAATATCTTTTCGGGTCTGAGACAAGGCCTGGGCTGCCTGCCGCTTTCCGGCCATGGCCTGATTGATCTGTGCTTTGCGCAATCCGCCGTCATACAGCGTAAAAACCAGTTCCGCCTGGATGTAGGTATCGTCTGTATCTGCGTCTGTTTCACCTGCTAATCCGCCTGCCAGCCCACTGTCGCCATATGATATATCTGATTCCCTGTATCCTGTCTCCAGGTTTAGTTTGGGCCAGTAATCGCCTTGTTCAAAGGAAATGGTTTGGTCAGCTATCTCCAGGTTCTTTTTTGCCGCTTGTACCTCATACCGGTTTTGCAGCGCAGTTTCCTGGATTGTTGCAAGCGTTGGCTGAAATCCTTCCATGGGCACGATATCGGCATCAGAAACGGCAAAAGGTGCATCAATACCAGTAAGTTCTAAGATGCGGGCCTTGTTCTGGGTTACGGCACTGCCAGCCGTCACCCGGTCGCTCATGGCCCTGGACAATTCCGCCTGAGCCCGGTACAGATCTGTTTTGGTGACACTGCCGACCCGCAGTTTCTCCTCTACCGCTTTTTTATGGGCAGCAAGGCGCTGGACATCTGCATCGGCAATTTCCAGAAGCCGTTTGGCTTCCAGGGTGTCAAAATAGGTCAATGCCACCTGGAGCAGGTAATCAGAACGGATACTTTCCAAGGTGAAGCGGTTCTTGACTATTCCTTTTTTGCTCACATCATAGGCAATGAGCTCCTTGCCGTTGAGGGTAAAAGACTGGGTGAGTTTCACACCGACGGTCGTGGTATCCGGTGATACAAAACTTGTGTCCTTATAGTTGGTATGGCTGCCAAAGGCCGTGGCACGAGGGATCAGAACCGATAAAGCCCGTTTTTTTTCCTGTTGTGCAATAAATACGTCTTCTGCGGCAATCCGGATAGTCCGGGCATTTTCATTGGCTGTCCGGCACAAATCCCGCAGGGTATAGTGGGCGGTATCACCGGCATACACGGCTTGGCAGCAGGCAACTGTCAGACAGATAAACAAGAGCAAACAACGTGTTCTCATGGGAATCCTTTTTAGAAAAAATACCCCTGTGCATTCAAACCATTTTGCCCACAATAATATGATCCCCGGCATACGTCAAGCGGTCAGTCCAGAATCACCCCGATAAATCGTTCTTTCATAAAAAGTGCACTGGTGTGATCTGGAAAAAAAAACAGATCCATGATATAAAAATATTTTTCTAGGAACCCCATGCGCAAAAGCGCATAAAATCTGATTATAAAACAACAAGGAGATTACACCATGACGGTCATCCCTGAAACACTTTTCACAGACCTGCCATTGAAACGCCAGGGCAAGGTCAGGGATATTTTTGATTTTGGAGACACGCTGCTGCTGGTCACCACAGACCGGTTGTCCGCATTTGATGTGGTGCTGCCTGATCCCATTCCGGACAAGGGCAGGGTGCTGAACCAGATCAGTGTTTTCTGGTTTGAAAAAATGGCGGATATTGTGGGCAACCATCTGGTCACCACTGACGTGGATGCCTATCCTGACATATGCCGGCCCTATAAGGATGCCCTTGAAAAACGCAGCATGCTGGTGAAAAAGGCAGATCCCCTGCCTGTGGAATGTATTGTCAGGGGATACATTTCCGGATCCGGGTGGAAATCCTATCAAAAAGAGGGCCAGGTGTGCGGCATCCAGCTGCCTAAAGGCCTCAAAGAATCGGATAAACTGGATACCCCCCTGTACACCCCGTCCACCAAGGCCGAGGTGGGAGACCATGATATCAATATCTCCTTTGAACAGACCATTGATATCCTGGGCCAGAAAACCGCTGAAAAAATCCGGGACCTGAGTTTGGAAATTTACAATAAAGGCGCGGCACTGGCACTGGAAAAGGGGATCATCATCGCAGACACCAAGTTTGAATTCGGTGTGCTGGAGGGCGAGATCATCCTCATCGATGAGGTGCTCACCCCGGATTCCTCCCGGTTCTGGCCCCTGGATGACTATGCTCCGGGCCGCGGACAAAAAAGTTTTGACAAACAGGCTGTCCGGGACTGGCTGGTCAACTCCGGATGGAACAAAACGCCGCCAGGCCCCGGACTGCCCAAAGAGGTCATTGACAACACCATGCGTACCTACAAAGAGATCTATGCCAGACTGACCGGTAAAACCTTGTAGCAGCCGGTTTTCTGCCGTATGCCCAGCAAAACCGCAACCCCTGAATTATTTATTGCAGGAGCCTGCATAATTAGTGGGAGCCCTTGGTAGTGCCTTATTTCTCAGTTCCTGTCAAAAATACAAGGAAATGAGGCGGGGCACCCGGGTTGCGGGTTTCCCGCTTTAGTTGCTTTCCTTTTGTGCATTCACCTGGTCAATGACTTTCTGTGCCAGGTCGGACGGCACTTCATCATACTGGGCAAATTCCATGGTAAAGGTGCCCCTGCCGCCGGTCATGGAACTTAAATCCGGTGCATACCGCAGCAGTTCAGACATGGGCACCAACGCATTGATGATCTGTTTGTCATCTTCTGAATCCATGCCCAGAACCCGGCCCCGCCGGGAGTTGAGATCGCCCATGATATCACCGGTGTTGGCATCCGGCACTTTAACAGAAACCTTCATGACAGGTTCGAGCAGCACGGGTTTTGCATCTTTTGCCGCCGCCTTAAAGGCGATGGAGCCTGCTGTTTTAAAGGCCATTTCCGAGGAATCCACAGAATGGTAGGACCCAAAATCCAGGGTGGTGCGAAAATCCACACAGGGAAATCCCGCCAGGATACCGTACCGGGAACTTTCCCGGATACCGGCCTCAACCGCTGGAATGTAATTTTTGGGAATCACGCCGCCCACGATCTTGTCCACAAACTCAAACCCGGTTCCCCTGGGCAACGGCTCCAGAACAATCCAGCAGTCTCCGAACTGGCCATGGCCCCCGGATTGTTTTTTGTGTTTTCCCTGGACCCGGATCTTTTTCTTGAAGGTTTCCCTGTAAGGCACCTTGGGGGTATTGATCTCCATGGCCACATTGAATTTGCGCTGAATTTTTTCTGCCGTAACCTCAATATGCACCAGTCCCCGGCCGGAAAGAATGGTCTGCCTGGTCTCATCTTCTCTTTTGAGCACAAGTCCGGTATCTTCCTGGAGAATTTTGCGTAAGGCTTCATGGATCTTGTCTTCATCATTTTTGGACTTGGGGGAAATGGCAAAGGAGATGACCGGCGGCATGGGCGCCGGTGCCGGAATCTGGATCTCTGTTCCCCCGGTGAGGGTGTCCCCGGTCAGGGTGGACTTGAGTTTGGCCATGGCCACAATGGAACCCGGTCCTGCCGAGGAAAGGGGCTTTTGTTCCTTTCCGGCAATCTCCAGCAATTGGGAATATCTTTCCTTGGTGTCTTTGGTCACATTGAGAAAATTGCCCTCTTTTCCCAGTGATCCTGAAATAACCCGGATTAAGGACAGCCGGCCGGCATAAGGATCCACAATGGTGTTGAAAACAAAGCCGCAAAATTGGGCTTCCGGATCCGGGGACACCACCACATCATTGCCATCTTTGTCTTTTGCCACCCAGTCGCCTCTGTCCAGAGGCGACGGCATATAGGTGTTGATGAAGTCCAGCACCATATCAATACCGATCATTTTAACGGCTGAGGTACAGACAGCCGGATAAAACTGGGCCTCTGAAATACCTTTTCGGAAAGTTGTCTTTATTTCCGCTTCAGACAGATCTTCTCCTTCCAGGTATTTTTCCAGCAGATCGTCATCCAGCTCTGCAATGTTTTCTATGAACTCCTCTTTTGCCACAGCCATCTCATCGGCCAGGTCTTTCGGGATATCCACCTGGGCGGACTGGCCGTCAGCATCATATTCATATGCCTTGCCGGTGATAATGTTGACGATTCCTTTGAAACCGGTTTCAGTACCGATGGGGTAACACACGGGAATGATTTTCTTTTTCAGGGAAATGTTGCAGCCATCCACACTGGCCGAAAAATCCGATCTTTCCCGGTCCAGTTTGTTGACAATGACCATGCCGGGCAGGTTGTATTCCAGGGCAGATGCCGCTGCCTCTTCGGTCATGGCAGAAGGACCGCCCACACCATCAATGACAAAGACCATGCCGTCGGCAACCGGAAAACAGGTTTTGGCAGCTGAGAAGAAGTTCTGATCACCAGGAGTATCCATCAATGTGATGGTATGTTTGTCATGGGTATATTTTATAAAAGAGGTGTTGATACTCTGCTGTTTTTTGATTTCTTCCGGCTGGAAATCCATCACGGTATTGCCTTCTTCAACCTTTCCCAAGCGTTTGGTCACACCGGCCCTAAAAAGCATAGCCTCAGCAAGCGTCGTCTTGCCCGCACCTCCATGGCCAGCAAAGGCCACATTTCTCATGGTTTTGATATCTTCGCTCATTACTGCTCCTTTACACAATTAATAAATAGGTCCTGTTTCAATAATAAAAGTGTAATAATAAAAATTGCATAAAATTCATAGTGTTTTTTTCACTGGCCGTTGAAAACCAGAAAAATCAGATATTCGGTATTTCCCTTTGGACCCGGGACAGGGGAGGGGACCACATCTGCCATACCATAGCCCTTGTCTGAGAAGAACCGCGAGATATCTGCCACCACTTTCTGCCGGATTTCAGGGTCTTTTACAACCCCCCCCTTGCCCACATACTGCTTTCCTGCCTCAAACTGGGGCTTGATCAGGGCAATCACCCGGCACCCGGGTCCCATGAATTTTTCGGCTGCCGGTATGACGGTTTTCAAGGAAATGAACGCTGTGTCAGCCACAACCAGATCCATTTTCCGGCCAATGACCTCAAAAGGCATGTGCCGGATATTGGTACGCTCAATGACCACGACTTTCGGGTCGATCCGCAAAGACCATGCCAGCTGGCCATATCCCACATCCACGGCATACACTTTTTTGGCCCCGAACCGGAGCAGGCAGTCGGTGAATCCGCCGGTGGAGGCCCCGATATCCATGCAGATTTTGTCTTTTACATCCACCGGAAAGGTTGTCAACGCCTTTTCCAGTTTGATGCCGCCCCGGCTCACATAGGGGTGATCCGCCTCTTTTACAAATATCTGTGCCCGGGGATCCACCCGGGTCCCGGGTTTGTCACAGGGATGGTCATCCACCAGCACCTTTTTGGCCATGATCATGGCCCTGGCCCGGTTTCTTGCGGATATCAGACCCTTTTCCACCAGCAGCTGGTCCAGGCGGCGCCGGGATCCGCCCGGATTGTTATCTTTGGCCATACAGTTCACGACCGGCTTTTGCAACCGCATCTGCATCAATCTGATACGCTTTTCTCAACACATCCTGTGGGCCGTGTTCCACATAGCAGTCACCAATGCCGATGCGTTTGACACACAGGTCTGTCAGGCCTTTGTCCATGAACAGCTCAAGCACGGCAGATCCAAAACCGCCTGCCAGAACATGCTCTTCCACGGTGATGATTTTTCTGCATTGTCCGGCCTTTGCCAGCAGGAGGGTTTCATCCAGAGGCTTGACAAACCGTGCGTCAATAACACCGGCAAAAATGCCTTCTGATGCCAGTTTTTCCCTTGCTTT
>DATFJY010000092.1:0-2046 GCA_035268905.1 Desulfotignum sp.
GCCTGGTAAAATTTGCCGGGATGATGCCAAACAGAGGGCGGGTTTCTGCACTTCATTGTTCTTATGCTAACAGGCCCCCGCAGATCTCGGGTCGGGCACAGGATACCACCAGGGGCGGAGCCCAAGAAAGCGTGCTGCACAGAACAATGAAAAACCTGGCATGCCCATGGCAAATTTCCAGAGGTGATGCCGGGCATTGTTATTTATCACAATTTCTGTTATCAAGGGTTTTTATTTAAACCTTCAACAAATGAGGAACATCTTTATGACACTGAAAAGACATCTTTTGGCAATAATCCTGGCGGCAGCCGTTGCTGCAGTGCCGGCAGCGGTATGGGCGGACGACAGCAAAGCAGAACCGGAACTGCACAAAGCCGGGGTCAACGACAGGATCAGCTATGCCATTGGATATGATCTTACCCAACGGTTAAAGGACAGCTTTGCCATCAATCCAGACCTCTTTCTGCAGGGAATGAAAGACAATTTGGCAGGGGAGATGTCCATGACACCGGAAAAAATGCAGGAAACCCTGGCGGAATTCCAGGCCATGGCCCAGCAGAAGCAAATGGAAGCCCAGGGCAAAAAAGCGGCGGCAAACAAGGCTGCCGG
Source organism: Desulfotignum sp. (assembly GCA_035268905.1). GTDB lineage: Bacteria > Desulfobacterota > Desulfobacteria > Desulfobacterales > Desulfobacteraceae > Desulfotignum. The sequence continues at coordinate 610 of DATFJY010000092.1, forward strand.
CAAAGCATTCCTGGATGAAAACAAGACCAAAGAAGGGGTGAAAACCCTGGCATCAGGCCTCCAGTACAAGGTGATTACACCGGGTACCGGAGAATCTCCCGGCCTGAACGACAAGGTGAAATGCCATTACCGGGGATCCTTGCTCAACGGCAGGGAATTTGATTCTTCCTACAAGCGCAACGAACCAGCGGAATTTCCGGTCAACGGTGTGATCAAAGGCTGGACAGAGGCGCTGCAGCTGATGAAAGAGGGGGCCAAATGGATGCTGTATGTACCTGCTGATCTGGCCTATGGAGACCAGGGTGCCGGAAATGTCATCGAACCGGGGTCAACCCTGATTTTCGAGGTGGAACTGCTGGAAATCCAGGAGATCTGATACTGTCACACAACCGGTTTTTTTCGTCGTATGCCTTTGATGGTGCGGGGTTATGTGCAGCAGTGCCGGGGGCATGGTGAAACAGACACAGACATGGCTGATCAGCGCGGTGCTGCTGGCCCTGTTTCTGGGGGCCCTGGATGCCCTGATCATGTCGGCGGCCATGCCCACCATTATTGCCGAACTTTCCGGGCTGCATCTGTATGCCTGGGTGTATTCCGCCTATTTTTTGTCCCGGGCCGTGGCCCTGCCCATTTTCGGCAAACTGTCCGACCTGTTTGCCGTAAGAAAGCTGTTCATCATCAGTGTGACCCTGTTCATCCTGGCCTCCCTGGCAGCCGGAGCAGCCCCTTCCATGGGATTTCTGGTGGCAGCCCGGGTGTTCCAGGGCATGGGTTCCGGCGGGATTTTCGCCCTGGTGTATGTGGTGCTCACCGAAGCCGCCCCCCGGGATCAGCGGGCCAAAACCCTGTCTCTCGCCTCTTCCATCTGGGGAATCTCTTCGGTGATCGGACCCACCCTGGGGGGCTTTATTGTCAGTTTTTTCTCCTGGCGGTGGATTTTTTTCATCAATCTGCCCTTGGGACTGCTGTCTCTGGCCGGTATATTTTTCTTTCTGCGGGAGTTCCGGGAAAAAAAGACCGATGTTTCCCTGGACTGGCCCGGGCTGGTGTCGCTCACCGGATTTTTGTTGTCAGTGCTGATCCTGGTCATGACCACCGGCAGAACCATTGCATGGATCTCTTTGCCTGCTTTTTTTCTGTTCCTGGCTGCTGTGGTATTCGGGGCCTGGTTTGTGAGATCCGAGCTCGGGGCCAAAGATCCTATTCTGGATCTGCGGTTTTTCCGGCGCAGGGGATTTGCCGTGGGCAACCTGGCTGGATTCTGCGCCAGTTTTTCCATGTTCGCCCTGTTCGGCTATGCACCGCTGTTTCTCCAGGGGGCCCTGGGCCAGACCCCGCTCCAGGTGGGCATGGCCATGTTGTCTTTGAGCCTGGGCTGGTCCATGGGATCATTGCTCCTGGGACGGGGCATCATGCACCGCACCACCCAGAAAACCG
>DATFJY010000093.1:0-6996 GCA_035268905.1 Desulfotignum sp.
AGGCATTGTAATTCCTTTTTTTCAGTATTCCGGTTATTTCAAACTATTTTTATATGAAAGTAGTGAGATATGAGGTTTGAGTAGTGAGAAAAAAATATCACATTAGCTTCTCTCAATACGCATAACTCACCCCTCATAACTTTCATAATTAGTTGTGACCGTCAGGGCATGGTCGTTATATGAAAGCTGTTAGCCGTTAGCTGTTAGCTGTTAGCCGTTAGCTGTTAGCTGTTAGTACGCAATTATTCGCTCCCAGCAAACATAATTTTCCCTGCTGTTACCACCGGCTAAAGCTTTCAGTTTTGTTGTGTCGCCGGCACGGCATGGCCGTCATTGGTTTTGTCCCATTCCAGCCCCGGCCGCCACCACCTGGCCCAAAGAGATCCCGCCGTCACCTGTGGGTACCAGGGAATGGGAAAACACTGCCAGGCCTTTTTCTTCCAGGGCCTGGATCATATCTGTGAGAATCATATCATTGTGAAACACCCCGCCGGACAACACCACCTTGCCAAGCCCTGTTGTGCTGGCAATTTTTTTAGCTGCAGCAACAAAAGCAGCCACGATGGTCCGGTGAAACCGCCTGCTGATGACAGGTACCGGCACCTGCCCTACAATGTCTGTCACCATTTCCCGAAAACAGGGCATCATGTCAATGATATATTCAGGACCGTCTGCTGCATGGGACAGGTTCCGGTTCAGGCGGAATGCATAGGGATCAGCAGCTGTATCGCAGGCACCTTCACGGGCTTTTGCCTCCAGTTCCATGGCTGCCTGGCTTTCATGGGAAATAATATGCCGGATGCACAGCAAAGACGCGACAGCATCAAACAGACGGCCGCAGCTGGAGGTTGTCGGGCAGTTGATCTGCTTTTCCATCATCCGGCAGACAAATGCCAGTTTTTTTCTGTCCATCTGCCGGATATACGGCATGTCCAGGTCCTGAAAACTGCTGCCCATGGCGGTATACAAAACAGCGGCAGCCATGCGCCAGGGTTCGAGCACGGCAGCATCCCCCCCGGGCATGGGCACATAGCCCAGGTGGGCTTTGCGCTGAAAGGTTTCACAGGTGGCGGCAAGGATTTCTCCCCCCCAGATATGGCCGTCCGTGCCGTAGCCGGTGCCGTCCAGGGTAATGGCGATCACCGGCTCATCCAGGTTGTTTTCCGCCATGCAGGATACGGCATGGGCATGGTGGTGCTGCACCCCCACCAGGGAAATCCGGGCCTGGGCACCAATGCCGGTAACAGAACCATCTCCGGACCCGCCTGCCGCCACCTGATGCCTGTCAGCTGCATATTGTCCGGCAAATGTGGTACTCATATACCCCGGGTGCAGGTCATGGGCCACTATCTTCGGGGTGGTATCCAGAATTTTGGTAAAATGCCCAATGGTGTGGGTAAAAAATTCATATATTTTGTGGTTTTCCATATCACCAATGTGCTGGCTTACAAACGCCTGGTTTCCCCGGGTGAGGCAGATGGTGTTTTTCAGGCCTGCACCGCAGCCGAGAACAGGCGGCAAAGACCGGTGCAATGGCACGGGCAGCGGGGCATACCCCCGGGAGCGCCGGATAAACCGCGGTTTTTGTGCCTGTAATCGGACAATGGAATCATCGGCGCGAAAATAGATGTCCCGGTTGTGCAAAAGGAAATAATCTGCCATATGGGAAAAGGCATCCAGCGCATCCTGGTTGTCAACAGAAAGCGGCTCACCAGAGCGGTTTCCCGAGGTCATCACGACAATATCCGGACCGGTATCCAACACCAGATAATGCAGCGGGGTATAGGGCAGCATGATGCCAAGACAGGTATTGCCGGGTGCCAGGGACGGCGACAGTGCTGCACCGGGATCCTGAAAATTTTTGTTTACCAGCACAATGGGCCGGTGATAGCTCTGGAGCAGTTTTTTTTCATCATCAGACACCTGCACATGGCCATGCAGCTTGTCAGCAGACCGGGCCATGAGGGCAAAAGGCTTGTGGGGCCTGTGCTTGTGCTGCCGCAGCAGACGAACTGTCTGGTCATTTGCCGCATCTGCAGCCAGGTGGAACCCGCCCAGGCCTTTGATGGCCAGGATATGGCCTTTTTTGAGCAGGGTGCCCGCCATGGCAGCGGCATTCTCAGGCCCTGCCACCTGCCGGCCCTGGTTGTCCGTTAAAAACACATGGGGTCCGCACACAGGACAGGCATTGGGCTGGGCATGGAAGCGGCGGTCTGAAGGATTTTCATATTCAACCCTGCAGTCCGGACACATGGGAAAATCCTTCATGGAGGTGCTGGGCCGGTCATAGGGAATATCGCTGATGATGGTGAACCTGGGCCCGCAATTGGTGCAGTTGATGAAGGGATACTTAAATCTTCGGTTTTCAGGATCACGCATTTCTGAAAGGCAGTCATCACACACACACACATCCGGCGAAATCAGGGTGGCTTTGGTGCTGGCGGAACGGCTGGGGATGATGTGAAAATCTGTATATCCGGACACAGGAATTCGGGAAACATCCATTTTGTCCACCCGGGCCAGAACAGGCGGGTTGTCAGTGATCTCCTGCACAAAATCATCCATGCTGCAGCAGGGGCCTTCCACCCGGGCCAGAACCCCGCCGGCGGTATTGGAAACCTCGCCTTTTATATGATGCTTTTGTGCCAGGGTGAACAAAAAAGGCCGGAAACCTACGCCCTGGACCACCCCGCTGATATCAAGCCGGCTGGCGATGCACCGGGTATTCATACATCTGCGGCAGAGGCCCCATCCCGGGCTCTGTCAGCCGCCAGCATACTGCGCATGTCCTCCAGGGTCTGAAGCGCGGCCTGTTCATCGAGTTTGCTGATGGCAAACCCGGCATGCACGATGACATAATCACCGATGCCCACATCATCTAAAATGAGCAGGCTGGCCTCTCTCACCACCCCGTCCACCTCTACTCTGGCAATGTTGTCCTGGATTTCAATTATTTTTGAGGGTACGGCCAAACACATATTTTCCATCCCTTTTATGCAATAAAAAACGGTATAGGCTGTTACTATACCTGGCACACCGGGATTGGGCAACACCTAATTTCATGTCAGCCTTATCACGCATACGAAATTTTATTTGCCGCCTTCTTCTATGGCTGTTCTCATCAGGCCTGATTTCCGCAATTTTAGTTCCACAGTTGTCCGGTACTTGAGGTTATTTTCCATAAGATGCATCATCTCCGTATCGATATTCACGGAATCCAGGTGATAAATGTCCACATCTTCACTGTTTTCCCCTTTCATGACAAAGGCATCATCTTCCCGGGGAGGCAGGTGTTTTGGGTGGGTCTTGTCCATATAGTCGGGTTCCGGGCCTTTCATTGCCCGGTCAAGGGTGTCGTTGAAATCAAGGTCAGCGGGCTGGTAGCCGATGGTGTCCATATTGGCAATATTACCGGCAATCAGGTTGTGCCGTTTGGCAGAAACATCCATTGCCTTTGCAATCATTTTTGATGTATATCCGAAAATCCGCGAATCTCCCATCTCTTCCTCTCACCCTTTTGCAGTTCAGGTTGCCGGTGCGCACCCATTCAATGCCCATGCCAATACAACCCCTTTGCACATTCATTATGCAAATCAGGTGCCAAAAATGTAATCTCATGCTGCCTGAACGGCAAATCATAAAGTCAATCATTTATGACAAGTACGCAATAATTTTACATTGTTTTTTTTATAAAACCACGAAGCGCACGAAGGACACGAAGAATGAACGTCTTCGTGTCCTTCGTGCGCTTCGTGGTAAAAAATCCGACAGCCCTGGAATAGATGAACTGACGGTTAGAATGAACCACCGGGGGGTACCACCCCTGATCCTGATGGTGCGCAATGTAAAAACAGACAGGGAAAAAACTGCCCCCCGGCAGTTGTTGTCATGCTTTTGACATACTGTCCGTCAATCTGCCCGTCAGGATCTTGGTACCCTGCATTGCAGGTCCTGTCAAAACGTAATGATAAAGAGCAAATAGGCTGCGGGTTACCCCGTTAGATACTGTTCAGCCGGCCGTCAAAATAAACCGGCCGGCTGAGTACATGAAACAGACCTGAAAAAATTTCACATTTGTTTAGTCCTGGTATTTAAAAGACAACCTGAGATTGGTGCGGAACTGGGCAGGTTTGCCCTCTTCGATTTTCACATCCAGTTTCTGGACCTCTGCGATTCTCAGGTCCCGCAGAGAACCGGATGCCTTTGCAATGGCTTTGTTGGCTGCATCTTCCCAGGATGTGGTGCTGGATCCAACAAGATCGATGATTTTGTAGACACTCTCGCTCATGATACCCTCCTTTAAAAATAGATTGAAAAAAGTCACGCCTGAGAACACCAGATGAACGGCAGAAAACAGAAAAACAAACCCGTATCAAATTCAACACAATGTCTTGATTATATAAGAATCCGCCGGGATGTCAAAAACTTTTTCCAGATGCCGGCTGGTCCGGCAACTGTAAAGGCACGGGATCCTTTTTGAGAAACCGGTTTACATGGTCATAATAGTCATCAAACAAAGAAATGGTATTGTGGCCTGCGCCATGGATATGGACCATTTTTTTGGGACAGGTCAGGCTGTCAAACAGTTTTTGGGTGTTGTCAATGGGAATGACCTCATCGTCCCTGGATGCCAGTACCAGGGTCGAAGACCGTATCCGGGAGGAAAAATCAATGGTACGGTGCCGGTCCTGGAGTACCAGGTTCACCAGCCATGGAGGGTAATAGGCAGCTGCCACACCCTGGATGCTGTCAAATGGACAGGTGAGTATCAATCTGCCAAGGCCCCGCTCCAGGGCCAGGTGAGCGGCCATGGAAGAGCCCAGGCTCCGGCCCCAGGCTGCAGATGCTGCCGGGTCAAGGCCAAACCGGTCGGCCATGTGGTCATATATGACCAAAGCATCTGATTTGAGTCGGGTTTCAGTGGGAGTCCCGCTGCTCAGTCCATATCCCCTGTAGTTCACCAGAACCACGTTGGCAGACAATTTTGCCGCATACGGTTCCAGATTCGCGGACACCTCTTCAGCATTGCCCCCGAAATAAAACAGGGTGGGCAGGCGGGCCAGGTCTTTTTGTACAAACCAGCCGTGAAGCACCACATTGTTTTCCACCGGGATCTGGATTTCTTCGACATCCGGCATATTGGCAGTGATATATGACAGGCGGTCCGGTGAAACAGGCGCCGGAAAATACAGCAGTTTGCGTGAAAAAAAATAGAGCCCTGCCAGAAAAACCATGACACCTGCCACCAGAATGAATACAATTCGCATTGCCGCCTCCTTTTCCCGCTTCTTATGCGCAATATATAAATACCCCAGGCAGCGCCGAATGAAAAGTAAAACCTGAACCTTCAGGATAATCTGATGGAGACACAGGAGCACGCTTTCCCAAGAACCCCCATGCCCTGACGGGCACAACAAAGAATGAAAGCGTTAGCCGATGGTAGCAGCAAGGAAAATTATGTTTACTGGAAGCGAATAATTGCGTACTAATAGCTAACGGCTAACAGCTAAAAGCTTTCATATAACCCGCCCCTGGTGGTGTCCTGTGACCGCCCCGAGATCTACGGGGGCCTGTTGCATAAGAACAATAAAGCGCAGCAATCCCGTCCTCTGTCTGAAAAACCATCCCGGCTTATTTTACCAGGCCCCCTCCGGATCTGACGGTCCGTTCACAGGACACCACCAGGGGCTCCCCATAGCATGTGTTGTGCTATGGCAAACATTCAGGCCCTGGCTGACCGGCTTGATTTCCGGCATCTTTTTTAGTAGAAAATGATTTTTGGTAAAGAATGAATGGACTAAAAATTCCAACGGGCCGGACCCGGGCAGTACAACGCCCCTGAACCGGCAGGTTTTTCAAAAAGGAGAGAAAAGGTGAGCTTCATATACCTGATCATTATTGCAGCTGTCGGCGGCATTGCCGTGGCTGTTCAGGGACAGCTGATGGGCAGTATTGACAAACAGGTGGGGACCCTGGAAAGCGTCTTTGTTACCTACGGCGGCGGCGGGTTCCTCATCGGCATCATCATGATCCTGTTGCGGGGAGCCAATCTGTCAGGGCTTGTTCAGGTTCCCTGGTACACCCTTCTGGCCGGTCCCATGGGCCTGGTGCTCATCGCTGCCATCGGCTACAGCGTTCCCCGCCTGGGTCTGGTGCCGGCATTCACCATCCTGGTGGCGGCCCAGTTCATGGCAGCGGCCCTGATCGACCAGTTCGGCCTGTTCGGGGCCGAGATCAGACAGATCAGTCTCTCCCGGGTATCCGGCATGCTGGTGATGCTTGTGGGCATCTGGCTGGCCATGCGGTGAATAAGGAATACAGAACAAGGATACAATACAGAGCAACGGCAGACGGGAGAAAAAACTTTTTTGGTTATGCATCAGGCAGGGGCATCTTGTCCGAGATCGGGAATAAAAAATTGTGCACCATTTCAAAAAGCAGTTTCAGCGAATAGGGTTTGGGAATGACTGCGTCGAACAGGTGCTCATCCATCAGCCATGGGGTGCCGGACATGGCGATGACCGGTACACTGTCCCCTTTCAACACTCTGACCTTTTTCAGCACATCCTCCCCGGACATCCTGCCCATCACCATATCGGTTATCACCAGATGGTATTCTTTGGACTGTAGTTTTTCAACACCATTCTCACCGCTGTCCGCCGTATCGACCCGGTATCCTTGTCTGGACAATGCCATGGCCAGCATTCTCAAAATGGCTGTTTCATCATCGATGACAAGTATACTGGCAGGTGCTGACGCGGTTTCAGGCATTTTCTCAACTCCCAAATGTTTATTGGTCATACGGTTCCCGTTTTTCCAAACAACCTGTTACTACTATAATATATATTTGTATACAGAAAACAATAGAGCAACCCCTGAAAAATTACGGTATTAATTACGGAACAAATTATGCAAAAACCGGACCGAATAACACTACTTTTTTTTTGGGGGGGGGGGGTATGTTATCGATAACAGATGAAATAACGGATGTCATCC
>DATFJY010000094.1:0-2284 GCA_035268905.1 Desulfotignum sp.
TTGATCAAGGGTGGCCGCAGGAGATACAGCCCCACAATTTTGATCAAGCCCCCTGCGGGTGCCTTGTGACAGGACCGTCAGATGACAATCTCGGGCCGGTCACAAGGCACCCACAGGGGGCGGGGCGCGATAGACCAGGCAAAGCAGACAACACCTCAAACAATGGCAAGAGAGCAATAAGTATTTGACCTTGGGGCAAAAGCTTTATATAAGAGGAAACTGGATTATGGATGACCAATTTTACATGATGCTGGCCATAAAAGAAGCACTGCATGCCCGGGCCATGGACGAAGTCCCGGTGGGGGCCGTGATTACAGATGCAGACGGTCAGGTGATCGGCCATGGGTACAATGCCCCTGTTTCAACCTGTGACCCCACCTGCCATGCAGAAATCAGCGCTATCCGGATGGCCGCCCGCAGCCGGAAAAACTACAGGCTGACCAGTACCACCTTATATGTTACCATCGAGCCCTGTATCATGTGCATGGGGGCCATCATCCATTCCCGTATCAACCGTGTGGTGTTCGGTGCATCAGATCCCAAATGGGGGGCGGTCTGTTCCCTGTATCACATGGCGGATGACCAGCGGTTGAACCATTGCCCTGAGGTGGTATCCGGGGTATGTGAAGAACAGACCAGAAACCTTATGAAACATTTTTTTTGCAGCAAAAGGAGCAAATAGTGCGAAATACAGTGATCGTCGGTACCCAGTGGGGGGATGAAGGAAAAGGAAAAATTGTGGACCTGTTGAGCGAACATGCAGACTTTGTGGTCCGGTTCCAGGGGGGCAACAATGCCGGCCATACCATGGTGGTCAACGGCAGAACCATCATCAGCCACCTGATCCCGTCCGGCATTCTCCAGCAGAAAAAATGCTTTATCGGCAATGGCGTGGTGGTGGATCCCCTTGTTCTGCTGGAAGAAATCGATTACCTTGCATCCAACCAGGTGGATGTGTCGCCGGACATGTTGAAAGTCAGCAGCCGGGCACACCTGATCATGCCGTATCACAAAGAAATTGACAAAGCCAGGGAAGACAAAAAGGGGGATAAAAAAATCGGCACCACCGGCAGGGGCATCGGTCCCTGTTATGAAGACAAGGCCACCCGCAGGGGTATCCGGTTCTGTGATCTCATGGATCCGGCACTGCTCAAGGAAAAAATATTTGCCATTCTGGCGGAAAAAAACTTTTACCTGGAACACTATTTCCACACCGCCCCGCTGGACAAAGACCAGGTCATCACGGATATTATGACCATCCGGGACCGGCTGCTGCCCTATATTGCGGATGTGTCCGTGCTGCTGCACAAAGGCAGCACCAGCGGCAGGGCCATCCTGTTTGAAGGGGCCCAGGGCACCCACCTGGATATTGAGCACGGCACCTATCCCTTTGTGACCTCTTCTTCCACCGTGGCCGGCAATGCCGCAGGTGGATCCGGTGTGGGGCCCTGCCTTTTACAGGAAATTCTGGGCATCGTCAAAGCCTATACCACCCGGGTGGGAGAAGGCCCTTTTCCCACGGAACTGTTTGATGAAACAGGCGAAAAGATCCAGCAGACCGGTGCGGAATTCGGTGCCACCACCGGCAGGAAAAGACGGTGCGGATGGCTGGATATGGTGATGCTCAAAAATGCGGCCCGCCTCAACAGCCTCACCGGCCTTGTGATCACCAAGATGGATGTGCTGGATGACCTGGATGAGATCAACATCTGTACCGCCTACGAACACCAGGGAAAAACCATCCATGATTTTCCGCCGGATATCCACACCCTGCGCCACTGCACCCCGGTGTATGAAACCCTTGCCGGCTGGAAACAGTCCATTTCCCATATAACCGATTATGCGGATCTGCCGGAAAATGCAAAAAAATATCTGCAGCGGTTGGAAGAATTATCCCGGGTTCCCGTCAAAATTGTTTCCGTGGGTCCGGGCCGGGAATCCACTATCATCAAACAATCTGTTTTATGATTTGACTTTTGGGTAATTTTGCGATATTCAGTACAGGCTTTTCAACAGTCGGGATGTGGCTCAGTCTGGTAGAGCACAGCGTTCGGGACGCTGGGGTCGGAGGTTCAAATCCTCTCATCCCGACCAGCTTTTCACCCTTTTCATCCTTTTCAGCAAAAACGCAAAACAAACCATGACCATGGGACAGGACAAAAAAGGAAAAGGGGCTCTTCTGTCCGATTGATTATATGCTGGCGGTTGACGGACAGGACGAGAGCCTTTCCCCGGATGAAGCGAAGGACCGGATGAAGGAGCGCCGGGAAATGTTTGAAATATT
>DATFJY010000095.1:0-3464 GCA_035268905.1 Desulfotignum sp.
CTGGTCCTCAAACAGCTTGATTTTCTTAACGCATGGCAGGGCAAAAAGCCTGATCTCCTTTGGTTCTCAATGTTCCTGACCGACCAACCGTTGAGGGCTCTTAATCGGTTATCTCAGAAAAAACTGGATCATCGAGTAATAGTTTTTTTGCACCACGTTATATTTTATCATCAGTATTCCGGATTTTTTCCACAATCCCCAGATCTCCCAGGATCATATACATGCACGGAATGACCAGCAGCACCATGATGGTGCTGGCCATGAGGCCGAATGAGGTGCTGATGACCAGGGGAATCAAAATCTGGGCCTGGAGGCTTTTTTCAAACAGCAGGGGCAACAGGCCGGCAATGGTGGTGGTTGAGGTGAGCAGCACGGCCCGGAACCGGTCCTGACTGGCCTGGGCTGCTGCCTCCTCAATGGTTTTGCCCTGTTTTCTGGCGTTTTTCAAAAACAATACCAGTAAAATGGAATCATTGACCACAATGCCCCCTAAAGCGATGAACCCCAGCAGGCTGGGCATGGAAATTGGCACCCCCATCAGGCCGTGGCCCCAGATCACGCCGATGAGGGAAAACGGAATGGCCAGCATCACGATGACAGGCTCGGTAAAGGTCCTGAACTGAAAACTCAGCAGAATGAAAATCCCGATAAATCCGATCATCATGGACCGAAACATCGATTTCTGGGTGGAAGTGGTTTCTTCCAAAGATCCGGCAATGGTCAATTGGATATCCGGATACTTTTCGGCAAATTCCAGGCGATAGCTGGTGTTGAACCGAGCCATCAGCTCTCTGGTGTTGGCCAGACGCGTGTCCACATCGCCTCTCAGGGTCACAGCCCGCATACCGTTGAAACGGGCGATCCTGGCCCAGTCCCGTTCCATTTTCCATGTCACCACGGCAGGCAGCGGCACCCGGGTACCGTCCGACCGTGTCAGGTGGTAGTTTTCCAGCTGGTGCAGGCTGTTTTTGTCCATGTCTGCCAGCCGGACATCGATTTCATAGGCTTCGGGCCCTTTTTGAATCTCATCGGCGGCAATGCCCTGGAACGCGGCCCGCAGCTGCTGCCCCACTTCGGCGGCATCGAATCCCATGCCGTGGGCTCCGGGTTTGATCTGCATGCGCAGCTCCGGTTTGCCCGGCCGCAGGTCATCGGCCAGGTTCACCACCCCGTCAAACCGGTTGAACCAGGTTTTCAGATCTGTCACCGCAGTTTTCAGTATATCCAGGTCTTTTCCCCGCAGGCGGATCTCAATGGGCCGCCCGCCCGGGCCGAATCCGGGTTCGCTCAAAGTCAGGCTGACCACATCCGGCAGGTCGCCGATGTTTTTCCGCCAGTCTGCCATGTATGCTTCAATGGTGCCGGAGCGTTTTTCCGCCGTGAGCAGATCCACGAAAATGGTGGCCACATGGGGCCCGTTTTCAAACGCCTCGGCATTGACGTTGTATTGAACATAGGCATTTTCCACCAGATCCCGGCCTTCCGGCTGTGCCGGGGAAAATTGCTCGTTGGTGCGGGTCAGAGCATCCAGGATTCGGGCCACCCTTGCTTCGGTGAAAGCAAGTGGCGTTCCCTGGGGCATCAAAAGCCGGGCCGTGACCAGATCCCCCTCCAGTTCCGGAAAACCCTGGAACCTGATTTTTCCGGACGCCACCATACCCACCGAAAAAATCAACAAACCCATAACAACCGCCACCACAAAATACCGCCATGTCAGCAGCAAGGTGATGGTGCGGCCCAGCACCCGGGTGCGCATCCACGCAAAAAACCGGTCAAACCCCTGGCGGAACCGGTTGGCCTGTTTCGGGTCAAACCCGTGCATGGCGTGGGTCATATGCCGGGGAAGAATCCAGAACGCTTCGATGAGACTGACGGCCAGCACCAGGATCAGCATCATGGGCACCACCTTGAGAACCCGGCCGATCTGGCCTCCGATAAAGGCCAGGGGCCCCAGGATGCAGATGGTGGTGATAAAAGAAGAGATCACCCCGGCCCCCACCTCTTTGACCCCGTCCACGGCCGAGGCCAGGGGCGGCTTGCCTTTCTGGCGGTGTGTCATGATGTTTTCCGCCAGCACAATGGCATCATCCATGAGCAGGCCGATGGCCATGAGCATGCCCACCATGGTGAACATATTGATACTCAATCCCAGGTGGGGAACCAGGATAAAGGCACCGAGAAAGGAAATTGGCAGGCCCATCACCACCCAGAAGGAGATCCGGATGTTGAAGAACAGCCACATGAAGGCAAATACCAGCAAAATTCCCTGAATTCCGTTTTTCACCAGCATGTTCAGGCGGTCTGTGAGAATCTGTGTATGGTCCTGGGTGAGGGTCAGGGTCACCTGGGGATACCGGGCCCGCTCTTGAGAAAGAAAGGCTTTGGCTTTCTGTGCCACCTTGAGGGCATCCTGGGTCTTGGATTTTTCCATGGCCAGAAGGGCCTGGTGCTGGCCGTTCATCATGATTTTTTCTTCGGGGAATGCAAACCGGTCGGTCACGGTGGCGATGTCTTTGAGGCGGATTTCCCCGCCTTCCGGCGTGGCCAGGATCACCAGATTTTCAAGGGATGCCACGGTACGGCGCTGGTCCACAAGCCGCAGCAGGATATCCTTTTCCCGGGTTTCAAGCATCCCTAACGGCATATCGTTGCTGTTGGCTGTGATCTGTTCCGCCACCCGGGCCGCAGTCAGCCCCGTTTTCCGCAGGCCGGCTTCGGACAGTGATATCCGCAGCTGGTGATCGGAAAAACCTTTGATGGTCACCAGGGCCACCCCTGCTTCCTGGAGCCGGTCTTTGACATCTTCACAATAAGCCTTGAGATCCGGCAGATCCATGGGGCCGGACACCAGCACCGACAGCACGGGATCGGTTTTGCCCAGCTCCTGTATCACCGGCTGTTCCACTTGCTTTGGGAAATCATCGATGGCATCGATGCCGGTTTCAATGTCCCGGATAAAGGTCTGAATATCCCCGGCTGCAGCCATTTCAACCACAATGACAGCCAGGCTTTCCCTGGCATCGGACCGGACCTCCTGGACATAATTAACTCCGTCAATGGCATTTTCCACCCGGAAGCAGATCACCTCTTCCACCTCCCGGGCCGTGGCCCCGGGGTACTTGATGCGGATTTCCACCTCAGTGGGGGCAAAATCCGGCTGGGTCTCTTTCAGGATATGGGGCAGGCTCAGGGCGCCGGCAATGAGAACGGCCAGCATCAGCAGGTTGGCTCCGGTGGGATGGCCGGCAAAAAAGCGAATCATGGTGCAGGAACCTCCCCCCGTGCCAGTATTTCCAGACGCTGCACCAGATCATCATCCATGACCGGCCGTACCTTCATGCCGGTGATGGCAAATGCGGGATCTGACACCACCACCCTCTCGTTGCCGGACAGGCCCGAGGCAATCACCACAAACTCTGACTGGGCAAACGCCACGGTGACCAGTTGCTTCTCCAACCTGTTGT
>DATFJY010000096.1:0-33146 GCA_035268905.1 Desulfotignum sp.
CCTGAAAGGCAAAAAAATCGTGATCGTGGGGTGTGGGGCCCAGGGGCTTCACCAGGGTCTGAACCTGCGGGACAGCGGACTGGATGTTTCCTATGCGCTGCGGGATGCGGCCATCAACGAAAAACGGCAGTCATGGAAAAATGCCACAGAACACGGATTTGTTGTGGATACCTATGAAAATCTGCTGCCGTCCGCTGATCTGGTGATCAATCTGACCCCGGACAAACAGCATACACCGGTTGTCAACGCCGTCATGCCCCTGATGAAAAAAAATGCCTGCCTGTCCTATTCCCACGGATTCAATATTGTGGAAGAAGGCATGAAAATCAGAGAGGATCTCACCGTGATCATGGTGGCCCCCAAATCCCCGGGCACCGAAGTCAGAGAAGAGTACAAAAGGGGATTCGGGGTGCCCACCCTTATTGCCGTGCACCGGGAAAACGACCCGAGAGGGGAGGGGCTGGAACTGGCCAAGGCCTATGCTGCCGCCACCGGCGGACACCGGGCCGGGGTGCTGGAATCCTCGTTTGTGGCAGAGGTGAAATCCGATCTCATGGGAGAACAGACCATCCTGTGCGGCATGCTCCAGGCGGGCTCTCTGGTGTGCTATGACAAAATGATTGAAAAAGGCATGGATGAAGGATATGCCTCAAAACTGGTGCAGCACGGCTGGGAGATCATCACCGAGGCATTGAAGCACGGGGGTATCACCAACATGATGGACCGGTTGCCCAATCCCGCCAAAATCATGGCCCATGATTTGAGTGAGGAGCTGAAAGATATCCTCACCCCTTTGTTCAACCGGCACATGGATGACATCATGTCCGGGGATTTTTCCAGAACCATGATGGCGGACTGGACCAATGGTGATGCCGACCTGCTCAAATGGCGGGCCCTGACAGCTGATACCCCTTTTGAAAAAGCGGTATCCCGGCAGGCGGACATCCCGGAACAGGAATACTTTGATCATGGCATTCTCATGGTGGCCATGGTCAAGGCCGGGGTGGAACTGGCCTATGATACCATGGTGGCTGCCGGGATTGTTGCAGATTCAGCCTATTACGAATCACTGCACGAGGTTCCCCTCATCGCCAATCTCATTGCCCGTAAAAAGCTGTATGAAATGAACGTGGTGATTTCCGATACTGCGGAATACGGGTGTTATCTGTTTTCCCATGCAGCTGTGCCTTTGCTGGAAAAATTTATGGAAACCATAGATGCGGATGTCATCGGCAAAGGCCTTGATCTCACAGACACAGGGGTGGACAATATCCGTTTGATACAGGTCAACGAAGCTGTCAGTAACACCTCTGTAGAGAAAGTGGGCCGAAAACTGCGGACTTATATGGGGGCAATGAAATCCATATTATAAAACAGCGGTCCCGCATTTTCACAGGTTGCGGGACCTTCCTCTCACTCTGCATCTCATTTTGACCGAAGGTCCTGATCTGAAATATCCAGGGTCTGCAGGATGGCTTCCTGTTCATCCAGGATCTGGTCAAGGATTTTACCGGTGGTGTAAGGGTTCATGATGACTGACCGCAGCACCACTGCCGTGTGGCTGTCGCCGGGGCGGATTTTTAAACAGGTTCTGGACACAAAGCTTTTGCCTGCTTCCCGCTGAATGCGCTGGAGGTTTGTGTTGATTTTGTCCAGGCAGTCATCCAGGTGCTGCCGCCGGGATGATGATATGTCAGTGTTGAGCTGCTGTTGCAGTTTTGCAGGGACCGCCCGGTAGGTGAGAATGTTGAGCACAGGATCAGTGACCAGCTGGAAATGGGTGCGTGCCCTGATTTTCCGGGCAAACAGCCGGGTGGTTTCAATACCGTGATCGATCATCAGGCCATACCCCCGGGATCCCATTATTTTCAGGGCACTGTCCAGGATCAGGGAACTTGCCTCCCGTGATCCTTCCAGGGTCTTGATGCCCAGGTCCACTGATCCCCTGCGGTTTACGTATCCGGCATGGTATGCGATCTGGTCAAGGGCTTTGGGATCTTTGAAATAGACCATGCCGGCACTCATGGGCATGTAAAACTGCTTGTGACAGTCAATGGTTACGGAATCAGCCGCCTGTATTCCTGCCAGCAGGCTGCTGAATTTTTCCGACAGCAGTACCGGACCGCCCCAGGCAGCATCCACATGAAAATGAATCCCGTGTTTTCTGCACAGGGCCGCCATCCGGGGCAGGGGATCAATACTGCCGGTTTCCGTGGCACCGGCAATGCCCACTATGGCGGCAATCTGTGTTTTTTTATCCCGTGAAAACTTTTCGACCAGCCGGGTCAGTTCTGCCATGTCCACCTGGTGGTTTTCATCCACATCCACTGCAATGATATTGCGGTTTCCCATACCCAGTATACCGCCGGCTTTTTTCAAAGAAAAATGTCCCCGTTCTGATACCAGTACCACCAGCCGTTCCAGACCATGGGCTTTCATCGCTGCGGTCATGCCGTCTTTTTCAACACCTGAAAAATGTTCTGTGGGGGACAGGCACTGATTTCTGGCCACCCACAGGGCCGTGAGATTGGCTGTGGTGCCCCCGTTGGTGAACAGGCCCAAAGAGGTATCCACATTCTGGACATGGGATTCATAAAAATCGGGCGGTTTTTTGTAGACCATCCGGTGCATCTTGGCCAGCACCTGTTTTTCCAGCACGGACAGCACTTTTGAGGTTTCCAGTTTGATCAGGTTCTGGTTCAATGCAGCTGCAATGGCTTTGAGGTGCACCATGAAAAAAGGTATGGCTGAGGTCATGTGGCCGATAAAATAGGGGGATGCCACATTCACGGCCCTGGGGGCAATCTCGTTGATGATGTCCTTGATCACATCAGCCAGTTTTTTTTCCGGGTCCGGATTGATCAGGGTATCGGTATAGGCTTCAGCCAGGGTTGCCAGGGGGATGGCTTCGGTGACCCCTACATGGGTGTTGAGAAAATCATGGAGCCCGAACAGGATCTGTTCCATGTATTTTATCAGGGTCAGCCGGCTTTTTTCATCTTCAGGCCGGATAAACACCCGGTGAAGGGTGTGCCAGTCTGCAACAAGGTCTGAGGGGATTTTTTCAGGTGCTGTCATGGCATGTTTTTTGTTTTCATTGTTTACAAAACCTGTATGATGGGCTTTTGAAGAACAATAGTCAATGTCAAAATTTTAAAGGAGAGACTGTGGACCTTCACGTAAATGATATACTGACCCGTATTACCCGTTATAATCTTATCCGCAGCGGCCGGATGATCTATATCGATGTGCACCAGAAAATCCAGGGACATCTGGCAGGTGCGTACATTGCGGTGCCGAATCTGGTCAATATCGTGGCAAAGCCGGAACACCAGGGTGCCGGAGACACCGAACCCCGGGCCCTGGAGGACTGTCTGAAAAAGATCAAGGGGCTGAATGTCCAGGACCTGTTTCCCACAGGGAAAAGTGCCGCCGAAGGGCAGTCAGATCCATACACATCCCAATGACCTGCCTGTTCGATCTTACCTGGGCCTGCTTTTTGCCCCCTGCGATACAGCAAAAAAAACTAAAATTCGGGGTAAAAATAAGCACCCCTGGTGCATAATCTGCATCCACCAGGGGTGTGTTTGGTTTGTATTGGTAAAAAAGGACGTCAAAATCCTTAAACGGCGGCAGCTTCCCCCATTGCCATGCCCAATTCCAGGGCTTTTTTGTTCATTTCCATGAAATCTTTGGGAATGGAGGTTTCCAGGACCTTGAGAATGGACTGTGACTGGACCAGGCCGGTGGCGCCGAGCAGTGCCCCGAGCATGCATATGTTGAACACGATGGGTTTGCCGATTTTTTCCATGACCGTGTCATACATGGGCAGAGAAATATGTTTGGCATCCACCTTTTGTTCAATGGACACAAATCTGGCATCCACGAGCAACAGACCCCCGGGCCGGATAATGCCTGAAAAGGTGTTGTAGCTTTCCTGGGTCAGGCTTATCAGGATATTGGGCTGGACCACTTTGGGAAAATAGATATCGGATTCAGATATCAACACATCGCTTCTGGTGGCACCGCCCCGGGCGGCCGCTCCGTAGCTCTGGGACTGGGTGGCGTTTTTTCCTTCAAACAGCACAGCTGCCTTGGCAAGGAGGATGGCAGCCGTAATCACGCCCTGGCCGCCGGAACCTGAAAAAACAAGTCGTGAACGTTCCATTATGCGTCTCCTTTCATTGCAGTGGCGATGATTTTGTCATAGGCCTCACAATATTCCGCCTTTTGTGTATCTTCCACAAAAATGCCCCGCTGGATAAGGTCGGGATTCTTTTCCAGTTTTTTGGATCCCAGCTTTACGGTATTGGTTTTGAATCCTTCCATCATCTGGACCGCATCCCCTTGCTTGTTTTTTCTGCCGTAATAGGTGGGGCACTGGGACAAAATTTCCACCACGGAGAACCCCTTGTGGGAGATGGCCTTTTTCAACAGATCCTTGCATTCCGTGGCATGGAAAACCGTTGATCTTGCCACAAAGCTGGCACCTGCGCTTTTTGCCAGTTCCACTACATCAAACTGGTTGTCAATGGTGGAAAAGGGGGCGGTGGTGGCTTTTTTGCCTAAGCCTGACAACGGAGAAAACTGGCCCCCGGTCATGCCGTAGATCCGGTTGTTCATCACAATGGCGGTGATGTCGATGTTGCGCCTGGCCGCATGGATAAAGTGGTTGCCGCCTATGGCAAGGGCATCTCCATCACCCATGGGAACGATGGCGGTAATGCCGGGCTTGGCCAGCTTGACCCCTGTGGCAAAGGTCAAAGCCCGGCCGTGGATGGTGTGCAGGGAATGAAAATCCACATATCCCGATATCCTGGAGGAACACCCGATGCCAGAGGTCATGACAATCTCGTTTTTGTCCAGGCCCAGTTCATGGATGGCCCGGAGCAAAGAGCCCAGGACTATGCCGTGGCCGCAGCCCGGGCACCAGATGTGGGGAAAAAAACGGGACCGGATATAGTATTTGAAATCAAATTCCTTTGTGGCCATGTTATACCCCCTTTCCCTGGATCATTCTGAGAATGGTTTTGATATCAGTGGGTGAGATGAGCTGGCCGTCAATGCGGTTGGCCAGAAACACATTGTTGGGATTGTCCACGGCATTTTTCACCTGGGTGACCACCTGGCCCATGTTCATTTCCACCACCAGCACGGCTTTGGCGTTGGCACATTTTTCTCTGACCATATCGGTGGGAAAGGGCCACAGGGTCTGGAGTTCCAGGACCCCGATTTTGACGCCCCTGGCCCGCCGGTTTTTGGCGATGTGGATGGCGGACCGGGCCGAGGATCCATAGGAAACCAGGATATAATCTGCATCATCCAGCCAGTATTCCTTGAACATGGTGATGCTTTCCGCATTGTTTTCGATCTTGTCCACCAGGTGCCGCAGCAGTTCGCTGACCACCTTGGGGTTGTTGCTGGGAAATCCCCACATGTCATGGAAAAGGCCTGTGACATTGTACCGGTGTTCTGCACCGAAATCAGACATGGGCAGGCGGCCGTCTTCTCTGGGCAGATAGGGGTGGTAGTCCACCCCTTTTGCCACGGCAGTGCGAAGCCGTCCTACAACCGGGATATCTTCTTGTTCCGGGATGGTCAGTTTTTCCCGCATGTGGCCCACCACCTCATCCAGGAGGATGATAACCGGGGTCCGGTAGGTTTCCGCCAGGTTAAAGGCTTCCACCGTAATTGTAAACACATCCTGGTTGTTGGATGCGGTCAAAGCAATGATGGCGTGATCCCCGTGGGTGCCCCATCTGGCCTGGTTTACATCCCCCTGGCTCACATGGGTGGGATTGCCGGTGGAGGGACCGCCCCGCTGCACATTGGCGATCACGCAGGGAATCTCTGCCATGCAGGCATATCCCAAAGCTTCCTGTTTCAGGGAAAATCCCGGGCCTGATGTGGCGGTCATCACTTTTTTGCCTGTGAGGGATGCCCCGAGAATGGCCCCCATGGAAGCAATTTCATCTTCCATCTGGATAAATTTTCCGCCCTGTCGGGGAAGCCTTTCAGCCAGGTGTTCCGCTATTTCCGTGGACGGGGTGATGGGATATCCTGCGAAAAAATTGACCCCTGCATAGAGGGCCCCTTCCACACAGGCTTCATTCCCCTGTACAAACCTGATATTATTTTGTAACGTCATTTTCCCCTTCCTGCGTTTCTTGAATTTGTATTGCCAGATCAGGGCATCGAAGTTCGCACAGCCTGCAGGCGATGCAATCTTTTGGTCGCACTGCCCGGGCTTTGCCTTCCATGTCCAGCTCCAGTACATCTTTGGGACAGAAATGAACACAGATCCCACACCCCTTGCACCAGTGGGTATCAACTACATGTGTGACTGATTTGCCTTTTGCCATAATATCCTCATATTCATAAAATGCTGCTAAACCAAAATGTAAGGGCCTTCATTAAGTGATTTGCATGGGCTTGTCAAGGATTACTCATATAAAAAAGAACAACACGCATTATTGAAGATTTTTTTGTAAAAATCAAGACAAAATTTTTGCTATGGCCTTGAATATGCTTGTGATTTTAAAAATTTTCAAATGGTTTGGCCATTTACGTCTGAGACCGGTCTCCTTCGGCGCTGACGGCCCGGTCACCGGACACGGCCAGGGGCTTTTGACCGGGAACAACAAATCAGGTTTGCACCCAAAGGGGTGATCATGGTATACGTTTTAGGTCATGAAACAGGCGCATTCACCACAGATCAGTGTGATCATTCCCACGTTCAACCGGGCATGGGTTCTGGCAAAAGCCATTGACTCGGTGCTGGCCCAGACCTTTGCTTCCAAAGAAATTATTGTGGTGGATGACGGGTCCACAGACGAGACCCGGGATCTTCTAGCTGCCTACGGTGACAGGCTCCGGGTCTTCACCCAGCCCAACAAAGGGGTGAGTGCGGCACGAAATCTGGGAATTCGACACAGCTGCGGGGAGTATATTGCCCTGCTGGATTCAGATGACGTCTGGAAGCCGGAAAAACTGGCCTGCCAGATGGATTTTTTCTTGAGCCATCCCGATGCCATGATCTGTCAGACCCAGGAGATCTGGATCCGCAAAGGAAAGCGGGTCAATCCCATGCAAAAGCACACAAAACCATCCGGTATGATCTTTGGCCCATCTCTTCACCGCTGTCTGGTGAGTCCTTCAGCCGTGATGATGAAAAAAGCGGTATTTGATCTCAAGGGTATGTTCAACCCGCATTTTGCGGTGTGTGAAGATTATGACCTCTGGCTGCGCATCAGCACCAATATCCCCATTCACCTCATTGACCGACCCCTGACAATCAAATACGGCGGGCATGATGACCAGTTATCCCGCAGCCATTCCCAGGACAGGTACCGCATCGCTTCTCTGCTGCACCTGGTGCAGTCAGGCGCGTTGAACCAGGAACAGAAAGCGGCTGCAATATCTGTATTACAGGAAAAATGCCGCATTTACGGCAATGGGTGCAAAAAACGGGGGAAAAATACAGAAGCACAAAAATACCTGACACTTTATGCGCAATTGTCAGGCACGCAACAGGCAAAGTATTTGCTATATCAGCCTACAAGCTGAAAGAGCCCCTTGTGGTTTCCAGTGCCCGGCCCCCGCAGGATCTCGGGCCGGGCACTGGATACCACAAGGGGCGGGAGCGGCGACAGAGTGCTCCAGCAAACGGTCAAAAAGCCGGGATACTTATAGTAAATATCCAGAAAAGGGTTTTTGTTTTTATCCGGGGATGATACAAAATAAAAGGAGATAATGAAATGAATGACAGTCAGTCCGGTTACCTGGGATTGTCAAAAAAAGACAAATCCCGGTTGCTGATGGATATGGTCATGCGCATGGTCATGCATTACGGATTCTGGTTCGGGGAGGTGCGGCACCAGATGGGCATGGAACCGGCCCTGGATATGATGGATACCGTGACCCCGAAAGCCATGAAAATCGCCATGCACCGCATGGCGGAAACCTTGGGATTTGCGATGCAGGACGACCTGCCCAAAGCCTTGTCAGATATGGATGAAGACCTTATGAACAGATGTTTACAAGACCTTGCCAAAAACTGGCTGGTCATGGATGGCGTCTGGTTTCAGACAGTGGAATCCGCTCACGGCATGAATGATGCCAAACGGTGCAATGATTCCTGCTGGGGCAAATTTTCCCCGTATGAGGCCCATGGGATTAAAAAGTTTTTGGAACTGGGCAAAAATCCGGGGCTGACAGGGCTTAAAAAAGCCCTTGCGTTTCGGATGTATTCATTCATAAATACGCAATCAATTGTTGACGAAGGACCACAAAGTTTTGTATTCCAGATGAATGCATGCCGGGTCCAGGCGGCAAGAAAGCGCAAAGGCATGCCCGACTATCCGTGCAAAACCGCGGGACTGGTTGAATACACCTATTTTGCCAGGGCAATCGATCCACGAATAAAGACAGCGTGCATCGGATGTCCGCCTGACCCGCATCCGGATGAGTGGTTCTGTGCATGGCGGTTTACAATAGAACAATAGAGCAGACAACGCGCCCCGGTACCGTCAGAATGACAGGTAATGTGTATAATCAGAATGATAGGTAATGTATAAATTCAAGAACATGGAAGGATTGCGATTATGGGAGCCACATCAGACAATATCCAGATGCTGAAACAAAAAGAGCAGGAAATTTTGAAGATGGGTGGTGATGCAGCATTGGCAAAACGGCAGGAGCAAGGGCGCTTCAATGCCAGAGAACGCCTTGACTGTTTGTTTGACAAAGGCAGCTTCAGGGAACTGGATATGTTTGTCACCCACCGGTGTACCAATTTTGGCATGGAAAAGGTGCAGATACCGGCGGACGGTGTTATCACCGGCCATGGAAAGGTGAACGGGAAAATCGTGTTTGCCTATGCCCAGGATTTTACGGCCCGGGCCGGGTCTTTGGGGGAGATGCAGGCCAAAAAAATCTGCAAGATCATGGACATGGCCTTGAAAGCAGGGGCCCCGCTCATCGGCATGAATGATTCAGGCGGTGCCAGAATCCAGGAGGGCATCGATGCCCTGTCCGGATACGGGGAGATCTTTTTCAGGAACTCTGCCTGTTCAGGGGTTGTCCCCCAGATATCGGCCATTATGGGACCCACTGCCGGGGGGGCTGTGTACTCTCCTGCCATGACCGATTTTGTTTTCATGGTCAAAAAAAGTGCGTACATGTTTATCACCGGACCCAACGTGATCAAGGCGGTGACTGGAGAAGAGGTTTCATCGGAAGACCTGGGGGGGGCCATGGCCCACAATGAAAAATCCGGTGTGGCCCATTTTGCCTGTGAATCTGACGAAGACTGCATCCTTCAGATAAAAACCCTGTTGTCCTATCTGCCTGCCAACAATATGGAAGATCCCCCGTTTGTTCCGCCCACAGATGCCCCTGACCGCATGGAGCCCGCCCTGGACACCGTGATTCCTGACAGTCCCAACCGGTCCTATGACATGAAAAACGTGATCCGGCCCATTGTGGATGACGGACATTTTTTTGAACCCCACCAGTATTATGCCAAAAATCTGGTGGTCTGTTTTGCCCGGCTCAATGGCCGGTCCATCGGCATTATCGCCAACCAGCCCAACCACCTGGCCGGATGCCTGGATATCAATGCTTCGGACAAAGCCACCCGGTTCATCCGGTTCTGTGATGCCTTCAATATCCCCATGCTGACCATTGCGGATGTGCCCGGATACCTGCCCGGCTCCAACCAGGAATGGGGGGGCATCATCCGCCATGGGGCCAAACTGCTGTGGTGCTATTCCGAAGCCACGGTGCCCAAACTGCTGTTGATCACCCGCAAGGATTACGGCGGATCCTATCTGGCCATGTGTTCCAAACACCTGGGTGCGGACATGGCCTTTGCCTGGCCGAGCGCTGAAATTGCGGTCATGGGAGCGGAAGGGGCCGCCAATATCATTCATGCCAGGGAGATAAAAGCGGCAGAAGACCCGGCAGCCAAACGCAAAGAAAAAATCGCCCAGTACAATGACCAGTTTTCCAATCCCTATTGTGCGGCTGCCAGGGGGTATGTGGATGCGGTGATCCAGCCTTGTGAAACCCGGCCAAGGCTCATTGATGCCCTGGAAGCCCTGGCCACCAAACGGGAAATGCGGCCGGCCAAAAAACACGGAAACATTCCAGTATAAAAAGGGAGGTTGCATGGACAAGAAAAAACGGGCAGCCGCCATGGCTGCGGTGTATGCCCATATAAAAACCAGCGAAGAGCGAAAGGTTCAGGCCCTTGCGGAACAAGCTGAACAAAAGGATGCAGCAGGGGCTGGATCATCTAAGGGCCGGGATTTTTTGGGATTGGTTCCCAATATCTGGGGCATGGCCGGGCGCCAGTCCCAGATGCAGGCCAATACCATGATGCAGCTGCGGATGTTTCGATAGAAGCTGTTAGCATTTAGCTTTTAGCCGTTAGTTGTCGGTAATCAGTTTGAGATGACGTTTTGATATGATCCTTTAAAAAGGTTGAATGCTGACGGCGTAATACGTAACACTGACGGCTGGATACGGAAGGCTTTTTGGCGGATGACAATATATTATCGGGAGAAATAGCGATGACAGAACACACCCAGGTGAAAATGACACAGATGAATTATGACACAGCCAGGCCGGCTGCTGAAAATCCTTTGAAAGTGGAGGATATCTCTCTGCGGGACGGGCACCAGTCTTTGTTTGCCACAAGGGGCAGAACAGAAGATATGATTCCCGTGGCCGAGCGCATGGATGAGATCGGTTTCTGGGCTGTGGAGGTATGGGGCGGTGCTACCTTTGACACCATGCACCGATTTTTAGGGGAGGATCCCTGGCAGCGGCTGCGGACATTGAAGCGGTATTTTAAAAAAACCCCGTTTTCCATGCTGCTGCGGGGTCAGAACCTTGTGGGATACCGCAACTATGCAGATGATGCGGCAAAGCTGTTTGTGAAAAAAACCGTGGACAATGGTCTGGAAATATTTCGTACCTTTGATGCCCTTAATGACTACAGAAACTTTGAAACCGTGGTACCGGTGATCAAAGCGTGCGGTGCACACTTCCAGGGCAGTATCTGTTATACCCTTACCGAACCCCGTCTGGGGGGAGAGGTCTATAACCTGGATTATTACATCAAAAAGGCAAAAGAGCTCGAAGATATGGGTGCGGACAGTATTTGTGTCAAAGATATGGCCGGGCTGATGGCTCCCTATGATGCCTTTGCTTTGGTCAGCGCCCTGAAAGAACATGTGAAACCTTTGATTCACCTGCACAGCCATTTTACCTCCGGCATGTCTGCCATGACCCATCTCAAAGCGGTGGAAGCCGGGGTGGATATCATTGACACCTGTTTGACCCCCTATGCCTACCGTACCTCCCATGCAGCCCTGGAACCCCTGGTCATGACCCTTCTGGGTACGAGCAGGGACACGGGATTCGATATCAAGGCCCTGGCAGATATCAACGAGATTCTGGAAAAACAGGTCATGCCCAAGTACAAGCACCTTCTGGATGACACCAAGGTGTCTCTCATCGACATCAATGTGCTGCTGCACCAGACCCCGGGCGGGATGCTGTCCAACCTGGTGAACCAGCTGCGGGAGATGGATTCTCTGGACAAGATCGACCAGGTTTACAGGGAACTGCCCCGGGTGAGAAAAGAGCTGGGCCAGGTGCCGCTGGTTACCCCCACCAGCCAGATCGTGGGCACCCAGACCGTGAACAATGTGCTGTTTGATACCGATGAGGAGCGGTACAAGATGGTATCCGGCCAGGTAAAGGATTTATGTTACGGGTTGTACGGCAAAACCTCCGTGCCCATAGATCCGGAGGTTCAGAAAAAAGCGTTGAAAGGCTATGCCAGGGGAGAAGAACCCATTACCTGCCGCCCGGCCCAGGTGCTGGAACCGGAATTGGAAAAAGCCCGCAAAGAGATCGGGGATCTTGCCAGAGATGATGAAGACCTGCTGCTGTATGCGTTGTTTCCGGTGACAGGTAAAAAATTTCTCAAGCAGAAATACGGGTTGGAACCGGTGCCGGACAGCCTCAAACCCATCACCCTGGAAGATGTCAAAAAACAGGATGCGATGATCAAAAAAGCCAAGGCCGGAGAACTGGTGGAAAAGCCCGGCTTTGAAAAAACCGAAAACACCCGGATTTTTACGGTGTTTGTGGAAGGAGAAACCTTTGAAGTGGGCGTGGAAGAACAGGGCGGGACCCCTGTGATCACCCATGCAGTTCCGGCTGGGAGTACCCCCGAAGTTCCGACACAGCCCGGGACCGCTGCTGAACAACAAAAAACCGCCCCCCCTGCTGCACCGGCACAACCTGCAGATCCCGCACCTGCCGCCAAAGCTGCACCGGCAGCAGGCCCGGCAGACGGCACGCCGGTCAAGGCCCCCATGCCCGGCATGGTGATCAGATATGAAAAAAAGGCGGGGGACACCGTGGATGAAGGGGAAACCATTGTGGTTATCGAGGCCATGAAAATGGAAAATGCCCTGCCTGCACCTGTGGGCGGTGTTGTTGCAGCCATTCATTTCGATACAGGGGATTCCGTGGCAAAAGATGATGTGCTGGCGGTTGTCAGCCCTGCATGATTGACAAAAGAAGGAGGCTGCTTATTTTCCTGTTCTGAAGCCGTCAGACTAAAAAGGAGATAAAAATGGTATTTGAAACCAAAGAAGAACTGCTGGAACGATACATACATATGGATAAGCCGGCCTGCCCCCATTGTGAAAAAGAAATGACCCTGTGGGAAGTGCCGCCCATCAACTTTTCAGACGGGCTGGGATGGGGCACCCCATACCTGTTTGTCTGTTTCAACGATGACTGCCCGTCCTACAAAGTCGGGTGGGACCATCTCCAGGAAACCATGGAAGCACCTGCCTCCTACCGGTGTATCAATGAACCGGGAGAGCACAATTTTGAATACATGCCGGTGTTCAGCCCTGTGGGTGCCACCGGCGGGAAACTGGATGATGCAGCCCTTGTTGCCCAGGAAGCGAAAAAGGAATTGACCAAAAAAACCTTTTCCCTTCTCACCGATTATTATATCGCCAAAGACTGGGATGAGATTTTAAAAATTCTTTTGGATCCGGCCATACCCGGCAGGGCCCGGCTCAAGGCGGCTGAAATGGTGGGGGATTTGGGGGGCGTGGACGCCATTGAGCATCTGGTGAACCATAAATTTCCCACCCCTGTACTGGAACAAGGGGTGAAGGCTGCGGTTGAAAAGCTTCATGAGCGCCATTTCACCAGGGAATGCCCCTATTGTGCGGAAATCATCAAAAAACGGGCCACGCTCTGCAGGCATTGCAACAAAGAGATATCCAGAGCGTAAGTACGCATCTATCTGTTGATTTTTTCCATATGAAAGGAACGGTAAATGATCATTTCCCGTTCCTTTTTTGTTTTGTCAAAAGGGACAAATGTGAGGTCCGACAGTATTTTTGTCATTTTTTCCCGGGAAAAGATATCCGACATGTTTTTGCCTATGGTCCGGCCGGACAACGTGTCCATGACAACGGCGTTTTTTCCGTCCGTGGACACGGCAAAGGGAATCTGATAATCCGCATGTAAAAGCCTGGCCCCTGCCAGTATTTCCCTTTCATAGGAGCCGATGGAACCGGCCACACAGGTGATGGCCATGACCGCTTTTTTTTGCACACACACCACAAGGTCGATGGATGCGCAATAATCGTTTCCCTTGAACTGGACCGTCAGGGGCACATCCACCAGGATGTCATTTTTTGGGTACCCCTTGCTCTCCACCAGAAATCTTTCACAGTTCTGGCGGCTGACTTCCGGTCCGATATTGTCGATATCTTTTCCAGTGATATAGTCTTTTATCTGTTCCATACGCTTTTTTTGATAAGATCCTTTGTCATGGGGTTATCACGCCTGGCCTTTATACCGGTCTGCTGCACGGCAGCCACAGGATCAGTGCCGGTTTTCATCCGCATGGGCCTCAGAGGTCCGGGCAGAAGATGCAAATTCCGACAGGTCGATGCGGGGGGCATCACCCCACAGGCCTTCCAGGTCATAAAATGTTTTGGCCCGGGTCTCGAATATATGGATGATGAGGCTGCCGTAATCCAGCAGCGCCCATTCTCCTTCTTTGATGCCCTCTGTTCCCAGGGCAAGAATTTTATCGGCCTTGAGCCGGGTGATGATATGTTCGGCAATGGCGGTGACCTGGCGGTGGGAGCCGGCTTCCACAATCACGAGCATATCGGTGTAGGAGGTATACTGTTGTACATCAATGGCAGTAACAGATCTGGGTTTTCTGTTGAATACAGCGGATAAATAGGGCCTGAATTCTTCTGAAGGCGCTGTCATAGGTATAAATTCCT
Source organism: Desulfotignum sp. (assembly GCA_035268905.1). Taxonomy (GTDB): domain Bacteria; phylum Desulfobacterota; class Desulfobacteria; order Desulfobacterales; family Desulfobacteraceae; genus Desulfotignum. The sequence continues at coordinate 14,346 of DATFJY010000096.1, forward strand.
TTTGCTGATAATCTTTTCCACAGGGGAGGGGACAAGTCCTTTTATGGAAAGCTGGTGTTTCACCCGGTTGCGTATCATGGTGGATGAAATATCAATTTTTGGCACATGGCAGACAAATACGGGCTGCAGCCTGTCATGGACAAACTGTTTGTTTTTCCTGTGCCATGTGTATCCTTTTGATATGTTTTCGTCAAGAAAGGATGCAATGGCCCGGCTGTGTCCGGGGTCTCCCCTGGGCATCACAATAATCGGGACAGCTGCAAAAATGGCTTTGTGTTTTTTCCAGGAAGGGGTGTCAAAAAATGCGTCTGATCCCATTAACAAAAAAAACCGGGTGTCTGGTCCGTGCTGTTTTTCAAAGGCATGGATGGTGTCAATGGTAAAGGAAGGCCCAGATCTGACCAGTTCAATGCTAGATGCCAAAAATCCGTCCATACCGGCCAGGCTTTGTTCCACCATGGCGTATCTGTCCTGTGCAGGTGCCAGATTGGAACCGGGTTTGTGCGGAGGGGTTGCCGAAGGGAAAAAAAAGATGCTGGTAAGATGAAACTGCGCTTTCACATGGCTGGCTACGTGGATATGGCCATTGTGAATCGGGTTGAATGTTCCGCCAAAAAGCCCGGCATCCATGGGGTTACCCGTGCAAAAGTCTGGTTGACAAAAGTGTAACCAGCGTGTCAATCCCTTTGCCGGTGACGGCTGAAATGGGGTGGATTTCATGATCCGGCAAAGCGTTTTTAAAGCAGTCCACCCGGTGTTCGGTGCCGGCAAGATCCATTTTGTTGAGCACCACAATCTGGGATTTTTCCGCCAGAGAAGTGCTGTAAAGGGACAGCTCCCGGTTGAGCATGGTAAAGGCGGCAAGCGGGGATTCCGGATCAATGGCACCGGCATCTATGAGGTGGATCAAAATCCCGGTGCGCTCAATATGCTTGAGGAATTTGATACCCAGTCCGGTTCCCTGGTGGGCCCCTTCAATGAGTCCGGGAATATCCGCCACGGCAAAGGGATCGCCAAAAGGGGGTTCCACCATGCCCAGCGTTGGGGTCAGGGTAGTAAAGGGGTAATCGGCAATTTTGGGGCGGGCAGCAGACATGGCGGAAATAAGGGTGGATTTGCCTGCATTGGGCAGGCCCACAATACCCACATCAGCCAGAAGCTTCAATTCCAGCTTCAGTGTGATGTCAATACCGGGAAGACCTGGCTGGGAGTGCCGGGGAGCCCGGTTGGTGGAAGTGGCAAACCGTTTATTGCCCCGGCCGCCTTTGCCGCCCCGGGCGACAATGACCTCGGTACCGGCATCCGTAAGGTCGGCAATGGTCTCATTTGTATCTGCAGTGGTTACCACGGTCCCGGGAGGAAGATCTATGTAACAGTGACGGCCGTTTTTACCGTGTTTCTGTTTGCCCATTCCCGGAGATCCGTTTCCGGCCCGGCGCATTTTCTGGCGGCGAAAATCATACAGGGTCCGTTTGCCCGGATCTGCCCGGAGGATCACATTCCCGCCGTCTCCGCCGTCCCCGCCATCAGGTCCGCCCCGCTCTATAAAGCGCTCTCTGCGGAAAGAGGTGCATCCCGCACCCCCATCTCCCGACCTGATGGTAATAACTGCTTCATCTACAAATTTCACGCGGCATAAACGCTGACTTTTTTACGGTCCCGGCCCTGTCTTTCAAAGGTCACCACACCGTCAATCTTTGCAAAAAGGGTGTAGTCTCTGCCCATGCCCACATTGTCTCCGGGATGGATTCTGGTACCCACCTGCCTGACAATGATATTGCCGGCCACAACAGATTCTCCCCCGAATCTTTTGACCCCCCGGCGCTGGGCGTTTGAGTCCCGGCCGTTCTTTGAACTGCCGGCTGCTTTTTTATGTGACATCTGTATATCTCCTTTACGCTGAAATGGATTCGATTTTGATTTCCGTATAGGGCTGTCTGTGCCCCTGCATCTTTCTGTATCCCTTGCGGCGTTTGTACTTGAAAACCAGCTGCTTTCTGTTCCGGCCCTGTTCCACAACATGGGCTTTTACCACCGCATTTTCCACCAGAGGATTTCCCAGGGTAATATTTTCCCCGTCTGAAAACATGAGAACATCATTGAATTCAATTTGTGAACCTTCGGTGCCGGAAAGTTTTTCAACTTTCAGGGTCTGGTCTTCATGAACCTTGTATTGTTTGCCGCCGGTTCTGATCACTGCGTACATGTGTAAACTCTCCTTGTTAAATCAATACTTTTCACAAGCGTATAAAAAACTCTTCATACTATAAATTTCAATGGAATTTGTCAATGTAAAAAATATTGAACTGGATATTTGCCATAAGCATGCCAGGTTTTCGACCATGCTGCAGCAATCATTTGCCGGCCCCGCCCCTGGTGGTGTCCTGTGCCCGGCCCGAGATCTGCGGGGGCCTGTTTGCATAAGAACAATGAAGCGCGGCAACCCTCACTCTGGTTTAAAACATCTCGGCATGTTTTACCCTGGCCCCCTTCGGATCTGACGGTCCGTTCACAGAACACCACCAGGGGCTCCCCATAGCTGCATATCGATAGCAAATATCCTGGGTCTGCAAACCAGGGTAACTGCATGAGGGTGCTGCGTCACATATTTTGATATAGCCCCCTGCGGGTGCCGTGTGACAGGACCGTCAGATGCCAATCTCGGGCCGGTCACACGGCACCCGCAGGGGGCGGGTATCAAGCATCAGAACAGATGTGGCTACATGTGATGGCCCGGAAATGTTAAGGGGCGGTTTTAAACAGATCCAGAAATTTGGCATACCCCTGTGTTTCAAGTTCAGGGACCGGAACAAACCGCAGTGCAGCGGAATTGATGCAGTACCGCAATCCTGTGGGTGGCGGTCCGTCACTGAAAACATGGCCCAGGTGGGAGTCGGCCAGAGGGCTGCGCACTTCGGTTCTGGTGGTGAAAACCAATTTCTTGTCTGTTTTTTCGGTCAGCGTAACCCCTTTTATGGGCTTTGTAAAGCTTGGCCACCCGGTACCGGAATCAAACTTGTCCCGGGAACTGAAAAGCGGCTCTCCTGATACAATATCCACATAGATTCCCGGTTCCTTGTTGTCCCAGTATGCATTGGAAAATGCCGGCTCAGTGGCGTCTTCCCGGGTGACATGGTACTGGATGCTGGTCAATGTTTTCTTGAGCTGTGCATCCGAAGGTTTGACAAAAGCACTGGTGTTATTTTTCAGTTGCGCTTCAAACCGGGCCTTTGCCGCATCATCCCAGTTTTTATCCAAAAAATGGTCCCTGCCGGAACCGGTCCGGTAATACCTGTAGCGCAGGGGATTTTTTTTGTAGTAGTCCTGGTGATAGTCCTCCGCCGGATAAAACGTTTCCAAGGGGCGGATTTGTGTGACAACCGGGTCTTTGAACAATCCGGATGCCGTAAGAGCCGCTTTGGCTGCAAGGGCTGCTTTTTTTTGGTGGTCATTGTGATAAAATATGGCAGAGCCGTATTGTTGGCCGCGGTCCACAAATGATCCGCCTTTGTCTGTGGGGTCAATCTGCTGCCAGAAAGTTTTCACCAGGGTATCATAGGAAACGATATCCGAATCATAGGTGATTTGTACCACCTCGAGGTGGCCGCTTTTTCCGGAAGAAACCGCCTCATAAGTGGGATTTTCCATATGGCCCCCGGCATAACCCGATACCACGGATAATACCCCGTCGATTTTTTCAAAAGGATGTTCCATACACCAGAAACACCCGCCGGCAAATGTCGCTTTATCGTGTGTCACCTCAACCTCCATGGCTAATGCCTTGTGTCCGGTAAATGTATTGAGACATAACAAAATATATATGGGAAAAATTACAAAATGATGTAAATGAAACGCTGCTTTCATTTCAGATCCTCCTTTTTCTTAACAAAATAAGTATCCATCAGACCATTGTAAATGGGTGCTGTTATTATCCAGTGCAGCTTAGGCCAATGTACCCTGCGATATGTCGCCAGACCGGTGTTATAGATCAAATCAATGTGAAGGTATTTGAAATTTGCTATAACTCATTGAATTTATGGTATAATTATATTTAAAATGAGGTTGCCCAGGGGGCCTGTTCTTGACTTCTGCCAGCACACCGGATAATGTCAACAGATCAGCATGACGGGAGCTGCACTGCCAGTGCAATTGTATGTAACCATTCGGGAACCCGGACAGCAAAAGAATGAATATGGCGCATAACCCATTGACCGCCGGTGCAGAAAGCGGCGGCATCACCCTTACAGATCTGGTCCATGACAGTGCATTTGGACAGATATATACAGTGGATCCCTTTGCTTTTAACGACCAGGATGCATTGTTCCGGCATTTGCATCAGCAGGACTACAGTGATGCAGCCGGGTTTTTTTTTCAGGGGGATGCATCCGGCCGACCAGCACCGGATCTGGTGTCCTGTATGGACCGTTTGTCCCGATGGCTGGCAGAAAAACCAGAATCCATTGTATTCGGCATCACGACCGGACCGGGGCCATCCCGGGAACCGGTTGGGAAAAACCAGCTGTTCGGATGGCAGAAAAACGGATTGAAACTGGTCCATTGGCTGTGTGCGCCTGACCTGGCAAATATTTTGGACCAATTATTGTGGCAGATTTCCAGACAGGGCATATGGAACCATGTGACAGTTCCGGCATCTCCGGGTGGCAGCCTTGCCGGAACATATGAAAAAGCAGGGTCTGCTGTAAAATTTATCATGGACAACCCCCACATTGTCCATTCATATCATATTCCCAAAAATCATGAACTTCCCAAAAATCATGAACCTTTTTCCAGCGCCTATGACATGGCTGCACCCCTGCCCGGAAGACCTGCCTGGGAACTTCTGGAAAATCCTGCCCGGATGCTGGCATGCCTGGCAAAATTTCCTGTGGATCACCTGATCCGGCTGCGGTACCGTGGCTCTGACTTGCTTTTCCTGGGCCGGAATATTGCCTATCATTTTACACCCCCGGCAGATCTGCCGGATGGATATCTGGATACGGTCTGCGCCATGGTGGCGGCAGGGGGATCGGTGGACCTGGCCCATGTCCGGTCCAACCTTGAAAAAGCCTATCTGATCGGGTATGCTGTGGAAAACGGGGTGCTGGTGGGAAACTCCTGCCTGAAACATCCCAGAAAGGCTCTGACAGCCCGGCTGAAAACAGCAACCGGCCTGGATTTTTCCAGGTTTGTGGAACGGGGTTACACCTCGGTGCGGCCGGAATACCGGTCTTTGGGTGTTGGCAGAAAACTGCTGGAGGGGTTGACCAAAAGGGCAGGCGAATACAGGGTGTTTTCCATTATTGACGAAGACAACCTGGCCACACAGAAAATTGCCCTGCACAACAATACCCGAAAAATTACCACCTATTTCAGTGAAAAGGCAGGGAAACACATGGGCATATGGATGCCGGCGCACATGACTTCACCCCTTGAAACCCAGAAAGACGACGGCCTGTGAATATCGGCATTCTCACGGTGCACGGGTTCGGGTTTCACCCCAATGGCCGGCTCCAGACAGCTGCCGGAACTGCCGGCCACAAGACCCAGCTCATAAATCCATACCAGCTGATTTGTTCTTTGGAAAAGCAGTATCCGGGCATGGGAGGCCTTTTTCCTGGCAGCGCATCCGCCGAAGCAGCCTTCGGTATTAAACCAACCAGCAACCCGGCTGCTTTAATTGGAGACATCTCCAATAAACCCGTTTCCAACGGTGCGGTGCCCGCCGTCACCAAACCGGCCGGCAACCCGGATGATTTATTGAAAAGCCGTATTTCCGGTGATCTGCCGGATGTGGTGATGCCCCGACAGGGGGCGCTTATGGGGGAATACGGGTTTGTGGTGCTGCGCCAGTTTCAGGCAATGGGCATTCCCCTGGTGAACACACTGGAAGGGGTAACCATTGCCCGGCACCAGTTTATTACGCTCCAGACCCTGTCTGCGGAAGGGATTCGGGTGCCGGACTCCTGTTTTGTCACCAGATTTGATGGTTTTTTTGCGGCCATTGACCAGTTGGGCGGGTACCCGGTCATTGTCAAACAGCCTTTTGGCATGGGGGGAGACGGGGTGGTGAAAATCGATGACAGACCCGGGGCCGAAACATGTGTGGCAAACCTGCTTGATCCGGTAAAAGGGCTGGTGGTGCAGCGGTTTTTTCCGCCCAAGGCAAGGGTGGATGCAAGGGTTCTTGTGATCGGAGGAAGGGTGGCCGGTGCCATGCAGCTGACACCGGCACCAAATGATTTCAGGACCAATATCCATCAATATGGACAGGCTAAAAGAGTTGATCCGCCCAAAGCGTGGGCTGACATGGCTGTTTCCGCTGCCAGGGCCTGCGCTCTGGACATTGCCGGCATTGATATGATGGTGGAAAAAGAGGGCCTTCCCCATGTGGTGGAGGTGAATTATTCACCAGGTTTCAGGGGGTTGGAAGCTGCCACTGGAAAAGATATTGCAAAAAAAATCATTGCCCATGTGCTGTCAGTGGCCGGAAATAAAAAAAGATGACATAATAGTGCAGCAGATCGTTCTTTCATATATGAAATAGCAATCAGGGATGACAAAAGACAGCATATGAAAATCACCGATATACAATTGACACAGGACAGCGATTTTGCCGTTGCCGCTGCCAGGGTCAGTTTCGAACAAAGTGATCATTCTGACAAGGATATCTATATCAAGACCCCTGCGGCATATGCTGAGGGATTTGGCGCCAACCCGGATGCATTCCTGGTGGGGTGTCTGCTGCCGGCCCTGCATCTGGGGGAAAAACGTATTTTTGTGGAAGGCGCGGTCTGTCCGTTTCTCAAAGAAGGCGTGCAGGTGGCCATGCATATTCTGTCCCACTGGACACAGGGGCGGTATGTGCCCATTCCTGTTGAATCCAATGTCCGAAAACACCAGGATCTGCCGGCACCCCACAGGGCCGGCATGGTCATGTCCGGCGGCATGGATTCTCTGGCGGCCCTGCGCCAAAACCGGCTGCATTATGCTGACACCCATCCGGCTTATGTCAAAGACAGTTTTTTTCTCCATGGCTTTGACATCGGCGGGGTCCAGGAGAGGGGGGAAAAACTGCATGTATTCGACCGGGCATTGACAGCAGCATCCTGCATCACCCGGGATGCCGGCACAACCCTTGTGCCGGTGTATACCAATATTCGTCATTTGTGCGATGAGCGGGATCTGTGGCTGGACAGTTTTTTTGGCGCGGTGCTGGCTGCCATGGCCCATGGGTTCAGCAACCGGATCAATCTGATGTTCATCGCCTCATCCTATGATATCCCCAACCTGCACCCCTGTGGTTCCCATCCCCTGCTGGATCCGGAATACTCCAGCTACGGCATGCGCATCCGCCACCGGGATTATGAGATGTCCCGGCTGGAAAAGATCCAGATCGTTTCTGAATGGGATACGGCATTTCAAAATTTCCGGGTCTGCCTGGCCAATGTACCGGATTTGCTCAACTGCGGCAGGTGTGAAAAATGTGTGCGCACCATGACCGAGCTTACCGCCTTGGGGCTGCTGCACAAGACCCGTGCCTTTGCAACAGATGGCGTTTTTCCAGAAGATATTTCCCGGTTTGATATCACCATCCGGGTCAGGCCGCCTTTTTACCGGCCCCTGATCCCCCTGCTCAGAAAACAGGGAAGGGGCGATCTGGCAGATACCATTGCAACCCTGCTGGATGGATAGACAAATGTCAGCACGGTTTGTCCTGGACCAAAGAATGCAGGTGTCTGATCCGCTGACTGAGAACCGAACAGATCTGCAGAGATATGCGGGGAAATTCCATGGCGGTTTCCTTGAATTCCTGTTTGTGGAGAATCAGAAACCGGCAGGGGGTCATGGTTCGGATGGTGGCGGATCTGGGGGCATCATCGATCAAAGCCATTTCCCCGAAGGCGCTGCCGGATGTCATCTGGTCAATGGGTTCCTCTTTGCTGTTTTCCTTTTCCATAACCACGGACACCGTGCCGTCAATGATCAGATAAACGGTTTCGCCGACACTGTTTTGTTTGATGACATCCTTGTCTGCTGCATATGCCATTTCTTCGGTGACACCGGCAATGGCTGCCAGTTCTGATGCATTCAGGCCTGAAAATATTTCGATTTCCTTTAAAAGAAGTATTTTTTCACCCAGAGACAGTTTTTGGGAGGAATCCGCTTCGCTGGTTTTCGAAGATTTTTTGTTTCTGTTCCAGATCATGTCAATTTCCTCTAAAATATACGGGTTATCAGATTGTTTCACCCCTTTTAGCAGGGCATCATCGATGGAAATATCCGGTGTTTCCCGCAGGATTCCCAGCCCCATAATTACATCCACCCAGTCTGCAGAGGACAAAAGTTCTGATACCACCTGATTTTTGTCCTGTTCCAATGCGGGTATTTTTGTCAGTTTCCTGCCCTCTTTCAGTGCCATTGCAGGGGAGGGGCTTTCCAGAAGCGGGAGCATGGTATGGAAGGTTTTTTTGTCCAAAGCATCATTGAGCAGTTCAATGGCATTGGCCCGCTGCCGGGTGTCCGAGGAAAAGATGCCCTGCCAGGCGGATCTCAGCCGTCCGGTCTGGTCATGGATGGCCAGAACCCGGAGAATGTTTTCCAGTACCCGCTCTTTTTTTTCCACAAGATGTTCCATGGCAAGGTCCCGCATTCCGCTCCGGGGAAGTGCTTCCAGGGACTGGGCCATGGCCAGACAGCCATAGGATCTGGCAAGCTGTTTTTTGGCGAATACCAGCACATCAAATTCCTTGATATCCAGGGTTTCCAGCAGGGTAAAAAGTCCCCGCCTGATCCGGTTGGAGGGCAGCCCCAGAGATTCCACCAGCAGGGCGTTGTTCTGAAATGCAGCGGATTTTATTTTTTCAAGGGCAAAGTCATGGATGGCATCTGAAGGATCTCCCAGCAGAAGAATTGCCTGTTTCAAAGATGCATCATCAGCAATGTCAAGGGCATCCAGTGCAGCCATGCGCACATCCTGTCGTTCATGAAGGAGAAATGAAACCGCCACGGAATGGCCTGCCCGGGTTCCCAGCCGGGAAAGTGCCCGGATGATATCCGGGATGACCGGATCGGTATCCGGTTCCTGGAGCATGGCCTGGAGCCGGGGGATATATTCCTGGCGGCCGCTCAATCCGGCGCAGATAATTCCGGATTTTTGGTATGCCATATCGCTTTGGGAGAGCCAGTCATCAATGCATTTCTGGAGATATTCCGGACGGCCGGCATAGGAACAGGCACCGGCAAACCCCCTGACCACCGGATGGGCGCTGTTAACATAGTCTGAGAGATCAGGGGTGTCTGAAATTTGGATGCCATGCCGGCAGATCAGTTTCAAGATGGCAATGGTGGTTTCGTGGCGGTGGGGAGACAAATACCGTACCAGTTTTTTGGCAGCCTCTGGTCCGGAATCAGGAGAGATCATTTTGATGAGGGCCACCTGTGTATCTTCATTCTGATGATCCAGATTTTCGATAATCAGCTGATCCAGCCGGTCGTCAGAAAAATTTTTCAACAGCCTGGCATACCAGAGGGCATCACTGCCCCGGGCTGCCAGAAAGGAAGATTCCAGGTCTGCCTGGGTTTTATCCTGGTCAAAAATCTGTTTGAGTTCTTTTTGGTCCAGACTTTTGATATCCAGCAGATTTTTGGAGATCATATCCAGCAGAATTCTTGAATACCTGGCTTTGAGCACAAACGGGGCCGCCACCCATGCGATGAGAAAAGGCAGGGCCACCAGGGTCAGGTACCGGGGATGAAACAACGGCGTTGAAATCAAAATCAGGGAGGACCCTGTGAACAGGGCCAGCCTGACAACCGTGCCCCGTAAAAAGGGGCGGATCATGTCCCGGTAGGAAGCTGGAAACAGGCCGATGAGAATACTGTTGGCAGGGCCGTTGATGGTGGTACGTAAAATATTTGTGGACATTCTGGCATACATGGCTGATATGACGTCGAACCGCAAAAGGAACGCCGTAAATGCCAGCATGTAGTTGAACGGGTGAAACATGAGCGCCACGGGCAGTCCCCACCGGCCGTAAATGCGTCCCACAAACATTAAAATAATCAGGCTGACAATGTACAGCATTCCTCTGAAATTGCCGAAAAACTGGATCATGGCGCTTTCCGAGGCAAATTGTTCGTTGACGGCATAATTGAACTGGTAGTTCATGATGGGAATGACCACATTGGGCATGAATGTCAGCACCAGGACAATTTTTACCAGGATGGAATCTTTTACCAGGGGGTAGACCCGTTTTATCTCTTCCATCATGGGAGGCTTTTTTTTGCCTGATTCTCCGGTTTTTTCCGTAAATATCAAGGTGGCGTAACTGCGCCCCATGGCCTGGATCAGCAATGCACCGATAATGGTGGTGACCAGATACAGATACAGCAGGTTGTCCATGCTGAACAGATCGGCAAAATAGGGGGTGCCGAAACTGCCCAGGATGAGCCCGATGACCCCCCCTGCAGTGAGCAGTGGAAACAGGCGTTTGGACTGGCGGGTATTGAAAAGATCATTGCACATGTTCCAGAACAACAGGGCCTGGAGCAGCTCAAGCTGGCTTTTGAGCATGAACAAAAAGGGATACAGCAGGTTGAACCCCATGGGGATAAGCAGACGGATGGCTGTGACAAAGACCCCTGAGAAAATAAACATATAAAACAAGAGTCTGGCACCGGAGGTTTTGCTTAAAAAAGCTGTGAGCAGTCCGGTGACAAAAAAGGTGGCCACTGCATTGAGCATATTGACCATGGGCAGAAATTCCACCCCGAACCGCTTTAAAAAAGCGGTTTCCGCATAGTTGTTCAGGATGATGCCGGAGCTGCGGATGATGAACAAAAGGGCGGCTGTCCACAAAAACAGGCTGATCTCTTCTTCATAAATTTTGAGAAGACCAAGGAGTTTTGCGCGCATTATTCTGTCTCAAGGACCAGTCTGAATCCCGTGGTCTGGAACCTGGCCCCGGGATGGGCATAGGTGCGGTTGGCACTTCTGAGGAACTGGCCATACTTGTACCAGCTGCCGCCCCTTCGCACCCTGGGCCTGGAGGAAAAAAGATCATAGGAGTCGACACCGGGGGTGCGGATGTCATCGGTATACTCATCTGCACACCATTCCCAGACATTGCCGTGCATGTCATAAAATCCCCAGGGATTTGGGGCAAAGGAACCCACCGGGGCAGGGCTGTTTACAAGCAGCCCTGCAGACCGGTAATGGTCACAGCAATTGCACAATTTTTTGGGATTGTTGGCATACATGGCCCTGGAACAGTCTATCTCATTACCCCAGAAGTATGCGGTATTGGTGCCGGCCCGGCAGGCATATTCCCATTCCGCTTCCGTAGGCAGCCGGTACCGGGCACTGCCTTTCTTGTTGATCTTTCTGATAAATTTCTGGACATCATAAAACGAAACCCGGGTGACCGGTGTCCGGTCAGATCCTTTCCGCCGGATAAACCAGCTTTTTCCCATGACCGCCTGCCATTGTTCCAGGGTGACTTCGGTTTCCTGAAGATAGAAATTTTTTTTTATAGTAACTTTATGCTGCGCTTCATTAGGGTCCCGGTGCTTTTCCGTTTCAGGGCTTCCCATCTGAAAGGTGCCGGAAGAAACCCGTATAAAGGTCATACCCAGGGAATTGGTGATCCGGTTTTCCTGGCCATGACCGGTCTGAAGCAGCCATATCTGGCTGATGAACAAAATCCAGATACACCACCACCCTGCTTTGCGCAGGTCAAGGGATAAAAATTTCAGGCGCAATGTGTTTCCCATGACCAATCATCCTTTGTGTTACGGGTTTATAGTCAGCAGCACCAAACAGGGATGTGAATTATCCAAGTATACTTTTGATGCCTTGTCAAGAAAAAAGCCTGTGGTACAAAAATTGTAATGCAAATGGTTACAATCAGGCAGCCACTTCTGCCATCCACTGCCTGATAACGGCACGGTCCTTTTCCGCCATGGCGGTTATATGCAGCTCACAAAGGCGACTGTCCCGGCCGGGGCCCGCAGGCTCCACGGCAATGCATTTGGCATAGATATCATCAAAACAATGGGCTTCCAGGCAGAAAGAAAAATTGAGCTTCACATCTGTCAGCGGTGCAACAGGGGTTGTGGTCTGTATATGGATCTTGTTTTCATCCATGGAAACGGTGGTGCCGGCGATGGGGATGGTCCCCAGTTTTTTGTCCTGGATGACCCATAACTGCAAAGGTATCTGAATATCCAGTAAAGTGCCTGAGGTGGCGGGCACATCCAGGGCTATTTTTTTACCATCCATTTCAATGGCATATACCGGATAAAAAACAAGGGGGTTTTTCATGCCTTTCATCATCATGGTTTTGGGGGGGTCTGTCTGCAAAGGGGCATGAACGGCTTTACAGGTGGACTCACCAATGAGGACCTGGCCGCCGATGCTGTTGGATTCGATCCGGGCGGCCCGGTTCACGGTATCGCCGACAATGCCGTATTTCATGCGCAGTTTCGATCCGATATTTCCCACAATAACACTGCCTGTATTGATGCCGATGCCCATTTCAAGGGCCGGGTATCCTTCGGCTGTGATCTCTTCATTAAGCCGGACCAGGCGGTTCTGCATTTCCAAAGCACAGGCAATGGCCCGTTCCGGGTCATTCTCATGGGGTTCGGGGGCGCCAAATACGGCCAGGATGGCATCCCCGATGATTTCATCGATAATGCCGTCATACCGCAGAATGATGGCGGACATTTTTTCAAGATACCGGTTGAGCAGCTGCACCATTTGTTCCGGGTCCCGTGATTCCGAAAGGCTGGTAAATCCCCGCAGATCTGCCATCAGTATGGTCACTGTTTTGCGGGTGCCCCCGATCTGCCGGCCCCGGGTGGAAGAAAGAATTTCTTCCACCACTTTTTTGGAAAGATACTGTCCAAAGGTTTCCTTGATAAAATTCACCAGTTTGAGCCGTTCATCCGATACCTGCATGATGTTGGTGAGCATTTCGTCCCGGGTGGTGACAATGGTTTTGATTTCATCCGGCGTATCCGCCGGCAGTGTAATAGAGCCTGCAGTGGAAAAATCTTTCTCAATGGCTTTGTTGGCAAAGGCGATATGTTCCAGCGGATTTATGATTTTTTGGGCAAGAAACTGTTTCAGACTTACCACCATGAAGACAATGATAATGCCCACCAGCACCATGATTCTTACGGCATACCAGAAAAGATCGGCCGGTCCCGCATCTTCCGCCAGCCAGCGGTACACAAGAGAATATACCAGCAAAACCGCCTCGATAAAAAGGATGCGCCAGAAAACCCCCATTGTCAGAATTTCCCGAACACCGTTATTTTTACTTTTTTTGATGAACATTATAGGGTCTCCTCAAGGTATCACAACAGCCCCTTTGCCAGGTTTTTGTATCCCTGCAGGGTAATGCCCTTTGTATCGCAGTATTGTTTCATGATATCTGCGGCCCGCAGGTTCAATGTCTGCTGTTCCGGGCTCACCCTGACATTGAACCCGCAGTTAAAGGGCCCCAGCCGGATACTGTTTTCCACCCCTTCGTAGGTGTCATAAATTTTGGTATAGGGATGGGCAAACAGCCAGCGCAGCTGAAGGGTGGTGACCGTGTCTGCGGACAGGTTTTCCATGAAGCCTTCCAGATCAATGAGGTCCTGTTCCGTCAGGTTGTTCCAGCCCAAAATCACATTGGCGTTGACCTTGAAACCGGTTTTTGTACAGAATTCCAGGGTTTTTATCACGTCATCCATGCGGGTGCCCTTGTTCAGATACTGCCACATGCGGTCTGAAGGAAATTCAATGCCGAATCCCAGGGTGCAGTCGGGAACCTGTCCCTGCATTTTGGACACCGCCGCTTCCATGGCCCGGGTTTCCGCTGCGGCCGCCCGCATGAAAAATCGGTATTCCATATCCGGGGTTGCGGGCAAAAGGGGCAGAATGCTTCGGATATGCTCCGGGGTAATGGACCCGGTGTTGAGCCGGACAATCTTGTGACCGGTGTAATCCAGATCTGTAAAGGCCAGGTCCAGAATCTTGCGTTTTCTGAAGTGGGCTGAAGAGTGCTGGGCAATGGAACAAAAGGGACACTTTTTCCAATAACACTGGTTTTCAAGGGTATAGGAAAAATAGATCCGGCTGTCTGCCGGGATACGATCCGGTACTTCCAGATGCCACCGGCCGGAAAATTCAGGAACCCCAAACAGGGATTCAACACTTTGGCCCGTTACAACCAGGTTGGCCGGCAGGGGATGTTCCACCTTGAAATGCACCGAATGCCAGCCCGGTTCTGCACAATACCGTTCCGATGCCACAGGTCCGCCCACAAAAAAGGTGATGTCCGGATACTGGTTGGCCCACAAAAAAGCCTGATACAACTGGTTTACGTAACTGGCACTGACATATACGGTGCCTTTCTGGATGGGCAGTGGAATCCGGGTGTAGGCGTTTTCGTCGTACCACTGGTCTGTATCCATATCCAAGGGTATCCACAAAAAATCCCCTTTGCTGCGGCACAAATCCCAGGTGTCTGAAAATCCGTTGCACAGGTCAAACCAGCCACTGTACGTCTTATTGTAAAATTGTATGAAAAGGGTGTCTCCCATAATTATCCTCCAATTGGTTTGTTGGTCGCATATACAATGAAAACCTTAATGATACACAAATAAAAAGTTTTTGTCTTGTGTTTCATTAAATTTGGGTAAGGGTTTGACAATTCAACCGACTTATCTTACAAATGTCTGACGCGAAAAAAATTTTAACCCCTACAGACAGACACCTGGAGGTCTTGAACAGGTATCATGGAAATTGCATTTTTGATGGATGATCTGCGGCAGATAGACCCGGTCTGGGATACCACTGCCCATATCATGTATGAGTGCAACCAGCGGCGCCATGAGGTTTTTTTTCTGGAGCCCCACGATGTCTACGTCCGGAAAAATGAAGTGGTGGCAAGAATGCGCCATATCTCGGTGCCGAAAAACAGTTCTATCCAGAATTACTGGGCCGATCTAATTCAGTGCCTGGACAGGGAGGAACTGATTTTTGAATCTGTGACAGATCTGGATGTCCTGTTTTTGCGGAAAGATCCGCCCATCAATTATGAGGTGCTGGAATTTTTGGGGCCGGTGAGCGACCGGGTATTTCTGATCAACAAAACCCTGGGCCAGATCCACGGCAACAGCAAAGCCTATATCCTGAATTTTCCGGATATCATACCGGAAACCCACGTGTCCAGGGACCCCAAGCGGTTGAGAAAAATCATCGATGATTTCGGCGGTGCCATGGTCATCAAGCCCCTGCACGGGCACGGGGGGCACGGGGTAATCAAGGTGAGCACCCAGGACCAGGAAAATCTCAACTCCCTGATCAACTACTATGTCAAGGCGGGAAAACCCTATCCCGAGCGCCGACCCATCATGGTCCAGGAATATTTGGAAGAGGTAAAAGAAAAGGGGGATGTGCGCATTCTGCTGCTGGATGGAAAAATCCTGGGTGCCATGGGGCGCCGGTCCGTGTCTGGTGATTTCCGCACCAATGTCCATGCCGGTGCCCTGGCCTTCCAGCACACGATCACACCGTCCCAGGAAGCGGTTTGCCGGCGCATTGCCCCCAAATTGAGAAAAGACGGCCTGTATTTTGTGGGCATTGATATCATCGGCGACAAGCTGGTGGAAATCAACTGCATCAGCCCCGGGGGGATTCCCCGGATAAACCATTACAGCAACCAGAAACTTGAGATGAAAATGGTGGATTTTATAGAGGAGAAAATCAGTGTATCAAAACAGAAGAATTAAAAAAAACATGTCCAACAGGTGGTTCAGGCCAGTTTTTACCTGGCTGCTGCCGGCGGTTTTATTACTGGCGATAACCGGTGCACTGTTTTCATGCCAGAAATCTGAAGACACTGCGGTTTTGAAAATCGGGCTGCCTGAAGAACCCAGATCGTTGAATATCTGGCTTGGGACTGACGGCAACTCCCGTAAAATTCTTTCGCAGATCTACCAGCCGCTTTTCCGCCGCCACCCGGAGACCCTGGAAATTATTCCCTGGCTGGCCAAAGAGGATGCGGTGTTTGATGAAAAAGCCTTGACCTATACCATAAAGCTGAGAAACGCAAAGTGGTCGGACGGCTCTGATTTCACCAGTGAAGATGTGCTGTTCACCAAACAGCTGTTTTTTGATTTCAAAATTCCCCGGTACTACAGCAAATGGAAGATAATCGAAAAGGTGGAAGCCCCTGATGCCCATACGGTGGTGTTTTATTTGAAACAACCTTCCGCCATCTTCATGTCCCGGGTCATGACCGCTCCCATGGTTTCCAGAAAAGAGTGGGGCCCTGTGGTCAAAGATGCATTGACCAAAGAAAAACCATTGCGTGCCCTGCAGGATTATCAGCCGGAAAAACTGCTGGGAACCGGTCCTTTTGTCCTGGATGAATACCAGAAGGGTTCCTATATTTATATGAAAAAAAATCCGCATTTTTTCGGACAGGGAAAAACTATCGCTGGTCTGGCGCTGGGTCCCTATGTGGACAATCTTTTGTTCGATATTTACGGAACTTCGGATGTGGCCATACTGGCCCTGAAAAAAGGGGATATCGATTATTACTGGTGGGATATCCAGCCCGGCTATATCAAGGATCTGGAAAAGAACACCAGTGTTGATCTGCACTTTAACAAGAAAAGCGCCCTGTATTATCTGGGATTCAATCTGCGAAGGCCCCCGTTTGATGACAAAATTCTGCGCCAGGCCGTTGCAACCGTTGTGGACAAGCAGTTCATTCTGAACCGGATTCTCCAGGATTACGGCACCCCCATGGATTCCATAGTACCCTCGGGAAACCATTTCTGGCACAATCCGGATGTCAGAAAATACGGTAACGGCATGGATGAAACCCAACGAGTTACAGCCGCTTGGAAAATGCTGAAATCGGCCGGATATTCCTGGAAAACACCGCCGGTGAATGATGACGGTTCTCTGGCCAATGCATCGGACATTGTCCTTCCCTCCGGGGAACCCATGGAAAAATTTGTGATTCTGACACCGCCGGCGGATTATGACCCCAAACGTGCCTTTGCCGGCACCATGATCCAGGAGTGGCTCAGAAAACTGGGTATGCCTGCCTTTGCACGCCCCATGTCCTTCAACTCCCTGCTGGAAACCGTCAAGGGTAAACATGATTTTGATGCCTTTGTTCTGGGATACGGCAAGCTGAATCTGGATCCTGATTACCTGGGGGCGTTTTTCTCTTCGGCAAATGACAAACCCAGGGGCTGGAACATGAGCGGATACGCAAATGAGGCATTTGATAGCCTGGCCGGGCAGCAGCGGCTGGTTGTGAATGTGGCGGAGCGCCGGCAGATGATCTTCAAAATGCAGGAGATGATCCTGGAAGATGTGCCCTACTACCCGTTATACAATCCCCATATCATCGAGGCCACCGTGAACAAGCGGTATACAGGCTGGGTGGAAAAAGTGGACGGCATCGGCAATCTCTGGTCCATGTGTATGGTAAAACCGGTGAATTAGACAAAAACGGTCTGGAATACCATGAGAAAACCCAGCTATATTCTGGTAAAATTGTTGGAAGTGTCCTTTATTTTCTTTGTGATTCTGACGGTGCTGTTTTTTTTGTTCCGTTTGTCTCCGGGAGATCCCATTTCCAAGATGGTGGATCCCATGCTCACCCCTGAAGACATGGACCATCTCATCGAGCAAATGGGCCTGGACAGACCTTTGTGGGAGCAATATTTCATTTATGTGAAAAATTTTTTTGCCGGGAATTTCGGGTTTTCCTTTCATTACGGGGAACAGGTTTCCACCATCATTTTAGACAAACTCAAATGGACCATTCTGCTGTTTACCACCTCCACGGTTCTGGCGGCATTTGTGGGGATCTTTCTGGGCAAAATCGCTGCCTGGCATAAAGGCTCCCGTCTGGACAATGTCATGTCTATTTCCGCCCTTGTGTGTTACACCCTGTTTATCCCCTGGTTTGCGCTGCTGTTGCTGTGGATTCTGGGGTTCAAGCTGGGACTGTTTCCTTTGGGCGGGGTGCTGACCCCATCCCTTTGGGTGGGAAATGCCCCGCTGTTTGTCCGGGTTCTGGATATCCTCCACCATCTGATGCTGCCGCTGCTGACCCTTTTCATCATCAACCTGGGCTCTTATCTTTTGTTGATGCGTTCCTCCATGCTGTCGGTTCTCAGGGAAGATTATATTATCACGGCCCGGGCAAAGGGGCTGAGCGAAAAGGTGATCCGCAACAAACATGCTGCCCAGAATGCCGCTCTGCCCGTAATAACATCTGTGGGGCTTTCCCTTGCCTTTTCCATAAACGGGGGGGCACTGACAGAGCAGATTTTCACCTGGCCCGGGATCGGCAAGGAACTGATATTTGCCGTGAGCAACAACGACTATCCCCTGGCACAGGCTTGTTTTCTGCTCATCGCCCTGGTGGTGCTGGTGGCAAATCTGATTGTGGATTTGCTGTATGCCTGGCTGGATCCCAGGATTAACTGATAAGGTAAAAGGATGTGCCTGTGCTGAACAAGTATTCTCTGTTGCGGTTTTACAAAGGGTGGCAGATTTTTATCAAAAACCCTTTGGGAAAAACCGGTGTCATCATTCTTGCGGTGTTCATGTTCATGGCCATTGCGTCTTTTTTTGTGCCGCTTATCGGGCCCATGTATGACCCCATGACAGGTATCGATCCGGACATCAGGGTGTCCACCGGCCCCAGCCTCGCCCACTGGCTGGGTACCGACAATGTGGGAAGAGATATTCTTGCCCAGCTGCTGGAAGGGGCC